>DATHVR010000020.1:0-12612 GCA_035461175.1 Acidimicrobiia bacterium | reverse complement strand
GGCAAAGCCGGCGTCGGGGGTGTCAGGAGTGCCGGGTGGAAGACAAAGATGCCATCGCTCCCACTTTCCGATCGGAGACAGACCGACCGATTCAGATTCCGGTCGCCCGTGCCGCCGAGGCGACATCGGTACCGTTGGAGGCACGGCAACGGCAGGACGGACATGTCTGGACATCCACGGTTGTGGTCGCTGCGCATGTGGATAGCCGGTCGGCTTCAGCGAGTGATCGACTGGCTTGGAAAGGGCCTGAGAGACGGGGGTGCGCCGATCGGGCCCCCGATGTGAGTCGGGTGGTCACCCCTGGCGACGGAGTACGGTTGGGAAGCAACGCCGCATTCTCAGGCCGCTATTGCCGGGCGATCGGGATTGGCTGGCGGTCATCGCCGCCAGACGGCGAGAGGGCCGACGAGCACATCTACATCCGCACTCTGAGGCCGATCCAATCGAGTTGCGCTCCTATTCTCCGGGGATGATTCGGCAGTTCCACCACGTACTCCTGGCGATGCCCGCCGGAGGCGAGGCCGACGCCGAGGCCTTCTATGCAGGGCTTCTGGAGATCCCGCGGGTGGTCAAGCCCGAGCATCTGGAAGCTCGCGGTGGCTGCTGGTTCGAGGACGGGGAGGTGCGGATCCACCTCGGAATTGAAGCCGACTTCAGGCCGGCCCGCAAAGCCCATCCGGCCCTGATCGTAGATGACCTGGCAGCGCTGAAATTGACGCTCGAGGAGGCCGGCGTCGCGGTGGCCGTCGACCAGCCACTTCCCGGTTTCGACCGCTTCTATGCCAGCGACCCCTTCGGCAACCGTCTCGAATTTCTCCAGCCGCAGAGATGACTACCCGGGTTTGCCTCGCCGATCCGGACCGGGACGCGGCGGCCGTCGCCGCCATCTACCGGCCCGTGGTTGAGGACAGCCATGTCAGCTTCGAGACGGTGGCGCCGGACGTGGCAGAGATCGCGCAGCGCATCCGCTCAACTCTGACCCTGACGCCATGGCTCGTCGTCAGGGAGGACGACGACGTGGAGGGATTCGCCTTCGCCGTGCCCCATCGGAGCCGGGCCGCCTATCGGTGGTCGGTCGATCTCTCCGTGTATGTCGACGAATCCGCCCGGGGAAGGGGCCTCGGTCGTGTCCTCTACGACGCCCTGATCCCGCTCCTGCGCCGGCAGGGATTCGTCAACGCCTATGCCGGGATTGCCCTCCCGAATCCGGCCAGTGAGGCCCTGCATCGTGCGGTCGGCATGCAACCGACCGGCATCTGTCCCGGTGTCGGGTTCAAGCTCGGTCGCTGGTGTGATGTGGCCTGGTACTGGATGCGACTCGGAGATCCCGCCGACCTACCCGCCGACCCCGTCCCCCTGCCCGCGCTGGGCGACCTTGACGGCTCTCGCTGAGCTCGGAACGTTTCGTCGTATGGCCTGGTCGACCGCAATTCGTCGCAGCATCCTCCAAGCCGTCTTCCTCGCAGTGGTGTTGCTTGCCGTCACCGCCGGTCTCGAGTATCTGGGTGTCACCAGCCAGGGTTATGGACTCTCGGTGCTCTTTTCGCTGGCCCTCGCCCTGGTGTGGGGGGCTTTCAGCGTGGCCCGCTCGCAGTCGCGTTCCGAGGTCACCCCGTTCCTGCCGGCGGTGACCCCAACTCGCCCAAGGCCTTCACCACCTGACCCCCGGATCGGGTGGGTAAAGTGCTTGCGCGATCACGTATCGCGCACATAATCTGGTGACGATCGAAAGGAGTCGGGATGTCGAATGATGGAGCCCTGGAAGTGTGTGAGGCGCTGGCGAGAGCGAGTTCGGTGGTGTCGAGTGGGGTGGAAGCCGGATTAGGCCATGTGTTCGGTTTGGGCTTCACAGACCTCATGATCATGCGCCGCCTGGCCGAGTCGGAGGTGCCGCCGCGCCGGGTCGATCTGGCGGAGAGGATAGGAATGACGGCGAGTGGCGTCACCCGGGCTCTGGTGCCATTGGAGAAGCTGGGACTGGTCGATCGCGTCCGCGATGCCCGCGACGCACGGGCGTCGCGGGCGTCTCTCGCCGAGGCCGGACGCGAGAAGCTGCGCGATGCCACCGAGTCTGCCGCCGAGCAGGCTCGACGCCTGTTGACGGCCCGTCTCGAGGCGTCCGAGATCGCGGAGTTGGGGCGGATACTGGCCAAGCTGAACTCCTGACTTCCGGGGCAAATAAGCGGCGCCTCGCCCCACACTAAACCGGCGGTCCTCGGCCCGATTCGGCCCGGCCTGGTTACGCTGGGCCGCAGCGGCCTGCGGAGAGGTGGCGATGACAGATGCAGCCGGCAACTTCGATCTCGTCACCTTCCTGGTGTGGGTGGGCGGAATCGTGGTGGGGGCGTATTTGATCCACCTCCTGGCTACGTGGGCCGAATCGCGGGGGTGGATCTATTACCGCTCTTCCCGCGGCGGAGGCTCGGCGGCCCTTTCCAACGCCATGTCGGAGTTCGAGGCGGTGATCAACCCGGCCGCCGAACACCGCCTCGAAGAGGAGCGTTCGGGCCAGGTCGAAGACGACGAATCCGACCTCCCGCTGGACGACGAAGCCGCGGCTTCCCCGGCGCTCCTCGCCGCCGGCTACTCGTCGCCGGCGGCGGCGCGCCGGGCGTTGGCCAACCTCGAAGCCCAGCGCGATCGCCTGCTCGACCAACGGATCCCGCCTTCAGCCGTGGGCGATGACGACCTGGGGGGAGGAATGAACCTCGACCAGCGCCGTGAACTCAACCGGAGGATGGACATCGCCGGCGACCTCGCCCGTATCGAGGATCAGATCGCTCGATTGCGGGCCCTGCTGGCTTGACCGGACCGGATAGGCGGGTCCTTGGTGCCTCGGGGCTCTTCTAGCGGTCGTCTTCCACCGGCGGGGGCGAAGCCGGAGTGGATTGGGAGCCAGAGAACTGGTCTTCAGAAGAGCCGGGCGTTGTTCCATGCTCCTGTTTGCGGCTGCGGGCGGCGTTGAGGCCCTGCTCGACGGCGTCGCCGAGGGCCTCGACGGCTTTTCGGGCCGCTTCCAGGGCGCTCATGCGGGCGTCGCGGCTGGCATCCCAGGCGGTGCGGATCGCCTCGCCGGCTCCGGCCAGGGCTTCCTCGGCGTCCTTGACCCACTTGTTGGACGGCTCGTCGCGATCGTGTTCTCGGTCGTGGCCACGCTCTTCAGCCCGGGGCTCAGCCTGGGACGAACTGTCTCCGTGTACCTGCTCGTGGCTGTGCTCCGCGTCGTGGCTGTGCGCCGGGTCGTGGTCGTGGTCGTGGGAATGTTCGTCGTGGCCGGGATGATGATCGGTCATGGTTGCGCCTTTCGGGTCGAGACTGCCCCACGAATGATCGCGCACTTCCACCTCCTATGAGGCCGAGAGTGGCTGCGACGCTTCGGGTTGAGGCCCGGAGCGGATATGGTTGGATACAGCCAACCAACGAGAGGATTCAATGGCCGACGAAACCCAGCTCATGGTCTGGATCGACCAGGATCTCTGCACCGGGGACGGAATCTGTTCCGAGATCTGCCCCGATGTCTTCGAGCCGCGGGACGACGGTCTCTGGGTGGTGAAGGAAGAGGCGAACCACTTCGGTCGCCGGGTGATTTTCGACGGATTGGACAGCCCCGACTCGGGGCCCGACGGTGCTCGAGGCGTGGCCCGGATCCCGGACGATCAGATCGATCTCGCCATTGAAGCCGCCGAGGAGTGCCCGGGCGAGTGCATCATGATCCAGCCCTTCCAGGGCGACCTGGTCCAGGGCTGAGGCCCGCCGACCTCCGATACCTCCACCCGGCATGAATCGCCCATCCCGGGTCGAAATCACCGAATCGAGCCCCCGCGACGGGCTTCAGTCGCTCGGTGCGTTCATACCGACTGAGGCCAAGATCGGACTCATCGACTCGTTGGCGCTGGCCGGACTGGTCGGCTTCGATGCCGTCAGCTTCGTCAGCCCTGCTGCCGTGCCCCAGATGGCCGACGCCGCCGAGGTGATGGCGGGTGTGGCCCGGGATCGGATCCGACTCAGTGGACTCGTTCCCAACAAGCGCGGCCTCGAGGCCGCCCTCGCCGCCGGTGTCGATGGGGTCGGAGTGCTCGCCACCGCCTCCGACACCTTCAGCCTCCGCAACGTCAACGCCGACGTGGCAGGGGCAATGGAGCGGATTCGCGGCATCCTCGATGAGGTTCCCGACGGCCTGATCGTGCGGGGCTACGTCTCCACGGCAACTCATTGTCCGTATGAAGGGCCGACCGATCCGGGCCGGGTAGCTCATCTGGCCGAGACTCTCGTCGAATGGGGATGTGACGAAGTCTTCCTGGGAGAGACTCTGGGTCGGGGCACGGTGGGGGAGGTCGAACCGCTGCTCGAGAAAGTCCTGGCAGTGGTTCCCGTGGATCGGATCGGCGTCCACTTTCACGACACCTACGGCCAGGCCCTGGCCAATCTGGTGGTCTCGCTCGATGCCGGCGTCGCTCGGCTCGACTCCTCGGCCGGCGGCCTCGGGGGCTGCCCCTACGCTCCCGGAGCGGCGGGAAACGTAGCCACCGAGGATGTCATGTGGTTGCTCGACGGATTGGGGATCGACCACGACGGCGACGTGGGGAACTTGGCCCGTGCCGCCGCCCGATTCTGCGAGGAGTGGAAACTGCCCTACCAGAGCCGAGCGGGCCGCGCCCTGCTCTCCGCCGAGAGGGGATCCGATTGAACATCTACGTCGACGAGGATCTGAAGGCGATCGCCGCCCAGACCGCCGAATATGTCGAACGCGAGATCGTGCCGCGCGGCGACGAATGGGAAGCGCAAGGTCACATTCCCCGGGAGATTCTGCGCCAAATGGGTCAACTCGGATTCTTCGGCCTGCGTGTCCCCGAGGAGTACGGGGGGATCGGGATGGGGCCGCTAGCGTCGGTGGTGTTCTCCGAACAACTAGGACGATCCACCTACGGCGGCTTCACGATCACGGTCCTGGCCCACACCGATCTAGCCATGCCCTACCTGACCAAGTTCGCCTCCGACGAGCTCAAAGCCAGGTTCCTGCCTCCGATGGTCAGCGGCGACAAGATCGCCGGGATCGCCGTCACCGAGCCTGACGCCGGCTCGGACGTGGCCGCCATCCGTACCACCGCCCGCCGCGACGGGGACGGCTACCTTCTCAACGGCACCAAGATGTTCATCACCAACGGCTCCGAGGGTGACGTCGTCCTGGTGGCCGCCAAGACCGACACCGAAGTGAAGGGCTCCCGCGGCGTGTCGATGTTCGTGGTCGAGTCGGGGACCGCCGGTTTCATGGTGGGGCGGGCCCTGTCCAAGATGGGATGGCGTTCATCCGACACCGCCGAACTGGTCTTCTCCGACTGCTACGTGCCGGCCGCGAACCTGATCGGCGAGGAGAACCGTGGCTTCTACTACATCATGGAGAACTTCCAGAACGAGCGCCTGATCCTCGCCGGCCAGTCCCTCGGCGAGGCGCAGCGGGCGATCGAGATCACGGTCGATTACCTGAAGGAGCGGCGCGCTTTCGGCGCCAGCCTCTGGAGCAAGCAGGCGATCCGTCAGCGTCTGGCCATGGACCAGGCCCGCCTCGACGCCGCCCGCCAGCTCACCTACCACGCCGCCTGGCTGGAGGAGCAGGGGGTCGACGCAGTGCGGGCCGTGTCAGAGGTCAAGGCCCTGGTGGGGGAACTGGTGAACGAGGTTCTCTACGACTGTGTTCAATTCCACGGCGGGATGGGCTTCATCGCCGAGACGACCGTGGAGCGTCTCTACCGCGACGCTCGGGTCCAGTCGATCGGGGGCGGAGCCACCGAGGTCATGCTGGACGAGGTCGCCAAGCGGATGTAGCTACTCGGAGCGCTCGAAGGTGTGCTCGAGCGCCGACTGGATCTCCTCCGGCTCCAGGGGATGCCAGCTCAACTCCAGTGCCGCCCACAGGGTCTTGGCTCGCGGGTAGAACAGGATCGGAACCAGGAGGTTGGCGCCGATCGTCACCGCCAGCAGCCAATTCCAGGGCACGTCGGGCCAGGTGATGAGGATGCCGCCGACCAGGAGGAGGATGAAGAGACCGAACGTGACGGTGGTGATGATGATCATCGCTCCCACCCAGTAACCGGCCTCTCGCTCGAACCTGAGCCCGCAGGACGGGCAGCGTTCGCGCAGCTCGAAGAAGGACCGGAAGACGTCAGAGGCCCCGCAGCGGGGGCAGCGTCGGCGCAGGCCGCGTCCGATCATGGTCCCACGGGAGGCAGAAGGGTCACGCACGGGACTCCAGCTTACGGGTGCCTCGGCAACCCCCTAACGTGTCGCCGATGCACGTGCCGGACATCGCTTCACTCCGGATCGAATACGAGTCGGTGGGAATCGATCCCGCCGACATGGGCGACGACCCGGTGGAGGAATTCACCGCCTGGTTGACGGCGGCGGTCGAGGCGGGAGTGGTGGAACTCAACGCCTTCGTGCTCGCCACCGCCACTCCCGACGGGATGCCCTCCGCCCGGGCGGTGTTGCTCAAGGAGATCGGTCCCGAGGGCCTCTCGTTCTTCACCAACCTCGACAGCCGGAAGGGGCGGGAACTGCGAGACAACCCCCGGGCGGCGGGATGCTTCGTCTGGCTCGAACTGCACCGCCAGGTTCGGGTGGAGGGTCGTGTGGTCCAGTTGCCCGACGAGATCGCCGACGCCTACTTCGCCTCCCGGCCACCGGGCAGCCGCCTGGCGGCGGCCGTTTCCGCCCAGTCCGAGGTCGTCGAGAATCGGGCGGTGCTGGACCGGGCCTATGACGAGCTCCTGGCCCGCCACCCCGACGGCGACATTCCCCGACCGGAGCGCTGGGGGGGCTTCTGTCTCGAGCCCGACGTTTTCGAGTTCTGGCAGGGGCGGCCGAATCGATTCCACGACCGGGTCCGATACCGGCTCGCGGTCGGCGGGTGGGTGAAGGAGCGGTTGGCGCCGTGAGCGACGGGTACAGATGCGGCTGACTGTTCTTGGATCTTCGGGTACCTACCCGGTGGCGGGGCGCCCGGGTTCGGGCTATCTGATCGACCACCAGGCCACTCGGGTCTGGTGCGATGCCGGCCCGGGGACGCTGATGGCGCTCCCGGTGGACGTCGCCGATATCGACGCCATCTTCGTTTCGCACCGTCACCCAGATCACTGCCTGGACGTGATCATCGCTTCTCATGTTTTCGCCTTCGGCCCTCGTCCCAGGTTCGGAATCCCGCTGTACGGGCCGGCCTCGGCCCTGGAAGCACTGGTGGGATTCGTCGACGGCGGCCGTATCGATGAGGTGTACGACCTGCGTCCGCTGGAGGATGGGGACCGTCTCGAGATCGGGAGCCTGGAGCTCGAGGTGGCGACCTCGGACCACTCCGTGCCGACCTTCGCCTCCCGGTGGCGGAGCGAGCATCGCAGCCTGTGCTACTCGGCCGACACCGGTCCCGCCGGCGAGTGGATGCGCCTGGCGGAGGGATCGGACCTTTTCCTGTGCGAGGCGACATATCAAGGCGAGCCCGGGGTGGCCGAGTACCCCCACCATCTCACGGCGACCGAGGCGGGGACGATCGCCCGCACGGCCGGAGCCAAGCGCTTGATGCTGACTCACATACCGCCCCACCTCGACCCGGCCCGTTCCGTGATCGAGGCCGAGAAGACCTTCGATCGACCGGTGGGCTTGGCGGTCCCGGGGGCGTCGACCAACCTGTGAAGCCATCTCCCGGAGGAACACCGTGACTCGCCAACGCCCTGCCGACCAACTCCGCCCCGTCCGGATGACGTGTGGTTTCACCGAGGCCACTCCCGGGTCGGTTCTCATCGAGATGGGAAAGACCCGGGTGCTGTGCACCGCCGCGGTGGAAAAGGAGGTCCCCCGCTGGATGCGCGACAGCGGCAAGGGATGGGTGACCGCCGAGTACGGGATGCTGCCCGGGTCCTCGGCCGAGCGGATCCGTCGCGACCAGTACCAGGGTGGGCGATCCAAGGAGATCTCCCGTCTGATCGGGCGGGCGCTCCGGTCGGTGGTGGATCTGGGGCGGATGGGCGAGGCCATGGTGCGGGTCGACTGCGACGTGATCGAGGCCGACGGTGGGACTCGCACGGCTGCCATCACCGGTGCCTGGGTGGCCCTCCACGATGCCCTGGTGGCCGGGGCAGAGGATAGCCTCGTCTCGGCCGACGCTCTCATCGACCACGTGGCCGCGGTGTCGGTCGGCCTGGTGGAGGGCGAGATGTTGCTCGACCTGGAGTACGAATCGGACGTGGCGGCCGAGGTCGACATGAACGTCGTGATGTCCGGACGGGGTCTGCTCGTCGAGGTGCAGGGAACGGCCGAGGGGGCTCCCTTCACCCGGGACGAACTGGATCAGATGCTCGATCTTGCTCAGACCGGGATCGAGGAACTGGTCGAGGTCCAGAAACAGGCGGTCGAGTGAGGATCCCCCGTCTGGTGCTGGCCACCCGCAACCGGGGGAAAGTCGACGAGATTCGCCAGATCATCGCCGGTTGGGACCTGGTGGACGAAGTGGTGGCGGACGGTGAGTGGGACGAAGTCGACGAGACCGGCGAGACGCTGGAGGCGAATGCCCTATTGAAGGCTCGGGCGGTGGTCGAGGCGACCGGCTTCCCCGCCCTCGCCGACGACACCGGTCTCGAGGTGGCTGCTCTCGGCGGGAGGCCCGGCGTCCACACGGCTCGCTATGCCGGCCCCGATGCCACCTACGACGACAACATCGACAGGCTGCTCTCCGAGTTGGGCGGGGCCTCGGATCGCTCGGCCCGGTTCGTCACCGTCGTGGCCCTGGTGTTTCTCGATGGCTCCTATCACACCGCCGAAGGGTCGATCCAAGGACGGATCGGCGAGGAGCGGCGGGGGAGTGGTGGATTCGGCTACGACCCGGTGTTCGAAGTGGGCGGGGTCACCTTCGCCGAGATGGGAGTGGAGGCGAAGAACCGACTCTCGCACCGGGCGGTGGCCCTGCAGCGGCTGGGAGAGTGGCTGCGGTCTGCCTAGTTGCGGTGCGGGCGAGAGGACTCGAACCTCCAAGAGCTTTCGCTCACCAGGACCTAAACCTGGCGCGTCTTCCAGTTCCGCCACACCCGCAGGCGAGTAAGTGGGCCGCCCGGGACTCGAACCCGGAACCGTTTGATTAAGAGTCAACTGCGCTGCCAGTTGCGCCAGCGGCCCAGAGGCCAGGGTAATCGATGACGACTTTTCGGACCACATCGATCCATACCAGAGTTCGCAGCCAAGCATCGGTGCTCGAGCGCATAGAGAGGCGGCAGGTCCCGTGGGGAAGGTGGTTCTTTCGGTGCCCCGTACCGTCAGGTTTGATGAAGGACTTGGTGAAGTCGTCGATCGGATCGAGCCCGAGTCGATTCGCCCACCACTGTCGAGCCTGGCCCTCGTCGTTGTCGGCATGCAGGTTGATGCTGGCGCGAAACTGAGCGGTGGGATGGTGGAAATCCCGCGCCCACTTCCGATAGAGGATCAAGGCGGGTGGTTCGGTATGAGCCAACTCGAGACGTCGGTTGGTCTTCCCTCCTTCGGCCCAATAGAGGACCACGCCGGCGACCCAGAATGGATCATCGAGCAGCTTGCGAGCCTGCTCTCTGGCCCGTTCCTGAAGTCGTTTGACCTCTTCTCGCCGCCGCCACTGGGTGTCCACAGGGATGCCGCGGCGCGATCCGGTCCGCTGGAGGATTGCCTGTTTCTGCGTCTCGCTCAGGTCGATGTCTCGGCACCAGGTGGCCAGAGTGCTCTTCTTGACGTCGATCAGCCGGCGGATCTCGCCGTAGGAGAGTCCGAGCCGGCGCAGGTCACGCCCTACCTGGGACCGTTCCCATCGAGAGAGAGCCTCCCAGGAGGCGATTCGTCTCTCCAACTCCACCGGTACCCCTGTTTCCTTCGGTATCCCAGTCTCCGCCGGTACCCCAGTCTCCTCCGGTATCCCCATAACACCACCCTACGGGTGGGCTCTGACAGATTTCGGGGAAGGAGTACCCTGAGGCTTTCACGGGCCGTGGCGCAGCTTGGTAGCGCGCGTGCTTTGGGAGCACGAGGTCGTCGGTTCAAGTCCGACCGGCCCGACGTCGTAGACTGACCCGGCACTTGCGGGTGTAGCTCAATGGTAGAGCCCCAGCCTTCCAAGCTGGTTATGCGGGTTCGATTCCCGTCACCCGCTCCACCCCCTTTCGGAGCCCCTTTTGCCAACCGCCGACCTCTATCAACGGCTGCAGTCCGATCTTCGCCTCGCAATGTCCGCCCGCGATCGCGCCCGGACTGTCGTGCTTCGCACCGCCATCGCGTCGGTCGATAATTCCGGCGCCGTCGTCGTAGAGTCGAGCTCTTATCAGGTCGGCTTTTCCCAGGATGTCCCCCGACGTCATCTCGACGACGAGGCCATTCGGGAGCTACTGGCCGAGGAGATCAACGAGAGGCAGAAGGCGATCGACCTCTACACCCGCCTCGACCAGTCCGACCTCGCCGAGACATTGCGGGCCGAGGTCGCCATCCTGACCTCGTACCTCTAGGCCCTTCGCGCATGAATTGCGCCACGGCACGCAATTCATGCGCGAAAACGGTGGAGGGTCCGGCCCGTAGCTCGATTCGCGCAGTGAGCAGTGGACTTCCTTCAGGGGGCGTGGAATTCGGAGCGGCACCCTTGCCCCCGTAGCTCAATTGGCGCAGTGAGCAGTGGACTTTCGTTTGGGGGCGTAGAATTCGATTGACTGGCATCCTTGCCCCCGTAGCTCAATTGGATAGAGCAGTGGACTTCTAATCCGCCGGTTGGGGGTTCGAGTCCCTCCGGGGGTGCCAGAACCGTCCTGCCTCACGGCCCGCCGGTCGTGGGGCAGTCCGGCCTCCTGTTTCACTGTCTGCTGTCACTCGTGGGAGCGCGGCGGCCGCCGCTATCGGGGCACTCCATGCAGTCATGCTCCGTCGTTCCGGAGTCAACCCGCGGCTCCGCAGCATGCCGGCCCCTCTGCGACGGGTACTGATCGGATATTGGATCGCGGCTGCCCTCATATTCGGCCCGACCCTGGTCTGGGCCTTCTCCACGGAGGGTGCGTGGGTATTCACCCGTGCCGGCGCAGTCGTCGCGGCAATCGCCGGTTTCGGCTTCATCCTCGCCGATCGGATCTACTAGCGTTTTGCGCGCCGGCTTGGTGAGTCTGCGTATCGACCGTGGATGATCTGGATCCGGTGATCCACGCTCCCAAGCGACTTCGGATCATGTCGATCCTGGCGGCTGAAGGTGGATTTCGCCTACCTGCAGGAACGCCTCGACCTCACGGCTCCCGACCTGTCGAAGCAGATGCGGACACTGGTCGAGGCCGGTTACGCGGAGGCAAACAAGACGCGTAAGGGGCCGGGAAGCTCCACCTGGTACCGCCTGACACGGTCGGGCCGTAGGGCATATGACACCAATGTCTCGGACATGCAGGGCATTCTGGACGCTCAAAGTGATGCCTGACCGATCGTGGGATCGTGCTCCCTTCGCCACTACGGTCCCGTCGTGAGCCGGTTGAAGTGGGGTATCTCGACATCGTTGAGCGCAGAACTGTCCGAGCCCGTCGCCGTGGCCGAGCTGGCCGTCAGCGCCGAGGCGGCCGGCTGGGACGGCTTCTTCGTGTGGGACCACCTGTGGAACCGCACGGGTGAGCCCTTCGCCGACCCGTGGGTGACGCTGGCTGCGGTGGCCGTTGCCACCGATCAGATCGCCATCGGCACCCTCGTGACACCACTCCCGCGCCGTCGCCCCCAGGTTCTGGCGCAGCAGGCGGCCACCCTCGACCGCCTTGCCGACGGCCGTTTGATCCTCGGTCTGGGACTCGGCCATGACGGCTACGGGGAATACTCCACCTTCGATGAGCCACGCGACACCGCTAGATCTCGAGCTCAGGCTCTCGATGCCGGGATCGACTTTCTGGTTCAGGCCCTCACCGGTGCAGTTGTGGAATCGGCCGGTCGTCGAACGACGATCCCCACCCGCCGCCGACCCCGCTTCCCGATCTGGGTAGCAGGGCGCACGGGAGTCGGTGCCGGTCCCCGACGGGCACGTCGGCACGAACTTGAGGGCGTGGCCATTGTCGGGGAGTCCGTGTGGTCGCCCGCCCACGTCACCGACGTCCTGGAGCGGGGGGAGTTCGCGCCCGGTGAGACCGATGTCGTCCTCACGGGAGGCGAACATCCGAGTCCCGACCGCCTCGCCGCGGCCGGGGCCACCTGGGCCATCCCTGAACTGATGCCCGGAACCACCAGGACGGAAGCCCTCCAACAAATCCAACAGGCCCCGTACTAGCCGGGGCCACATCTACCACCTACCACCTACCACCACGACCCACCAGCCACCACTCATAGCTCACCACCCACCACCCGCTACCCGTTCGTACCGAGACGCGGTAGCCCTTAGACTTTGTTGATATCCGCGTGGTGGCCGTAGCTCAGCCCGGTTGGAGCAGTCGGTGGAGTGTGGCCTGGAGATCCTTTCGCCGCGGTTCTGGCAAACCCTTAGACTTACCTCATCCCAACGTGGTGGCCGTAGCTCAGCCCGGTTAGAGCGCCAGGTTGTGGCCCTGGAGGTCGGGGGTTCAAGTCCCCTCGGTCACCCCACTCGCCGCCGCCCCGACACGGGGCGGC
>DATHVR010000019.1:0-2337 GCA_035461175.1 Acidimicrobiia bacterium | reverse complement strand
GAGATCCTCGATGTTCCCATCGGCACCGTCATGTCCCGGCTCCACCGCGGAAGAAAACAGCTCCAGCGTGCGTTGTGGGAGTACGCAGACCGAAGAGGACTCGTCGCCGAGGGAGCCGAAAGACCGTGAGCGAATATTGCGAGCAAGCGCTCACCGAGATCTATCTGTATCTCGATCGGGAACTGACCTGGTGGCGCCGTCGCCAGATCCGCCGTCATCTCGTCGAGTGCCCGCCGTGTCACAACGGCTACACCTTCGAGCGAAAGCTGCGGGTCGTGGTCCGCAAGCGGCTGGCCGAAGAGGTCCCCCAGGAGTTCATCGACCGGCTCAACGACGCCCTGAGTCGGGAGAAGGCCGGCCAGTCCGAGTGACGCTTCGACGCCGTCGGCGTCGTTGGTAGTGTTCTCCCGACATGTCAGCTGCCCGCCGTTTCCTCGCCCTCGTCCTGTCTGCTTGCGCGGTCGTCGTCTTCGCCCTGCCCGTCCTCGCCACCGAGGAGCCGGTCACCGACAGCACCGTCACCGAGACGACGGTGGCCGGAGATTCCGGGGTCAGTAGTCCCGGGGCCGGTGCGGTTCCCGCCGTGACCGTGCCGCCGACGGCCGACGACGAGGTCACCGCCGACTGGACCTACCGATACCTGATCCCCACCCTGTTGGCCCTCGCCGTCGTCGTGGTGGTCGCCACGACCATCCAATACTTCATGCGCGTGGTGCGGAACCGCTACAAAGTCGTCGAGTGACGTCTCCCGCCACGGTCTCCGGCCGTATGGCCGCCCGGGTTGCCGGCACCCACCCCCTCGACAGCACCTACGTCCTCGATCGCCTGGCCGAGGAGATGACGGTGGTCACCCCCCGCGCCTCGGAGATGGTGGGCGAGGCCACCCGGATCCCGGCTCCCGCCGCCGCCGACGTCAAGGTGGTGGGTCGGTCCGAATGGGTAGAGCGCAACCTCGCCTCGTTCGCCCACCTGCTGGAACCGGCCGAGCGGCGCATCGCCGAGAAGCTGGAGTCCTCAGGGCCGATGGGTGCCGCCGCAGCCGCCGTTGCCCACCAGGTGGTGGAGGCCGAGACCGGCCTGTTGCTCGGATTCTTGAGCCGCCGGGTGCTGGGCCAGTACGAACTGGTGCTCCCGACCGGCGACCGGGGAGACACCGTCGCCTACGTGGGGGTGAACCTCCTCGACCTCGAGCGGCGCAACCAGTTCCGGCCCTCCGAATTCCGGCTCTGGGTGGCCCTGCACGAGATGACCCACCGGGCCCAGTTCGTGGGCATTCCCTGGATGGCCGACTACTTCCTCTCCCTGGTGGGCAAGCTGGTCGGCCAGGCCGTCCCCGAGCCGGGTCGGCTGGCCCGGATCGTGCGTGAGGTGGTCGACGCCCGCAGTGAGGATCGTCCCCTGATCGACGAGCGGGGGCTTCTCGGGCTGTTCGCCTCCCCGGACCAGCGCGAGACGCTCGACGAGGTGCAGGCGTTGATGAGCCTGCTCGAAGGCCACGGCCACGTGATCATGGACCGGATCGGGGCCGAAATCCTGCGCGGACATGCCCGCATGTCCCGGGTGCTGAAGGCACGCCGCTCCGACCCCAAGACCCAACTCCTGTTCCGGCTGACCGGGCTGGAGATGAAGATGCGCCAGTACGAGATGGGCGAGGCCTTCATCCTGGCGGTCGAGCGGCAGGCGGGCTGGGAGAGCCTCGATGCCGCCTGGGAGTCTCCCGAGACCCTCCCCACCCTGGCCGAGATCGAGGACCCCGGCAGATGGCTGAGCCGCGTCGGCTGACCGAGCTCGCCCGGGAAGTGACGGCGGTAGCCGACTTCCCGCCCGGACCCCAGGTGGTGGCCCTGTCCGGCGGCGCCGACTCGGCCGCCTTGCTGTGGATCTGCCGGCGCCTCGATCGCTCTCTGCGGGCAGTGCACGTCCACCACGGCCTGGCGGCATCGGACGCGCTGGCCGCCGCCGCCCGGGCGGTGGCCGACAGTCTCGACGTGCCTTGTGAAGTGATCGAGGTAGAGGTTCCTCCCGGCGCCTCGCCCGAGAACCAGGCTCGGGCCGTTCGGTATGCCGCCCTGGAGTCGGCGGCCCGGGAAGGCGAGTGGGTGTTCACGGCCCACACTCTCGACGACCAGGCCGAGACCGTGATGGATCATCTGCTGCGGACGTCGGGTCCGGATGGGCTGCGGGGGATCTCGCCCCGCCGGCCGCCCTTCGCCCGGCCCTTGCTGGCAGTAACCCGCTCCCAGACCCGGGAACTGGCCACGCTGGCGGGGCTTCCGTGGATGGATGATCCCGTCAACGACAGCCCCGATCCGCTCCGGAATCGCATCCGGCGCCGGC
>DATHVR010000018.1:0-9241 GCA_035461175.1 Acidimicrobiia bacterium | reverse complement strand
GTAGGAGCCCTGGGCGATCTCGGGGGAGGGGAAGTGGGCCATCGCCACCGAGATCTCGAGCACGATCGTCCACAGCCGGATGGCGTGGCGGTAGGCGTCGAGATCGAAGGTGCCGTCTTCCTGCTCGAACTTGACCAGGTTGAGCGAGGCCAGGTTGCAGGCGGTGTCGTCGAGGAACATGTACTCGCTGCACGGGTTGGAGGCGTTGATGCGCCCGCCCGCCGGCGAGGTGTGCCACTCGTTGATCGTGGTGTCGAACTGCAGGCCGGGGTCGGCGCAGGCCCAGGCGGCCTGGGCGATGCGGCTCCACAGGTCACGGGCCTTGAGAGTCCGGCGGGTCTGGCCAGAGGTGCGCTCTTTCAACTCCCATTCGCCGTCTTCCATGACGGCCTGGATGAAGTCGTTGGAGACCCGCACCGAGTTGTTGGAGTTCTGGCCGGAAACGGTGGCGTAGGCCTCGCCGTTGAAGTCGGCGGGCATGCCCCCGTGCTGGATGAGGAGGCGGGCCTTGTCCTCTTCGACCTTCTTCCAGTCGACGAAGGCCTCGATGTCGGGATGGTCGACGTCGAGGATGACCATCTTGGCCGCCCGGCGGGTGGTGCCGCCCGACTTGATGGCGCCGGCTGCGCGGTCGCCGATCTTGAGGAAGCTCATCACGCCCGAACTCTTGCCGCCGCCGGAGAGAAGTTCGTTCTCGCCCCGGATGGCCGAGAAGTTGGAACCGGCCCCGGAGCCGAACTTGAAGATGCGGGCCTCACGGGTCCACAGGTCCATGATCCCGCCCGGGTTGACCAGGTCGTCCCGCACGCCAAGGATGAAGCAGGCGTGGGGAGCGGGGCGGGAGTATGAGTCGGGGGAGGAAGTGAGCTCTTCCTTCTCGGGGTCGACGTACCAGAATCCCTGGGCCGGGCCGGTGATGCCGTAGGCGTGGTGGAGGCCGGTGTTGAACCACTGGGGGCTGTTGGGGGCGGCCATCTGGGCGGCGAGCATGTACTTGAGCTCGTCCTCGAAGGCCTGGGCGTCGTCGCCGGCGGCGAAGTAGCCGCTCTTTTCACCCCAGTGGCGCCAGGTGGTGGCGAGGCGGTCGAAGACCTGGCGGGCAGAGCGCTCGGGGCCGGTGACGATCTCGCCGCCCTCGTCGCGGATGAACTCTCCGTTGTCGTCTCGCTGGCGAACTCCGGCCTTGCGGAAGTACTTGGAGACCATGATGTCGGCCGCCACCTGGGACCAGCCGGCAGGTATCTCGGCATCGGTCATCTCGAACACCACCGACCCGTCCGGGTTGGTGATACGGCTATCCCGGCGCGACCACTCGATCTGCTCGTAGGGGTCGGTCCCCGCCTCCGTGAAACGCCTCTCGATCCGCAAGCCCTCGCTCATTTGGGGTCATTCCTTCCTATTCGTAGACCCGGTCTTCTTTCCCCCGACCACAAGATGTTGTGGTCGCGTGCTCCGCAGACACCACATCTTGGGGTTGGAACACAACAATGTAATTACACGGGTGTCATCCGTCAACGTATTCCCGGCCGAAATTTCGCGACCTCGTCCGGTGGTGGGGACGCGGTGGCACGGCTGGGGGGAAGTGGGTCGTCCGCCGGCGGGACGAGGGAAGTGGACGTCAAGCTAACCGGCGGTCACGGGGTCGGGAAAACCAGATCCGGGGGTAATTCTCCCGGGCGGAGAAAGCAGCCCGGACGACCGGTCAGACGGCCGGGCGCTGGGCGGCGAGGACGATGAGAGCGCGCCGTCCCTTCCCGTGCCGCCGGATCTCAACCGCCTCGAAGCCGAGCCCCTCGAGGGTGAGACGCAGTCCTTCCGCTTCCCGTTCGCTCAGACCGTGTCCTCCGTCGCGCCTCATCCGGTGCTCAGCCAGCAGAAGCCGTCCCCCGCGCTCGAGGACCCGGAAGATCTCCTTCAGGCCCGAGCGAGAGTCGCGCCAATGGTGGTGGGAAGCGATCGTCCACACCAGGTTGAAGGAGCCATCGTCGAAGGGGAGGTCCTCGGCGGGAGCGACTTCGATCCGGGCCCCGGGGAGGCGCTTGCGGGCGGTGGCGGCGAGCGCCGTGGTGGGGTCGGCCCCGGCGAGGTTGCCTTCGCCCACCACCTCGGCGGCCAGCACCAGCGCGCCTCCCGCCCCGCAGCCCACGTCGAGGATGCGGTCGGAGGGCCGGACGTCGGCCAGTTCGAACAGGGCGCGGTTGGAGGCGGGGTTGCGCCGGAGGAGGGCATAGGCCTTCCCGAAGATCCAGGGCCAGCCGTGGGAAGAGTCGCTCACGGTCCCCACGCTATACCGCTGATTAGATTCAAGGGATGGAGCGACCGAGGATCCAGTTGGCGGCGACGGTGCTTGGGGCGCCCTATGCGCGGGATCTGGCGGATTTCTACGCCCGGCTGCTGGGACGGGAGATGGCGGTCGACGAGGGCGACTGGGTGATTCTCCGCGATCCCGGTGGCGGCACCGCCCTGTCCTTTCAGACTGAGAGCCAATATGTGCGTCCGGTGTGGCCGGCTGGCCCGGGCGACCAGCAGATGATGGTCCATCTCGACGTGACGGTGGACGACCTCGAGGCGGGGGTGGCGTGGGCGGAAGCCATGGGAGCGAGCCAGGCCGCCCATCAACCCCAAGAGGAGGTGCGGGTGATGCTCGACCCGGCCGGGCATCCCTTCTGTCTCTTCGTGAGCCGGTTCCCGGATGGCTGAGCGACCGCTCGGACTGTCTCCCGACCCGACTGTCGGCGGTGATGCTCCTCGTCGCGGCCGCGCTCCTGGGCCTCGTCGCCCGGCACGAGCGGCGTTTCGGGAGGCCGGGACTCCAGGCACTGGGCGCGGTGAGTATCATCGTCCTCGTTCTGTCGGTCGACGAGATCGCCTCGTTCCATGAAGCCCTGCCGGTCCGTTGCGACCCCGCATTCGGCCTGTTGGGGCTGTTCTACTACGGCTGGGTGGTGCTGGCCGCCGCTCTGCTCGCCGAGGGCGACACCCGGAGATGGTCCGGCGTCGACCAGTTCTGTCTCAGCCGGCCACTTCCACGCCGGCCGCTCGACAGTCCTCGACCAGTCCCAGGAGGGCGTCTTCGGAGTCGACCGAGGCCTCATCGAGACCGATCACGCGGGAGAGTCCCAACTCGGCGTATCGCCCGAGCAGATCGATTCGCTCCTGGCCCGGCTGGCTGAAGCGGGATGAGAACACGTGAACCGAGACGCTGAGGTCGGCGGGGTCGCGGTCGATCTCCTCGCAACGGGAGGCGATGACGGGTAGGGCGTCCGCCACCTCCTCCGGCGTCTTGCCGTCGAGGTTGAGTTCATCGGCGTAGCGAGCCGCCAGCCTCCAGGTCACCTCGGGACCGTTCCCTCCCACCATGATCGGGGCGCGCGGCTGCTGGAGCGGGCCGGGGACATTGATCGCTCCGTCGACCGAGGCGTGCTCGCCCTGGTAGGTGGCCCGACCCGGGTCCATCATCCGCCGCAGGATCTCGAGGGTGTCGCGCAGGTTGTCGAGCCGCCGGCGGGTGGAGGGGAATCCGTATCCGTAGGCATCCCACTCGTCCCGCTTCCAACCGGCTCCGATCCCCACTTCCATGCGTCCCCCGGTGTGGACGTCCATGGTCGAGATCATCTTGGCGGTGAGGGCGGGGTTGCGGAAGCCGGCGCAGATCACCACGTGGCCGAGGCGGACCCGCTCGGTGAGGGCCCCGAGGGCGGCGAGAGTCGTGAACGACTCGAAGGTGATCTCCTCGGTCGGCTGGGGAACGGTGTGGAAGTGGTCGTAGAGCCAGATCGACTCGAACCCGAGTTCGTCGGCCTGTCGGGCGACTGCCTTGCTCGTCTCCCATGCCCGGGTCGGGTCCCAACCGTCGTATTCGCCGATCCAACCCTGGGGCACGATCACGCCGGCTCGCATCTGTATTCCTCTCCTCGGTTGCGGCGCCCGGTCCGAAGACTCGCGCCTCACTCTGTCCACGCTAGACGGGCATGTGTTCCTGGGATCCGTTGACACGGAGAACCCAACGCTCAGCCGGACCCCTCGGGAATGCCCCGCAACCCGAACACCAGGAAGAAGAAGGCGACCGCCACCGCGGCGACGGTGGCACTGGCGGCGGTGTCGGCATGCCAGGAGACCAACAGCCCGACCGCCACGGCCCCCGCTCCCACCACTCCGGCCACGATCATCATGGCCGGGACCCGCCGAGCCAGGAGGGAGGCGGTAGCGGGAGGGGCGACCAGCAGGCCGAACACCAACAGGGTGCCCACGGTCTGGAACGACGACACGATCGCCAGCGTGACGAGGGTGAGCATCACGACGTGGGCGAGGCGAGGGTGCAGGCCGAGCATCTCCGCCTTCTGGTCGTTGAACGACAGGACCAGGAACGCCCGGTAGAAGACGGCGGTGGTGATGCCGACCACGGCCAGCGTGGCGGCCAGGAGGAGGATGTCGGAGCCCGAAGTGGCGAGGGCGTTGCCGAAGAGGATGTCGGTGAGACTGCCCGAGTAGCTCCGGGAACGGGAGATGACCACCACCCCCACCGCCAGCATGCCCACGAAGAGAAGGCCGATGCCGACGTCCTCGTTGAGGCGTGAACGCCGGTGGACCAGGTTGATCCCGGCCACCATCACTGCCGCCGAGAGCGCCGCCCCCAACGTGAGGTCGTATCCCAGCACCACCCCCAGGGCGATTCCGGGCAGCACCCCGTGGGCGAGAGCGTCGCCCATGAAGGTGAGCCCCCTCAGCACCACCCAGGTGCCGACCAGGGCGGTGATGACGGCGGCAAGGATGCCGGCCAGCAGGGCTCGCTGCATGAACGGGTAGGAGAAGGGCTCGATCAGCCAGTCCATCGTCGCCCCACGCTACCGGGTCAGTGCTTCGGCGATGGTGTTGGCGTTGGTCCGCATCATGCCCGCATAGGTGTCGGCACCCGAGCCGGGCGAACCGAGAGCGCCGGTGTAGAGGTCGTAGATCCGTACCGAGTCGCCTAGTTCGGCCGCCACCGCCTCGGCGAGGGTGCGGGGACTGGTGGTCTCGGCGAAGATGGCCCGGATGTCCTCGGCCCGTAACAGTTCGGCCAGTTCGGCCAGGTCGGAGGCACTGGGCTCACCCATCGTCGAACCTCCCGGGATGACCGTGGAGACCACCTCGAACCCGTAGCGGTCGGCGAGGTACCCGAGGGCTTCGTGATTGGTGACGAGCTTGCGTCGGTCCTCGGGGATGGGGGCGAGCACCTGCTCGATCTCGGAATGGAGTTCCTCCAGGTCGGCCTGTACCGAGGCGGCCCGCTCGGACCAATCCCCCTCGGGTTCGATCTCGGCGAGAGCGTCGGCGATGAGATCGGTGGCCGCCGCCATCCGGACCGGGTCGAGCCAGAAGTGGGGGTCGTCTCCCTCATGTGCGTCTTCGTCTTCCTCTTCGTGATCGTGCTCGTCACCCCGGAAGGGGAGGGGATCGAGTTGTGCTGCCAGATAGAGGACCGGAACTCCGTCCGCCTCGGCCGACTCGAGCAGGGAAAGGGCCCCGGCTTCGAGGTCGAGGCCGTTGGCGACGACCAGATCGGCCGACAGCACCCCGGCGGTCTCGGCCGCCGAGGGGGAGAACTCGTGGGGGTCGGCCTGCCCGTCGATGAGGACGTCGACGCTGCCGGCGTCGCCCACGATTCCGGCCACGACGTCGCCGATGATGGTGGTGGTGGCGACGACCGTCAGTTCGTCGCCGGCTTCGCCGGAGGCGCACCCGGAGATGAGGGTGAAGACGAGGAGGATGCTGAGGATGGTTCGGTATCGCATACGAGCACTTGTCACGGAATGAGAATGAGAATTAATCTTAACTCACTCCTTTCCAACCGGGAACGGCGGAACGAACGGAAGGCCAAGTGATCCGAAGAACCGAGACCAAGACTGCCGCCGCCCACCTTTCGGCGGACCTGCACGAGGCGGTGCGGCGCCACCTGGCCGAGCGGCACATCCGCTACACCAGCGGCCGGCAGACCGTGATCAACGCCCTGGTCAAGGTGGACGGTCCCGAGTCGGCGGCGGAACTCCACGATCGGATGCGGGTGCCCCTGTCGTCGCTGTATCGGAATCTCACGGTCCTCGACGAGGCGGGGGTGCTGGAGCGCCACCACGATGCCGACGGTCTGGCCCGCTACGAACTGGCCGAGTGGCTGGGCGGCCACCATCACCATCTGGTGTGCGTCGACTGCGGAGCCGTGGCGGACGTAGAACTGGGCGACGCGGCCGAATCCGCCCTCGACGAGCTCGCCCGCAAGGCGGCGGGACGGTCCGGCTACCGGGTCTCCGGGCACAACCTCGAGATCGAAGGGGTGTGTCCGTCGTGCCGGTAGACAGCCCGGCCGCGATGGCGACCGACCTGGTGCTGAAGTACGGGTCGACGGTAGCCCTGGCCGAGTCCAGCTTTTCCCTACCCGGGGCGGGAGTCACGGTCGTCATCGGGCCGAACGGCTCGGGCAAGTCGACGGTGCTGGCGGCGATCGCCGGCCTGCATCGTCCCGCCGGGGGGGCGGTGCGGACCCTGGCCCAGGAGCCGACGGATGTCCGGTCCCGGGTCGCGTTCGTCCCCCAGAGCACCAAGGTGAACGACGCGCTCCCGGTCACGGTGCGCGAGGTGGTGGCGATGGGCCGCTACTCGTCCCTCGGTTTGATCGGACGATTCGGTGACGATGACCGGGAGGCACTCGAGCAAGCCCTGGAGCGTCTCGATCTGGTCGACCTCCAGGCCCGCCATCTGCGGGAACTGTCGGGTGGCCAGCGCCAGCGGGTGTTCGTTGCCCAGGGCCTGGTCCAGGAGCGGGAGATGCTGTTGCTGGATGAGCCCACCATGGCGCTCGATGTGGTTTCGGCCCGGGTCATCCACGAAGCCATCGCCGATGAGGCCCGGCGGGAGCGGCCGGTCGTGGTCACGACCCACGACTTCGGCGAGGCCCGCCAGGCCGATTACGTCCTCCTCCTAGCGGGGCGGGTGGTCGCCGAGGGGGCCCCCGAGCAGGTCCTCACCGCCGAGCACCTGGCCGCCGCCTACGGGTTCGCGGCCGGCGACTTGGAGGGTCACCTGCATCTCGACGATGCCGCCCATCAACCGGCCGCCCGCCGGCATGTGCACGGGAAACCAGCCGCCCCGACTAGGCCGGGGGGTGGCCGGCCCCGGGAGTGACCCGGTTCCGCAGCATCCACGCCACCCGGGACAGTTCCTGGCCGAGCCAGGAACGGGCCGGTTCCGGAACCTCGCAACGCGCCAGGGCGGCGCGGATGCAATCGGCCCATTCGGTGGCGGCCCGGTCGTCGATGGGGAAAGGAGCGTGGCGCATCCGCAAGGCGGGATGTCCCCTTCGCTCCCAGTAGAGGTGGGGACCGCCCATCCATCCGCTCAAGAACTCGTACAGCTTCTGGCGGGAGATGGAGGTGTTGGCCGGGAGCATGGTCTGCAGCAGCGGCGCCTCCTCCTCGACGATGTCGTAGAAGGAGTCGGCGAGACGGCGCACGGCGGCATCGCCTCCGATCGCCTCGTAGACCGTGGCGGCATCACCCCAGGGGCGTCCGACGCCGATCTCCATCAAGCCGGCTCCCGTCGACCGGTGACGGCGAGCGCCAATCCCGAGACGCATCCGAGCAGCAACGACCCGCCTTCGAGGGCGGGGTTGGCTCCCAGCGACAGGGCCCACATCAGAGCCCCGACCGAGGCGCCGGCAGCCAAAGTCACCAGAATCGGACGCGGGTCGTCGACGCGACGGGAAAGTCCCCAGCCCATCAGGCCACCGAAGGCGGTGGCAACGAGGGCGGCGGCGAGGTCCATCAGTTTTCGTTCCGGGTAGCAGTCACGACGGCTCCCAGCTTAAGGAGACGGGGAAGGATCCCACTCGACGGAGCCGCCGGGCGGGGTAGCGTGACCGGCCGTGAAATTCTTCGACGTCGGAGTCGAGGCCTACGGCTGGATCGCCGTCGGCCAGCATGCCACCGGTTTCATCGCCATCGGTCAGCTCGCCCTGGGGGTGGTGGCGATCGGGCAGCTCGCCCGCGGGCTGGTGGCGATCGGCCAGGTGTCAGTCGGCGGAGTGGCGATCGGCCAGCTCGGGATCGGTCTCGCCTACGGGGCGGGGATGCTGGGGCTGGGGGGAACGGCAGGGGGGCTGTTCCCACTGGCCGCCTTCGGCCGGATCCCGCTGCGGCAGGTGCTGACCGGCAGCATGTTCGACGTGGACATCGTCTGGACGGTGCGGCCCTGGAAGATGGCGGTCATGATCGTGGTGGCGGCGATCGTGGTCCCGGTGGCGCTGGTCCCGCTGTGGGATCAGGTGCTGGCGGGGATCTGATCCCAGGTCGGCGCCGGGCGGTCGGGCCTATATTGCTCCGATGGACGTCTTCCGCACCCCCGACGAACGATTTGTCGGCCTCCCCGACTTTCCCTGGGAGCCTCACTACGTGGAGGTCGACGGGCTGCGCATCGCCTACCTCGACGAAGGAGAGGGCGAGCCGGTCCTGCTGATGCACGGTGAGCCGTCGTGGTCGTATCTGTACCGGAAGATGATGCCGCCCCTGCTCGAGGCGGGCTTTCGTGTCCTGGTTCCCGACCTGGTCGGCTTCGGCCGGTCGGACAAGCCCACGTCCCGCGACGACTACACCTATCAGCGCCACGTGGATTGGATGGCGGCGTGGCTGGACCAGGTGGGGCCCGACGATGTCACCCTCTTCGCCCAGGATTGGGGTGGCCTGATCGGATTGCGGCTCGTTGCCGGGACCCCCGACCGCTTTCGTCGGGTGGCGGTGGGCAACACCTTCCTGCCCACCGGCGATCAGACCCCCAGCGATGCTTTCCTCGCCTGGCAACGCTTCGCCGTCGAGACGCCCCACCTCGACATCGGGCGGGTCATCCAGGGAGCCACCGTCACCGACCTGCCACCCGAGGTGGTGGCCGCCTATGACGCCCCCTTCCCGGAGGAGGCGGCCATGGCCGGGGCTCGCATCTTCCCGGCGCTGGTGCCGACCCGCCCCGACGATCCTGCTTCCGAGCCGAATCGTCAGGCGTGGCAGGCCCTGCGGCAGTGGGAGAAGCCGTTCCTGTGCCTGTTCTCGGATTCCGATCCCATCACCGCCGGGGGCGACCGGGTGTTCCAGAAGCTGGTCCCGGGAACCGCCGACCAACCCCACCAGACCATCCGTGACGCGGGACACTTCCTGCAAGAGGACGCCGGAGAAGAACTGGCCCGCATCCTGATCGCCTGGTAGCCCAAGGGTTTTTC
>DATHVR010000017.1:0-8271 GCA_035461175.1 Acidimicrobiia bacterium | reverse complement strand
GCGGTAGATGGCGTCGAACCAGCGGTAGTAGAGGTCTTCGAGGAGGAGGCGCACTTCTTCCAGGCGATCTTCGGGGTCGACGGTGGTCTCGGGTGCGGCCGTGGACGAGGTGACGGCACTGGTCTTGGAGGTGGTGGCCGGGACGGTGGTGGTTGTGGAGGTGACGGTCGATGTGGTGGTCGAGGTCGTCACGGTGCTTGGCGGCGGTTCGTCGTCGCCCGCCGATAGGGCGGCCCAGACGGCTACGGCCAGGGCAGCGATCACGCCGAGGCTGAGGGCGGGTCGCCACCTCATTCCCCTTGCTCCATGCCGCCTAACCCTACGCGAACGCGCCTCCGTTGTGCAGGGGGTTGCGAAGTTGCGCTTTGAGCGTGCAGAGACCGACAACCAGTGTCGGCGGATGCACCCTCAATCGAGGGAGCGGATCAACTCCAGGATCGGCTCGGCCAGTTCGGGTCGGGTGGCGACGAAACCCGGCAGAAGGGTGTTGGCCTGGTTGAACACGACCGGGGTGCCGTCGGGACGGACGGTGACTCCACCGGCGGCGTTGACGATGGCGGCCCCGCCCGCCACGTCCCACTCGTTCTTGGGCACGAGGGTCCAGGTGGCGTCGGCCATTCCTGCCCCCACCATCCCCAGCTTGAGCGCGACCGAGCCCATGTTCCGGACAGAAACTGGGGTAGAGAAGACTCCGGCCCACTCTCCCCGCTTGACCTCGCTGCGGCTGGCGAGAACGAGCGCACCGGCGATCCCCACCGAGGGCGACAGCGGCGTGCCTCCCCGCAGCTCGACCCCGCTCCCCACGGCGCCGGTTATGCGAATACCGCGGGCCGGGCTGGCTATGCCGCCGGCCACCGGGACACCGTCGACGACATATCCGATCGAGATGCACCACTCGGGGATGCCGTCCACGAACTCCCGGGTCCCGTCGAGCGGGTCCACGATCCACACGGTGGAGGCGACCAGTCGATCAGAATTGTCGGCCGTCTCCTCGGAAAGCCATCCTTCTCCGGGGCGGGGGAGGGTCTCCCGTAACACGGTGTCGACGGCGACATCGGCTTCGGTGACGGGGTCGCCTCCTGCCTTGCGAGTCGAATCGATGTGACCCTGATCGAAGGGCTCCAGCGCCTCCAGCGCGGCGTCGAGGGCGGTGTGGATGCGGTCGATAACGTCGGTCATGCCGGCCATACGATCGGGACCAGTCCCACCAGTGTCAAAACGACGACCACGGTTATGGGTGCGCCCAGGCGGGCGTAGTCCCCGAAGCGGTAGCCGCCGGGCCCGTAGACCATGGTGTTGGTCTGATACCCGATCGGGGTAAGAAAGTCGACGGAGGCGGCGATCGCCACCGAGATCGCAAAGCCACGGGGATCGAGGCCGGCCTGAGATGCTGCCGCTACGGCAACCGGGAACATAAGCAGGGCGGCGGCGTTGTTGGTCACGGCTCCGGTGAGCGCAAGGGTGGCGAGGATGACACCGGTCAGAATTCCCCGCGGACCGAAGCCGTCGAATGCGTCGACGATCCCGCCGGCGAAGGTGGCGGCCAGGCCCGAAACCTGGATTGCATGGGCGAGTCCGAAGGCAGCGGCAATCAGGACGATCACGTCGAGATCGATGGCGGCCCGTGCCTCACCCGGGGTCAGGACCCGGGCTCCGACCAGCACGATCCCGCCCAAGAGGCTGGCCTGGAGGATGGGGACGGTGCCGGTGGATGCCAACAGGACGATGCCCGCCGCCACCAGGCCGACCAGGATCGCCTTGGGCCCGTTGACGTTGGGAGTGGCCCCCGGTTGGGACACGACGAGGAAGTCGGAGCGGTCTCCCCATCGGCCCCGAAAGCCGGGATCGGCCAGGATGAGCAGCGTGTCTCCCACCCGAAGCGGCACCTCTCCCAGCTTGGCATCGACCCTTTGGCCGGCCCGGTGGATGGCCATCACCACTCCCTGGTAGCGCTGACGGAAGCCGACGTCCTTGAGCGTGGTGCCGACCAGGGGCGAAGCTGCCCCGATGACGGCCTCGAAGTAGCGGGCCGATGTCGTATCCATGTCGTGCATGTGATCCTGGGGCTCGGCCGTGAGGCCGCGGATCCCGGCCAGCTCCACCACCTGCCCGATCCGGCCGACAAAGCGGAGGCGATCGTTTCCGCGCAGCACCTCCTCGGGGGCAACCGGGGCGATCAGGGATCCCTGCCGTTCGATGGCGGCCAGGAACACGGACGAAAGATGGCGAAGACCCGCCGCCTCCACGGGTTTACCGTCCAGGGGGCCGCCGCGGTTGACGAACATCTCGGTCACGAACTGTCGGGCCTCGTCGTCGAGGCCGGTCCGGGCGGGTCGCCGAGCGGGGAGAACGATCGGGGCCAGCGCCACGATCAGGATGGTTCCCACGATCGCGATCGGAACACCAACTTTCCCCAACTCGAAGAACCCCATCGGCTCGAGGCCGGTCTCGCTCATGAGGCCGGATACGACGATGTTCGTCGAGGTGCCGATGACGGTGATGACGCCGCCCAGGAGGGCGGCGAACGACAGCGGCATCAGGAATTTTGAGGGGGAGAAGCCGCGTTCCTCGCACCACGACCTGACCTGAGGAAGGAGCATGGCCACGATCGGCGTGTTGTTCAGGAAAGCGGACGAGACCGTGGTGGGTATCACGAGGCGGGTCATGGCCCGTCGTGAGTTGGCTCCCGAACCGAGCATTCGCCCGACCACCGGTGTCAGCGCTCCCGTTTTCTCGACCGCCCGCGCCAGGACATAGAGCGCCGCCACGGTGATCGGGGCGGGGTTGGAGAACCCCGACAGGGCCTGCTCAGGCGTGACCACGCCGGTGACGAGGACGACGACCATCGCCGCCACCATCGTCGCCGCCGGCGAGGCGAGGTCCTGTACCAGCACCAGCAGCACGGCCGCGAGAACGGCCAGCACCAGCCATGCCTCTCCACTCATCGATCTTCCCAGACAGCCATCGGGCCGACATGGTGACAGAACCTGGCCCGGATGGAACCTACCGGCCGACCCATGTTGCCCTCCGGGGGACCCGATCTAACCTGTGGTACCGATGGCTGGATCAACTCTCGAAATGACTCATTTGCGCGCCCTCGAAGCCGAGGGCATACACATCATCCGCGAGGCCGCGGCCGAATGTGAGCGTCCCGTGCTCCTCTTCTCCGGTGGCAAGGACTCGGCCGTGGTGCTGCGTCTCGCCGTAAAGGCCTTTCATCCCGCCCGGTTGCCCTTCCCCGTGATGCATGTCGACACCGGACACAACTTCCCCGAAGTGATCGCCTTTCGCGACCGGACCATCGAGGACCTGGGCGCAGATCTGATCGTGGCGTCGGTGCAGGACTCGATCGACGCGGGGCGAGTAGTCGAAGAGACCGGACCCCGGGCATCCCGCAACCGGCTCCAGACCGAGACGCTGGTACATGCGATCGAGAAGTACCAGTTCGACGCCGTGTTCGGGGGCGCCCGTCGCGACGAGGAGAAGGCTCGGGCCAAGGAGCGGGTCTTCAGCTTCCGGGACGAGTTCAGCCAGTGGGATCCCAAGAATCAGCGCCCGGAGCTGTGGCGGCTGTACAACGCCCGTCATCGCCGGGGCGAGCACGTCCGCGTGTTCCCGATCTCCAACTGGACGGAGATGGACGTATACCAGTACGTCCTCGAAGAAGAGATCGACCTCCCCGAGGTCTACTTCGCCCACCAGCGGCGGGTGTTCGAGCGCGACGGAATGCTGATGGCCGAGAGCGACTTCCTCCACCTGATGGACGGGGAGGAGATCTTCGAGGCAATGGTGCGGTTCCGCACGGTGGGCGACATGTCCTGCACCGGCGCTTTCGAGTCGACCGCCGCCTCCATCCAGGAGATCATCGACGAGGTTTCCGCCACCCGGATCACCGAGCGCGGTGCCAGTCGCGCCGACGACCGAACCGCCGAGGCAGCGATGGAAGACCGCAAACGCGAGGGCTATTTCTGATGCCTTCGAGTCGGAAGTCGGAAGTCGGAAGTCGGAAGCCAGAGCCCGATAGGGAGTGGTCACGATGACTCCGGTGGCAGACCCCAAGAGTATGGAGCTAGTCCGGCTGGCTACGACCGGTTCGGTCGACGACGGCAAGTCGACCCTGATCGGTCGCCTGCTGTATGACTCCAAGCAGATCTTCCAGGACCAGCTCGACGCAATCGAGGAGGCCTCGCGCCGGCGGGGGACCGACTACGTCGATCTGGCTCTCCTCACCGATGGCCTGCGGGCCGAGCGGGAGCAGGGGATCACGATCGACGTCGCCTACAGATACTTCGCCACCCCCAAGCGCAAGTTCGTCCTGGCCGACACCCCGGGCCACATCCAGTACACCCGCAACATGGTCACGGGTGCCTCGACCGCCGACATCGCCCTGATCCTTGTGGACGCCCGCCACGGTGTGCTCGAGCAGACCCGTCGCCACTCCTTCCTCGCCTCGCTGCTCCAGGTGCCCCACCTGGTTCTGTGCGTGAACAAGATGGATCTGGTCGATTGGTCCGAGGAGCGCTACGACGAGATCGTGGACGACTTCCGCCAGTTCGCCTCCCGACTCGCCATCCACGATCTTCGCTTTGTACCGGTCTCGGCCCTGATGGGGGACAACATCGTCGACGAGTCCTCCAACATGCCGTGGTACAACGGGCCCTCGGTCCTGCACCTGCTGGAAGACATCCACATCGGATCTGACCGCAACATGATCGATTGCCGGTTCCCGGTCCAGTACGTGATCCGTCCCCACACCCTCGAGAACCAGGACTATCGGGGCTACGCCGGCACGATCGCCGGGGGAGTGTGGAAACCCGGCGACGAAGTGGTGGTTCTTCCCTCGGGATTCGAGTCGACGATCGCCTCGATCGATACCTACGACGGGTCCCAGGAGGAGGCGGCGCCTCCGATGTCGGTGGTCATCCGCCTGGCCGACGAGATCGACATCTCACGAGGCGACATGATCTGCCGACCCAACAACCGCCCCCAGTCGGGCCAGGACATCGACGCCATGGTGTGCTGGATGGCCGACGCTCCGGAGTTGAAAGTCGGGATGAAACTGGCCGTCAAGCACACCACCCGCTGGGCCAGGGCGATCGTCAAGGATCTCCAGTACCGGCTCAACATCAACACGCTCCATCGCGACGAGGCGGCTACCACCCTCGCCCTCAACGAGATCGGGCGAATCAGCCTGCGCACCACTCAGCCGCTCTTCTACGACGACTACCGACGCAATCGCGAAACCGGATCCTTCATCCTCGTCGATGAGGCCACCAATGCCACCATGGGGGCGGCCATGATCATCGGCCCCTCGGGGTCGTGACAAAACACGTCACCTGGCATCACGGATCCGTTCCCTATGCCGAGAGGCATCGGGTGACGGGGGGTCCGGGAGCGACCGTGTGGGTAACGGGACTGTCGGGGTCGGGGAAGTCGACCATCGGAGCCGCCCTGGAGGAAACGCTGATCCGGGGCGGCCGGGCCGCCTATCGCCTCGACGGGGACAATCTTCGACATGGGCTCAATGCCGACCTTGCCTTCTCGGCCGACGAGCGGACCGAGAACATCCGCCGAGTGGGCGAAGTGGCTCGTCTCTTCGCCGATGCCGGGCTGGTTGCCATAGTTCCCGTGATCAGTCCCTACCGGGCGGACCGGGACCGGGTGCGCCTAATCCATCAGGAGGCGGATCTGCGGTTCGTCGAGGTGTTCGTGGACACCCCAATCGAGGTTTGCGAGCAGCGCGATCCCAAGGGGCTGTACGCCAAAGCCCGGGCCGGTGAAATTCGAGGGTTCACCGGCATCGACGATCCCTACGAACCTCCCCTCGATCCCGAACTGCGAATCGACACCTCTGAGACGTCGGTCGAGGAGGCGGTCGCCGCCATCCTGGGGCATCTACCCGGGGCCTGATCGGGTTTGCCGCCGGACACGGTGGGTACCCTGACTCGAGATGAGTGCTCACACCCAATCCGAAGAACTCGCCGTCGCCGTGATCAAGGGCCTGGCCATGGACGCCGTCCAAAAGGCCAACTCCGGACACCCCGGGATGCCGCTCGGGATGGCCGACATCGCCGTCACCCTCTGGGGTCGTTACCTGAAGGTAGACCCAGATGCTCCCAAGTGGGAGGACCGAGACCGATTCATAGTGTCCAACGGGCATGGCTCGATGCTGCTCTACGCCCTTCTCCATCTGTCTGGCTTTGCCATCTCGATGGAGGACCTGAAGCTTTTCCGCCAGTGGGGGTCGCACATGGCCGGCCACCCCGAGATCGACCAGGAGGTCGGAATCGAGATGACGACCGGGCCGCTCGGGCAGGGTTTCGGGACCGGTGTGGGAATGGCGATTGCCGAGACCCACCTGCGGGAGCGACTGGGTCACGAACTGATCGATCACCGGACCTTCGGATTCGTCTCCGACGGCGACCTGATGGAAGGCATCTCCGCCGAGTCGTCGTCGCTGGCCGGACATCTGGGTCTCGGACGTCTCCTCTACTACTACGACGACAACGACATCTCCATCGACGGCGACACCGATATCACCTTCTCCGAGGATGTCAGCAAGCGCTTCGAGGCAGTGGGTTGGCACGTGCAAGCCGTTGAGGGCCACGACCGCGAGGCGATAGCAGAGGCGACCGACGCCGCCCTGGTCGAGGAGGATCGGCCCTCGCTGGTGATCTGTCACACCGTCATCGCCCAGGGCGCTCCCACCGCCGCCGGTACCGCCAAGGCGCACGGTTCGCCACTCGGTGACGAGGAGATCCGCGCCACCAAGGAACGGATCGGGCTCCCCCCCGACGAGACCTTCTACGTCCCGGACGAGGCCTATTCCTTCTTCGCCGAAGCCATGGATCGAGGTCGATCCGCTCACCGTGACTGGCAGGAGCGGAAGGGCTCTGCATCAGATGAGACCGCAGCTCTCTGGCAAAAGCTTTTCGAACCCGAGCAGGTGAGCATCGAGGGTCCCGATTACGAGGTGGGCAAAGGAATCGCCACCCGGAATGTCAACAGTGACGTCTTCGAGGAAATCGCTTCGAAGGTGCCCGGCTTCATCGGAGGGTCGGCCGACCTGATCGAATCGACCAAGACCGAGATCGGCGGCTCGTTCTCTCGCGACGACCGGTCCGGCCGGGACATCCACTTCGGGGTGCGCGAGCACACCATGGGCACCATCACCAACGGGATGGCCGTTCATGGCGGACTGCGGCCCTACGGGGCGACCTTCTTCGTCTTCAGTGACTACATGCGCCCGGCGGTGCGACTGTCTGCGCTGATGCAGGCGCCCTCGATCTGGGTGTGGACCCATGACTCCGTCTTCCTCGGCGAGGACGGTCCCACCCATCAGCCGATCGAGCAACTTGCTTCCCTCCGGGCCATGCCCGACCTCACCGTGATCCGCCCGGCCGACGCTACCGAGACGGTGGAGGCCTGGGAGGTGGCTGTCAACCATCGCCAAGGGCCGGTGGCACTGGTCCAGACCCGACAGGGGGTCCCGGTACTGGAGCGAGAGCGCGGCGGTGTGGCCAAGGGCGGTTACGTGTTGCGTCCCGGCAACGACGTCGTCCTCGTCGCCACCGGCAGCGAGGTACACGTCGCCCTCGGGGCGGCCGACCTGCTCGATGACCAGGGAATTGCTGCTCGCGTCGTGAGTATGCCCAGCTGGGAGCTGTTCTTCGAACAAGAGGACGGCTATCGAAATCAGGTGCTGGGAGTCGACCTGCCCCGGGTCTCTATCGAAGCCGCCGCCACCTTCGGATGGGAGCGGGTGGTGGGAGCAGACGGGCTCACGATCGGGATCGACCATTTCGGCGCCTCCGCCCCCTGGGAACGCCTGGCCGAGGAGTGGGGTTTCACCGCCGAGGCGGTGGCGGCCCGGGTGGGCGAGTGGCTAGAGGCGCATGGTGACTGAAGAACCGTTAGACGGCCCTGGATCTGCCGAGCGCGATTACGCGGTGGATGCACTCCAAGCCGATCAGCCCGCAGCGGCCGCTGCGTACTGGGCGTCAGTCAATCCATATGTGCAGCGAGCTCTATGGTCAGAGAGGATTACTGATGTTGTGGCCGCCCTCGAGCCGGGGGCCGTGGTCGAGTTCGGCGCGAATGCCGGTCGGAACCTGGTAGCCATCGGAGATCGTCTGCCCGATGCTCGTCTGATCGGTCTGGACATCAACGCCAAGGCGGTTGAGGAAGATCGGCAACGATGGGGCCTTGATCTCAGAGTGGGAGGCGTTTCCAACATCCCAGGCATCGAGGTAGATGTCGCCTTCACCGTCT
>DATHVR010000016.1:0-4001 GCA_035461175.1 Acidimicrobiia bacterium | reverse complement strand
CTCCCCTGGCGGTACGTCGAGGGCGGCGGCCACCGACAGGTAAGGCTCGGGTGCGGGTTTGCGCACCCCGACCGTCGCCACGTCGACCATCGCGTCGAAGTGGGTCGCGTACTGCCAGGTGTCCCACCAGTTGGGCCCGAGCCAGCGGGTGGCGTCGTTGGTCAGGGTGGCCTGGCGGTGACCGGCCGACCCGAGGTCGGTGATCAGGCGCATCGTCTCCGGACGGACCCGGCCGTCCCAGGCGATGTCGGCCACCGGGTCGAACCGGATCCCCGCTCGCCTCAACCGGCCCCTGACGATCTGGAGGTACTCCGGCTCGTCGAGCCCACCCTCCAGCATCCGCTCGTAGTCGTGGTCCGGCGCCGAACCGGTGGGGCCGAGAGGCAGCGAGTCGAGCGGCCAGCCCTCTCGCTCGCCCAATTCCACCATGAGCTCGGTGAAGTACCGGTAGACGATCCCACCCATGTCCCAGATCACATGGGGCAGCCTCATCGCCGACCCTCCCACTCCCGGGCGTGCTCCAAGAGCCGCTGTCGGAGCGTGACGGGTGCTTCCAGCGGTTCGGGCACCTCGACCACCACCATCCCGTCTCGGATCGTCACCGGATGCGTGGAAACGGCGATCGTCTCCGAGCCGAGACGTCGACCGGTGCTCAGCTCGTAACGCCACCAGTGCCAGGGGCAGGTCACCACTCCCCGGTCCACCCACCCCTCGCCCAATGGCCCACCCCTGTGCGCACAGACATTGTCGAGGGCATACAGGCCCTCGCCCGTGGAGAACACAGCGACCTGACGGTCTCCGTCGGTGACCACCCGGACCGACCCGGGACGCAGCTCGGAGACGGGGCCTACCTCGATCTCCACACCGTACCAAGGGTCATAGCTTCATCACCACGGCCTTGGCCTCGGTGAAGAACTCGTAGGAGTAGTTGCCCCCTTCCCGGCCCATACCGGAGTCCTTGTAACCACCGAACGGGTTCCTCAGGTCGCGAACGAAGAAGCAGTTGACCCACATCGTCCCGGTCTTGACGCTGCGGGCGACACGGTGCGCCGTCTCCAGGTCGGTGGTCCACACCATCCCCGCCAACCCGTAGCGGGACTGGTTGGCGATGGCGATCGCCTCCTCGACCTCGTCGAAGGGCATCACCATCTCAACGGGACCGAAGATCTCCTCCTGACAGACCCGCATCGTGTTGTCGACGTCGGCGAAGATGGTCGGCGCAATGTAGTTGCCCCGAGCCAGGTCTCCCTCGGTGAGACGGTGGCCCCCCGTCACGAGCTTGGCTCCCTCGTCCTGGGCCAGCTCGACGTAGGACATGACCTTGTCGATGTGCTCGGCGGAGACGAGCGGGCCCATCTGAGTCGACTCGGCGCGCGGATCGCCCACCCTCCACGACTCGGCGCCCTCCACCAGCCGGGCGAGGAACTCGTCGTAGATCGGCCGCTGCACCAGGAGCCGGGACCCGGCCAGGCACACCTCCCCCTGATTGGTGAAGATCCCGCGCAGCGATCCCTCCACCGCGGCGTCGAGGTCGGCGTCGGCCATGACGATGTTGGCCGACTTGCCCCCCATCTCGAAGGAGAGCTTCTTCAGGGTGGCCGAGGCCGCCTCCATGATCCTCCGGCCCGTCGCCGACTCGCCGGTGAAGGTGATGGCGTCGACGTCCCCATGGCGGGTCAGCGCCTCCCCGGCCGACTCGGGCCCGAACCCGTGGACCACGTTGAACACCCCCGGCGGCATCCCGGCCTCACGGGTGATCTCGGCGAGGATCGCCGCGGTGATCGGCGACTGCTCCGCCGGTTTGGCCACCACCGTGCAGCCGAACGCCAGCGCGGGAGCCACCTTCCAGGTGAGCAGCATCAGGGGGAAGTTCCACGGGGAGATGGCGCCGACCACCCCGAGCGGCTCCCGCAGCTCGAAGCTGAAGATCCCCCTGGCCGGCTGGTCCCAGGCCGAGGTTCCCGCCTGGGCGGCCCAGTCGGCGAAGAACCGGAAGTTGTGCGCCGAGCGGGGAACGTCCTTGCCCCGAGCGTCCCTGATCGGCTTGCCCATGTCCCGGGTCTCCCACTCGGCCAGCTCGTCGAGACGGGTCTCGATCCCGTCGGCGACGCGATGGAGAACGGCAGCCCGATCCCCGGGGGCCATGGCCGCCCACCGGTCGAAGGCCCGTCGCGCCGCGGCCACGGCCCGGTCGACGTCGGCGGCGGAGCCTTCCGCCACGGTGGCGATCGGGGTGTTGTCGATCGGGGTTATCGACTCGAAGGTGGCCCCGTCGACCGAGTCGACGAACTCGCCGTCGATGAAGTGGCCGACCTGCCTCATGTCGCCCCCTTCTTCCGCTCCTCCATGGCCACCCGGTAGGGCTTGCCCCCGATCCCGTACTGGTGGGGCTGCATCTCGTAGACGATGACGCGCACCGTCTCGACCGGTGCCTCGAGGCTGGTGGCCACCGCCTCGGACACGGCAGTGACCATCTTCTCGATCTTCTCCTCCGGTCTTCCCTCCATCAGGCTGACTTGAACGATGGGCATCCTGCCTCCTCACACGGTGCGAAACGATGCGGAACCGATGTGGTCGATGTCGACCCGAACCGTGGCCCCTTGCCGCAGGTCGACGGGTGAGGTGAGACCACCCGAGATGACGATGTCCCCCTCCCCCAACCCCCGACCCGCGGCAACGGCGCGGGCCATCCAGGCCACTGCCTCGGCGGGATGGTCGAGGGCGGCGGCGCCGGCGGCGATGTTGGCCAACTCTCCGTTCACGGTGAGTACCACCCCGCAGGTGCGGAGATCGAACCCGGTAGGTGGCACGGCGGCGTCGCCGAGGACGACGAGGGCCGCCGAGGAGTTGTCGGCGATGTTGTCCTCCAGTTCGAAGCGGAAGTCGAGGAACCGGGAGTCGACCACCTCGAGACAGGGAACTACCGCGGCGGTGGCGACGAGCACATCGGCGGCGGTGGCGTCGGCGTCCAGCCCCGTGGCGAGGAGGAAGGCGATCTCCGGCTCCACCTTGGGATGGATCAGGCTGTCCATCGTCACCACCCGCTCGTGGACCAGCATGACGTCGGTGAGCCAGCCGTGGTTGGGCCGGTCGACTCCCATCGCCCTCTGCATGGCGAGTGAGGTGAATCCGAGCTTGCCGCCGACGATGGTCTCCCCGTCCTCCACCCGCAGCTCGATCCCGGAAGCTTGGACCGCGTAGGCGTCGTCCACGTCGAACCCGGCGTGCCGCCCGGTGATGGTGGCGAGCTCGGTGCGGTCGAGTCGGGCCCGGTGCAGCTCGTGGGCCAGGTCGAGCAGCGGGATCGACTCCGTCACCGACACGACAGCTCCACCGACCCGATCCGGTCGAAGTCGGCCCGCACCGTATCGCCCGGCTCCAGCGGGATCGCCGCGGTCCAAGCCCCGGCGAGGACCACGCTCCCTGCGGGAAGGCTCCGCCCCCGAGCGTGGAGCTTGCGGACGAACCAGGCCACCGCGGCGGCCGGGTGCTCCATCACCGCGGCGCCGGCGGCGGTGTCGACCAACTCCCCGTTCCTCTCGAGGACACACCCGGTGACACGAAGGTCGCCGTCGAGAGGCACCTCGTCACCGAGGACATAGCCGGCGGCGGAGGCGTCATCGGCGGTGACGTCGACCAGCGTGAACTGGTATCCGGCGAACCGGGAGTCGAGAACGTCGAGGGCGGGAGCGACCGCCTTGGTGGCGGCGAGGACGTGTGCCGAGGTCACGCCCGGGCCGGCCAGGTCCGCCCCGGTGATGAAGGCGACCTCCGGCTCCACTCGGGGCTGGGCGAACCGGGACAGGTCGAGGGGCGATGAGGGGTCGTGGCGCATGGTGTCGGTGAGCCAGCCGTAGAGGGGCTCGTCCACCCCCATCTGGGTCTGCTTGGCCCGTGAGGTCAGTCCCAGCTTGGCCGCAGTCACCCGCTCCCCTGCCTCCTCGCGGAGGGCGAGCACCCGGTCCTGGATCTCGTAGGCCTTGTCGAGGGTCAGGTTGGGC
>DATHVR010000015.1:0-5423 GCA_035461175.1 Acidimicrobiia bacterium | reverse complement strand
ATACAGCGACCCTTCCGGATCGGCGAAGTCGTTCTGGCAGTCGACGACGATGACGGCGGTCGTGGGGTCGTAGCTGGTCATATCCCGAGCGTAGGCCGCCTCGTCCGCTCCCACGACCCCGTACGCTGGGGCCATGGATCGCGCCGTCGTCGAAGGAATTCTGTACACCGATCAGTACCAATTGAGCATGGCCCAGCTCTATTTCCGGATGGGTCTGGGCGAGCGCACCGCCCGTTTTGAACACTTCTTCCGCCGCTATCCCGACTACGGCCAGCACTCTGCCGGCTACTGCATCAACGCCGGGATGGCATGGCTGCTCGACTGGGTGCAGGAGGCCCGGTTCGACGACGCCTCACTCCAGCGCCTCGCCGCCCACACCACCGACTCCGGGCACCATGTCTTTGGCGACGACTTCTTGGGTTGGCTGGCCGACGTGGGGGACCTGACCTCACTCCGCATCGAGGCGATCCCCGAGGGCCGGGTGGTCCACGCCAACGTCCCGCTGACTGTGGTGGAAGGCCCCCTCGCCCTGGCCCAGATCATCGAGACGTCGTTGCTCAATCATCTCAATTTCCAGACCCTGATCGCCACCAAGGCCTCCCGGGTGGTAGAGGCGGCGAGGGGAGGTCCGGTACTCGAATTCGGCATGCGTCGGGCCCCTGAGCGGGGAGCCAGCGCCGCCTCCCGAGCCGCCCTGGTGGGAGGAGCCGCCTATTCCTCCGCCGTCGGAGTGTCCCACGAGGTCGGTTTTCCTCCCAAGGGGACCCATGCCCACTCGATGGTCCAGGTCTACATGGCTCTGGGTGAAGGCGAGTTGGCCGCTTTCCGTGCCTATGCCGAGGTCTATCCCGACGATTGCATTCTTCTGGTCGACACCATCGACACCCTCGAATCGGGAGTCCCCAACGCCATCACCGTGTTCGAAGAGTTGCGCTCCCAGGGCCATCGCCCGGTCGGAATCCGGCTCGACTCGGGCGACTTGGCCTATCTGGCCATCGAGTCGGCCCGCATGCTGGATGCGGCCGGATTCCCCGAGGTGAACATCGTTATCTCATCCGGGCTGGACGAGATCACGATCTGGCAGATCCTCAACCAGATCACCCAGGAGGCTGCCCGCCATGGGGTCGAGGCCGACTCGGTCATCGAGCGGCTCATCTACGGGGTGGGAACCAAGATGGCAACCAGTGAGGGCGACCCCAGTCTGGACGGGGTCTACAAGCTGGTGGCCATCGACCAGGACGGAGAGTGGAAGCCCGCCATCAAGCTCTCCGACACCCCCGCCAAGGTCATCAATCCCGGCCGCAAATCCGTCCACCGGATCTACGACCAGCGGGGATCGGCCACCGCCGACGTCCTGGCCCAGGCCGGCGAGAACCTCGACGGGGCCCTGGATCTCTTCCACCCCACCGAGCCCGCCACCTCCCGCCACCTTCCCGTCGAGCGGATCTCGGGGATCGAGCCGCTGCTCGAACCGGTCGACCTCACCGCTCCGGTTGACGAACGGGAGGCGGTGGAGGCCGCCCGTGCCCGCCGCCGAAACGACCTCGACCGCCTTGACACCGGGGTACGCCGTCTGGTCAATCCCCACGTCTATCACGTCTCGCTCAGCCGGCAGTCGCACCTTCTAAAACAGCGGGTGATCGAGGAGATGCGCTCTGACAACTGAGAAGGCCCCGGCCGGAGCCGAGGCCTTCTGGAGTGGCTTTACTCCTCCCGTTTGGGGCGAACCAGCGGAACCAGGATCGTCAGTCCGATCAGGAGGATGGCGGCCGGCCACACCCAGCGCAGCGAGGTGGCGACCATGTCGACCAGGTCGAAGGGGGTGTTGGGGATGAGGAAGGTAAGGCCGATCAGGGTGTAGATCACCCCGAAGGCGAACGAGAGAGCATCGAAGCGGTGGCGTTCCATCAGTTGGTCCTTTCGGTGACGACGATGTCACCGGTGCCGACCGAGAGGTCGAGATCGAGCACGGGTCCGTCGTCGTCGATGCGGTCATAGGTGGCGCTGGAGCCGAAGCCGTCCTGGATCGAGTCGAACAGGGTGATCGATCCTGCCGATGCCTCGGCTTCGATGTCGACGTTGAGTGAGTCGGGCAAGATCACCTCGATGCGGCCCGCACCGAGTTGCACCCGATAGACGGTGTCCTCGTCCAGTTCCAGTTGGCGGAGGTCGATGGTGAGGTCGCCGGTGCCTTGCTCGACGCCATCGGCGAGGTCGGCGGCGGTGGCCGGGGTGAAGGTGTTCAGACCCCAGCTGCCGGTCTCTCCGGGTGCCCGGGTTTCGACCCGGATGGAGCCCACCCCGACCTCGAGGTCGAGGTCGAGGCTGCCGACATCCCCGGAAACGTCGAAGGTGCGGTCGAGGTTGCCGATGCCTCCGCGCTGGCCGGAGGGGTCGATGATCTGGCCGATGCTGACCGTGCCGGATCCGGTCACCGCCACTCCTTCGGGGACGATCACCACGATCTCGCCGGCGGCGACGTCGACTGACAGGTCGACATCTTCGCCGTCCCAGGCGGTCTCTGTCAGGTTGAACACGAACCGTCCTGCGCCTGTCTCGTAGGCAGGCTGCAGCTCGGCCACGTCGGCGGGGCTGATGATGCGCTCCAGGCGGCCCTCCCATTCGACCTCGGCTGCCGGGGAGGCCAGCAGCGGCGGAACCAGGAAGATCCCGAGCAGGATCATCCACCGGGCCCGTCCGACGAAGGCGCCGGTCAGCAGGCCGATGCCGAGCACGACCGTGGCCACGGCCAGGTAGTGGCGGGGACGCGGGTCGACCAGATCGGTCAGGTTGTCGATGACCGCCAGGATGCCCAGAGCCAGCATCGCCACGCCAAGGATCAAGCGACCCAGGATCGAGGGTGGGGGTGGTGGGGGAGGGGGCGGCGCGGGGGTCGACGGGACCGGTCGGGCCGTCGCCGGGGGAGCAGGCGGAGCCGTGGAGTCGCCGGCCTGGGTGACGGCATGGGACCCTTCATCCGGCACGACCGAGGCAGCCGTCTGCTCACTGCCTGTTTCCTGGTTCCGACTTCCGCCGATGTCGCCCCGATACAGGAGGTATCCGGCGACCACCAGGACCAGGGCCCACACGAGGGCGTCGGAGAAGAACGTGAAGTTCCCCAGGAAGATGGCGGCTCCCAGCACGAGAAGGCCGATGCCGAGCCACGAAGGGCCCGAGCCGGCGCCCGAGATCATGCGCTGGGCGATCGACTCCGACTCGGTCTCGTCCCGAATCAGGAGCCAGCCGGCGGCGTAGAGGGCGAACCCGAGGCCACCGAATATGACGGCGATCAGGAAGATCGCCCGCATGAATCCGACCGAGATGTTCAGGTAGGCGGCCAGTCCGGCGGCAACGCCGCCGATCGTCCGGCCCGCCACCGGGCGGACCAGTTCGGGTCGCACCGGGGCCGTCCCGATCTCGGGGGATTCGGCAGATTTGGTGTTGGTATCCATGCCGCCATCGTCGGCCATGGCATTACTCCGGTCTATCGGGAATGACCCTGGTCGACCCCGGTCTTCCCGGAGGCGGCTAAGGGTGTTCCCTCATTGTTGTCCCGGCAGGTGGCTGGCATCATCCTTCTCATGAGCTCATTCGCCGACCGGCGACTCGACCTGGATCTCCACCGCCGTTCCTCCGACCGCGTCCTGGCCGGAGTGGCGGGCGGGGTGGCGGACCGCCTGGGTGTTTCTGCCGGCTACGCCCGGGCCGCCTTCGTGGTCATGGCTCTCCTCTGGGGTCTGGGAGTGGTCCTCTATGTTGCGCTGTGGATGGCCACCTTCGAGCAGGTCGAGGACCGTGAGCCGCATTCGCTCAAGTCGTCGCAGCAGATCGGGATCGGTCTCATGTTCCTCGGCGCCCTGGTGGCGCTCCGCTCACTCGGCCTGTGGCCCAACGATGCCCTGGTGGTCATGGTGGGGATGGTGTCGTTCGGGATGGCGGTGCTGTCGGACTTCGATTGGCTGGGACGGCTTCTCGATCCCGAGGCGGTCCGCCCTTCCAAGCCCCGTCTCCTGGCCGGGGCCGTCCTCCTGCTCGCCGGACTTGGCATCTTCGCCGGCTCGATCTCCCAGGTGCGGACGCTCGGCCAGGTGACAACCGCCGTGGTCGTGACCATGGTGGGGGTGCTGTTGGTGTTCGGTCCCTGGCTGGTGGGGATGGGCCGGGCCCTGACCAGCGAGCGCCGGGAGCGAATCCGTCAGGAGGAAAGAGCAGAGATGGCTGCCCACCTCCACGACTCGGTGCTGCAAACCCTTGCTCTCATGCAACGGACCGACGACCCGAAGCGAATGGTGACCCTCGCCCGCCAGCAGGAACGCGAGTTGCGCTCGTGGCTGTATGGGGCGAGGCCGTCGGCCACCGAACAGCTTTTTGCCGCCGCCCTGGAGGACGCCGCTGCCCGGGTCGAAACCGACTTCACGGTCCCGGTCGAGGTGGTCACCGTGGGCGACGGCCCGCTCGACGAGACCGGACGCGCCCTGGTGGCGGCGGCAGGTGAGGCCATGATCAATGCCGCCAAGCACTCGGGGGCGAACGAGGTCTCCGTGTACGCCGAGTTGGCCGACGGTCGGGCCGACGTGTGGGTGGCCGATCTGGGCAAGGGATTCGATCCTGGCCAGGTCCCGGCCGATCGGCGGGGGCTGACCGACTCGATCCACGCCCGCATGGCCCGGGTCGGGGGCGGGGCCCAGGTGGACGCCCGCCCCGGTGAGGGGACCGAAGTCCACCTTTGGGGTCCTTACAGTCAGAATGGAGCCGAATCATGATTCGCCTGTTTCTCGTCGACGACCACGCCCTGTTTCTGTCGGGGGTGAAGGCCGAGTTCGAGGACATGGCCGATCGCTTCGAGATCGTGGGCACCGCCTCCGACGTCGACGAGGCCATCGCCGCCATCCGTGACACTTCTCCCGAGGTGGTGCTCATCGATGTGCACATGCCCGGGGGAGGCGGCCTGGCCGTGATCCGTAACATCCTCGAGACCCACGCCGACACGATCTTCCTCGCCTTGTCGGTGTCGGACGCGGCCGAGGATGTCATCGCCATGATCCGGGCGGGGGCACGCGGCTACGTCACCAAGTCGATCGGATCGGAAGAACTCGCCGATGCCATCGACCGCGTCCACGGCGGTGACGCCGTGTTCTCGCCCCGGCTGGCCGGCTTCGTGCTCGACGCCTTCGCCCATGGCCTCCCCGATCCGGCCGATCCCGAGTTGGATCAACTCACGGCCCGCGAGAAGGAAGTGCTCCGGCTGATCGCTCGTGGTTACCCCTACAAGCAGGTGGCGCGACGGCTCTCGATCTCGGTCAAAACCGTCGAGACACACGTGTCATCGGTGCTGCGCAAGCTGCAGTTGTCCAGTCGTTACGAGTTGACCCGCTGGGCCTCCGACCGCCGCATCGTCTGAGAAGATCCGTTTTCGCGACAGA
>DATHVR010000014.1:0-4130 GCA_035461175.1 Acidimicrobiia bacterium | reverse complement strand
CCAACCACTGCCTTGATCACCCCACCGCAACCACTGCCTTGATCACCCCACCCCAACCACCCGCCGGTGTCCTCGAACTGCTTCCCGCCGAGCAGGCGGTCCACGACGCCATGCTCGACCTGATCCGGCGCGGCTTTCGTCGCTTCGGTTTTCCCCCTATCGAGACCCCCGCCTTCGAACGCAGCGACGTCCTGCTCACCAAGACCGGGGGCGAGACCGAGCGCCAGGTCTACTTCGTGCAGTCGGCCGGATCACTCGACCAGGGCGGCGAACCGGAGCTGGCGCTGCGCTTCGACCTGACCGTCCCTCTGGCGCGCTACGTGGCCGAGCACGAGCAGGAGCTGGTGTTCCCGTTTCGCCGTTCCCAGATCCAGCGTGTCTATCGGGGCGAGCGCCCCCAACGCGGGCGGTACCGCGAGTTCTACCAGTGCGATATCGATGTCATCGACCGGGACGAGCTGTCTCTCCGTCACGACGCCGAGGTGGCGGCAACGATGATCGCCATCCTGGAAGACCTCGACATCGGCAGTTTCACCCTTCGGCTCAACAACCGGCGCCTGATGCGCTCCTTCCTGGCCGACGCCGGAGTCGGCGCCGCCTCCGACCAGACGCTTATCCTGCGCGAGATCGACAAGCTCGACAAGCGGGGGAGGGAGGCCGTGGAACGGACTCTGATCGAGGGCGGAATGGCCCGGGACGCCGCCGGCCGTCTCCTCGATCTGACCTCGACCCGGGTGACCGGACCCGACCAGATCCTGACGGCGCTTTCCGACCTGCCGGTCGGCGAAGGGGGCGTCGATCTCGCCGAGGTGGTGCGGGTCATGGCCGCCCTCGGGGTTCCGGAGGAGCGCTACGCCCTCGACCTCTCCATCGCCCGAGGGCTCGACTACTACACGGGCACGGTTTACGAGACCGCTCTCGACGAGCATCCGGAGCTGGGGAGCATCTGCTCCGGCGGCCGCTACGACGACCTCGCCGGCCAGTACACCACCACCCGTCTCCCCGGGGTAGGACTCTCGATTGGATTCACCCGCCTGTTCGGCCAGCTGCGGGACGCGGGGCTATTGCCGCTGACGGCCTCGCCGGTGCCGGTGGTGGTGACGCTGATGGACGAGGCCGATCTGGACTACTGCCTCGCCGTGGCGGGGCGGCTGCGGGCGGCAAGGATCCCGACCGAGACCCAGATGGTTCCCGCCAAACTGGGCAAACAGCTCAAGGCGTCCGCCCGCCGCGGGGCGAGTTTCGCCCTGATCGCCGGCGAAGCCGAACGTCGCGACGGCACAGTGGCCGTCAAGCACCTGGGCACGGGAGATCAGGTCGAGATCGGCCTCGATTCCCTCGTCGACCACATCCTGTCCCTCGACCCCGAGATCCGCACATGAACCGTTACCGCACCCACTTCGCCGCCGAACTGGCCGACGTCGCCGCCGGGGAGGAGGTAAAGGTCGCCGGATGGGTGGCCCGGCGCCGTGACCACGGCGGAATCGCATTCCTCGACATCAGGGACGGTTCGGGAATCATCCAGGTCGTGATCGACCCCTCCCGCCTCCCCGCCGTCGACGAGCTGCGCATGGAGTACACGATCTCCGTGACGGGCGAGGTGAGCCCCCGACCCGAGGGGACCGTCAACCCCGATCTGGCCACCGGAGCCATCGAGGTCCAGGTGAGTGACGTCGAGATCCTGAGTCCGGCCGAGACACTTCCGTTCATGCTCGATGATCGCACCGAGATCGACGAGCGGACCCGCCTTCAGTACCGCTATCTGGACCTGCGCCGTCCCCGGATGGCCGCCAACCTGCGGGCTCGCTCTCGCGCCACCGCCGCCATCCGCCGCACCCTCGACGATGCCGGATTCTTGGAGGTGGAGACCCCCACCCTCATCCGCTCCACGCCGGAAGGGGCCCGGGACATGCTGGTGCCGTCGAGGCTGCGCCTGGGCGACTTCTATGCCCTTCCCCAGTCACCCCAGCTGTTCAAGCAGCTGCTGATGATCTCGGGGGTGGAGCGTTACTTCCAGATCGCCCGCTGTTATCGCGACGAGGACTTCCGCTCCGACCGCCAGGCCGAGTTCACCCAGCTGGATCTGGAGGGCGCGTTCTGGACCGCCGAGGAGGTCCAGGCGGCGGTCGAGGCAACCCTGGTGGCGGCCACGCGCGAACTGCGGGGAGAGGCGCCCTCCCAGCCCTTCCCCCGGCTCACCTGGCACGAGGCAATGGAACGCTACGGCACCGACAAGCCCGACATCCGTTTCGGGATGGAGATCGTCGACGTCTCCCGGGTGTTCAAGAACACCGAGTTCGGCGTCTTCTCCGCCGCCCTCGAATCCGGCGGCACCGTGCGGGGCATCAACGCCGGAGCGCGCTCGCTGTCCCGGGCGGAAGCCGACGGCCTGATTGCGCGCGCCAAGGACCTGGGGGCCCGGGGCCTGGTCTGGATACAGGTCGAGGACGACGGCAGCCTCCGCTCTCCGGTGGCCAAATTCCTCTCGGACGACGAACAATCTGGATTGATCTCGGCCCTGGCGGCGGGGCCCGGCGACGTCATCCTCATCGCCGCCGACCGCTGGAAGACCGCCCTCACCGTCCTGGGCGGGCTGCGCAACCACCTCGGCCGGCCCAGCGACCACTCCGAACTGGCCTTCGTGTGGGTGATCGACTTTCCTCTCTTCGAGGAGGAGGACGGCAAACTCACCTTCAGTCACCATCCCTTCACCTCGCCCATGTCGATCGAGGAGATGCGTGAGACCCCTGAGAGCGCCCTCTCCAACGCTTACGACGCGGTGCTCAACGGCGTCGAGTTGGGCTCGGGTTCGATCAGGATCCATGACCCGACCGTGCAGCGCCAGGTGTTCGAGATCCTCGGCATCGACGCCACCACCGCCGAGCGGCGCTTCGGTTGGTTCCTCGACGCCCTCAAGTACGGGACCCCGCCCCACGGCGGGTTCGCCTTCGGCATCGACCGGCTGGTGATGATCCTCCAGAACGAAGCCTCGATCCGCGAGGTAATTCCCTTCCCCAAGACCCAGACCGGGGTCGATCCGCTCACGGAAGCACCGGCGCCGGTCGAGGAGAGCCAGCTGACCGAGTTGGGCATCCAGCTGCGTCCCGAGGTCAAGGCCGCCCGGGATGCCGCCGAGGAGCCCGCAGGAGAGGATTGAACCGACATCCCTACGAGGGTGTCGAAGCGCGGGTACTGACCGCCTACGCCGAGGCCGACTTCGAGTCGGCCCTGGCCACCCTCGACGATGAAGGCATCCGTCACCCTCACCAGTGGGAGCGCACCGCCTACTGGCGATCCTGCCTTCTGGCCCGGCTCGGGCGCCCGGACGAGGCGGTCGACAACTTCCGCCAGGCGCTGGAGGCCGGAGCCTGGTGGTCGCCGCGTCTGCTCGAGCTGGAGAACGACCTCGATCCGCTCTGGCACCACCCCGGCTACCGCCCCATGCTCGAGGAGATGGAGCGTCGCCGGCAGGCGTGGGCGCCGCCGGCGTCGGGCCTGCTGCTGGGAGGCTCACGCGGAGCGGCGCCCTTCGTGGGTCTCCACGGCCGCAACCAGGTCTTCGAAGTCGACGCCGCCCACCTGCTGGCCCTGGCCGCCGGTCGGTGGGAGATCGCCATTCCCGAATCCGGACAGCGCATCGCCTCCGACGGACCGGTCTGGGACGACCCGGACCGCTGCCGCCAACAGGTCCGATCGACCGCCACCACCCTTTGGGGGGAGCGAGCATTCGGCGTCGTCGGCTTCTCCCAGGGAGGCAGACGGGCGCTGCAACTCGCCCTGGGTGCGGGAGACAACGTACCGGTGGCGATCGTTATCGCCCCCATGCTGCGACGAACCTCGGAACTCGCCGAGGTCATCGGCAGCCTGCGCGGTCCGCCCTGGCCGCTGGTGTTTATCGTGACGGGAGAGAGGGACCCGGCGGCGGCCGGGGTGGACACGCTGGCCACCCACCTCCACGACGAGGGCCTCGACGTCAGGGTCCGCATCGAGCCGGACCGCGGCCACGAGTGGATCGACCCGCCCCCGGGATGGCTCCGATCCGCCGGCGACAGCCTGATCGAGAGCTGACCCGGCCCGTCAAGAGGCAACCACCCCCAACGTTTTCGCGACAGAATTGCGCGCCAAGGGGC
>DATHVR010000013.1:0-13051 GCA_035461175.1 Acidimicrobiia bacterium | reverse complement strand
TGGCGCGCAATTCTGTCGCGAAAATCTTCTGGCTTCCGCCTTCGGGTCAGGCGGTGACGGTGTCCGTCTGGGTTAGCTCCGAGGCGGCCCTCTCGTCGATCATCCAGGTCACCTCGGCGTCGCCGTTCAGAACCCGGGCGGCGGGGAGCAGGCTCTCTCCGTCGCGTGGTTCGAGCACCTGGCGCAGTGCCGCCGCCTTGCCCTCGCCTGCCACCAGAAACATCAGACGATGGGCAGCGCGCAGGAACGGGATGGTGGTGGTGAGGCGCTCGGCGTCGAGCTTGGGGACGAAGTTGTTCACGAACCAGCGGGTCGGAGGCGCCTCCATAGCGGCGGTGCCCGGGAACAGGGATGCCGTGTGCCCGTCGTCGCCCATGCCCAGCAGCACGAGGTCGGAGCGTCCGTCCGGATGGAGGGTGCGGAGGGTGGCCTCGTAGTGGGCGGCCGAATCGGCGGCGGTGAGCCACGGCGCCCATTGCGGCCGGTGGAAGGTGGCACCGACGTGAGCCAGCAGCTCGAGTGAGGCCTGGTGGCCGTTGCAGTCGGGATGGTCGAGTGGGACCCAGCGCTCATCGGACATGTAGGCCTCCACCCGGTCCCAATCCACCCGGAGCTCGCTCAGCTCCTGGTAGGCGCCGATGGGGGTCGACCCCCCGGCCATCCCCAGTTTGAAGGCGCCCCGGGAGGCGTTGACCGTGTCGGCAATCCGGGCGGCGGCGGCCCCGGCCAGATGCTGGGGATCACGATGGACTATGACTTGCACTCTCCCGACGGTATCAGGACCCCGGGCCGTTAGCCTTGCGGCGTGGTGTCCACCTTCGCACTCGACACGCCCCACGGCCCGGTTCCGGCCCGATTGGAGGGGGAGGGCACACCGGGGCTGCTGTTGGCGACCGGCGCCGGGACCGGTCATGACCATCCGGGCGTGGCCGGCTTTCGCTCCCGCCTGGCGGGTGCCGGGCTGACGGTGATGACCTTCGAATATGCCTATCGGGCGGCCGGACGATCGTTTCCGGACCCGCAGGCGCGTCTGCTCGACGTCCATCGGGCCGCCGCCGCCCATCTCCGGAAGGCGGCCCGCTCGGAGATAGTCCTGGCCGGCAGATCGATGGGGGGAAGGATGTCGACCCTCCTCGCTTCTCAGGAAGAGCCATGTGCGGCAGTGGTCGCCTACGGGTACCCCCTCCACCCGGCGGGAAAACCCGACCGGTTACGGGTCGAGCACCTGGCGGCGATCACGGTCCCCACCCTGTTCATCTCGGGTACCCGCGATTCGCTGGCCCGTTTGGATCTCGTGGAACGGTATCTATCCCCGCTCCCCACCGCCACGGTCGAACTCGTCGAAGATGCCGACCACAGTTTTCGCAGGCGGGGCGCCCCTCTCGAGTCGATGCTGGACGAGTTGACCGCGCTCACCCTGGCCTGGCTGAGGAACAACGGGCTTGCCGGAAGCGCCGCGGAGCAGCCATAATCAGGGCCTACCACCTCGTCCGCAAGGAGTCCTTTCTATGCAACAAGTGAGCCTGCGCGCCGAGACGGGCAGGGTCCCCGGCTCGCGCTCGTCCCGTCGCTTACGCCGCGAGGGCCGGGTCCCGGCCGTCGTCTATGGCCACGACACCAAGCCGATGAATGTCGCCGTCGACGCCCGCGAACTCTACGGAGCCCTTCACACCGATGCGGGCACCAACGCCCTGATCACCCTGCAGGTGGACGGCGACGAGATCCTCACCATGGCCCGGGTCGTGGAGCGGCATCCCTTCCGTAGTGAGTACCGTCACGTCGACTTCCTCAAGATCTCGCTGACCGAGACCATTACCACCGAGGTCCCCATCCACTTCGAGGGCGAACCGGTCGGTGTCCAAGAGGGCGGTGTCTTCAGTCCCCGCCGCACCTCGGTGCAGATCGAGGCCGTGGTCACCCAGATCCCGGGCCACATCGAACTGGACATCAGCGGTGTCGAGTTGAACGAGTCGCTGCGGGTGTCGGACCTGCCCGAGGTAGAGGGCGTCACCTACCTGGAGGACCCCGAGTCGGTGGTCATGAGCGTGACCGTGCCGGCGGCGGAGATCGAAGAGCCCGAGCCCGAGGTCGCCGAAGGCGAACTGCCCGAGGGCGAGGAAGTCCCCGAGGGCGAGGAGGCTCCCGAAGGCGACGAGGCTGCCGAGTCCGAAGGCGACGGCGAAGAAGAAGCGTGAAAGCCGTAGTCGGGCTCCGCAACCCGGGGCCCGAGTACGAACTGACCCGCCACAACGTCGGCTTCGAGGTGGTGCAGACCGTGGCGGAAGGTCGCGGCTCCCGCTTCGGGAGAGGTCCGTCCCGGACCCGCTGCGAGACGGCAGATCTCAGACTGGGCGACGAGCGGGTGGTGCTCGCCGCCCCCGTCACCTACATGAACGAGTCCGGTCGGGCGGTGCGGGCGCTCACCGATTACTTCGGGATTCCCGGCGAGGATCTGCTCGTGATCCACGACGATATCGATCTGCCGTTCGGACGGTTGCGGGTGCAGCTTGGGGGAGGCACCGGCGGCCACAACGGGCTGCGGTCGATCGAGAAGGCGCTTGGCCATCGTGACTTTGCCCGCCTCAAGGTGGGGGTGGGACGGCCACCCGCGCGGATGGACCCTTCCGATTTCGTACTGCGCCGCTTCACCCGGGCCGAGCGATCCGAAGTCGATCTGATGGTGGCCGACGCCGCCGCCGTGGTCGAGGATTGGGCAACCGACGTGGAGGCCGCCACCCGGCGAGCGGGGCAGCGGAAACCGGCCTGAGCCGGCGGACGCCGAGCGGGCCATTCTCGGTATGATCCGGCTGTCGCTGCCCGCTCGAGGAGGAATCCATCTCTGTCCCCGACCTATTGGCACTCGCCCGTGTGCTGGTGGTCCCGTTGATCATGGCGCTGACCCGAGCCGACGAAGCCATCGCCCACAACCTGGGCTGGGCGGCCGCCGTCTTCGCCCTGGCCGCTCTCACCGACTTCCTCGATGGATACCTGGCCCGCCGCTGGCAGCAGGAGTCGGTGCTCGGTGCCTTTCTCGACACCACCGCCGACAAGGTGCTCGTGACCGGCGTGCTGCTGGCGCTGGTCTCGATCGATCGGGTTTCGATATGGGCCGCTTTCATCATCATCTTTCGGGAGTTTGCGGTCATGGCCCTACGCGGGGTGGTGGCCTCCAGCGGGGGCCTGATTCGTCCCTCGACCTGGGGCAAGATCAAGGCCGGCTCCCAGTTCTTTGCCATCTTCCTCGCCTTCCTCCGCCTGCCGGACCGCTGGGGCCCGTTGTATCTCGACCAGTGGGTCATGCTGGCGGCCGTGATAATCACGGTTGCCTCCTTTTGGGGATATCTCACCGCCTTCTGGCACGTCGTCCGCAAACCGGCACCGGCCTGAGGGGGCGGGCATGAAGGTGGCGGTGACCGGCGGTTCCGGGGTGGTGGGGACGGCACTGGTGCGCCAGCTCGTCGCCGAGGACGACCAGGTGGTGGCTCTCGCCCGCTCGCCCCGGTCTGCCGCCGCAGTCGAGGCCATGGGAGCGACCGCACTCGGGGGCGACATCATGGATCCGGGAAGCCTGAAAGACGCCTTCTCCGGATGCGAGGTCATCTACCACGTCGCCGGCATCAACGAGATGTGCTCGCTCGATCCCGATCGCATGCATCGGGTCAACGTCGACGGCACCCGCAACGTGGTGCGCGCCTGCCAGGCGGCCGGGGTGCGGCGGATGGTGCTGACCTCCTCGGCGGCGGCGATCGGGGAGGAAAAGGGCGAGGTGGCGACCGAGTCCACGCCCCATCGGGGCCACTACCTCTCCGAGTACGAGAAGTCCAAGCATCACTCCGAGCGCCTCGCCTTCGCCGAGGCGGGCGAGCTGGAGGTGGTGGCGGTCAACCCCAGCTCGGTACAGGGTCCGGGCCGTGCCACGGGGACGGGCAAGATCATCCTCCAGGTTTTGACCGGGAAGCTGCCCCTCTTGATCGAATCCCAGGTGTCGATGATCGACATCGACGACTGTGCCCGCGGTCATCTCCTCGCCGCCCGCCACGGCACCCCGGGCGAGCGGTATCTGCTCAGCGGGTTCACCACCTCCGTGTCGGGGGCGGTGGCGATGGCGGGAGAGGTCCTGGGGAGAGAAGTGAATGTGCGCATGCTGCCGCTGCCGGTGGCATGGGCCGGGGCAGCCGTGATCGGGGCCGTCGGCCGGGTCCGGGGCAAGCGTCCCCGGTTCTGCCCCGAGATGATCCGGGTGGTGTCCCATGGCCACCTCCACGACGGCTCCCGGGCCACCCGTGAGCTCGGCCTGACCTATACGCCCGCCCGGGAAACGATCACCCGAATGGTGGACTGGTTCCGCTCCGAAGGTCTCCTTTGATCTCTCCCACCGAGGTCGACGAGTTCGTGGCGGGGCGCTATCCGGCCCTGGCAGGCTCGGGAGTGACCTGCGAGGCGTTGGAGGAGGGGCGGGCACTGGTGCGCTGGAAGCTCGACGAGGAGCAGCTGCGACCCGGCGGATACATCTCCGGACTCACCCAGTCCGCCCTGGCCGACGCCGCGCTGTGGTTCGTCAAATTCAGCCATATCGGCCTCAAAGAGATGGCCGTCACCGCCGACCTCCACATCAGCTTCCTGCGCCCGGCGACCGGGGGAGATCTCTACGCACGGGCACGATCGGTGTCGGTCGGAGCCCGGACGATTCGGGGCACAGTCGACCTGTGGATGGGGATGGATCCGAACCGACTCGTCTCCCACGCCGTCGGCTCCTACGCCATCCCCACCTCCTAGGCACCATCCCCAACCCGTTTTCGCGACAGAATTGCGCGCTATACCGCGCAATTCTGTCGCGAAAAGCATCTGTTGACCTCCTCCGTCCGACCTCCGACCTCCAGCAGATCCCTCCTACCATCGGAAGGTGACTCCGCTGGCTCGCCTGGTCGATCGCTTGCGCCCCACCGACCTCCCTCCGGTGCCCGGACGCTGGGTGGTGGGTTCGGGGGCGCGCGCCTACGCCCTGGCCGGATTGGCCGCCCGGATCGAGCAGCCATTGCTGGTGGTGATGCCGGGGGAGCGGGAAGCGGAGGAACTGGTCGACGACCTCTCGCTCTTCATCGAGGACCCTCTCCTCCTGCCTGCCTGGGAGACCCTTCCCTTCGAGCATGTCTCTCCCAATGCCCACACCATGGCGGCACGCGCCCGCGTCCGGCTGCGTCTCCGGCAGGGAAAGGCAGGGTCCGTCATCGTCGCTCCGGTGCGGGCGGCGGTACAACGCCTGAGTCCCTCGCCGGTGGACCCGCTGGTGTTCCGACCGGGAATGGAGGTGGATCTCGACGAACTCGCCCGCAGCCTGTCCGATCTGGGCTACTACCGCAGCGACCGGGTCGAAGGTCGGGGTGAATTTGCCGTGCGGGGCGGGATCGTGGACGTGTTCCCGGCCCAGGACGAGATTCCGGTCAGGATCGATTTCTGGGGGGATGAGGTCGAGGATCTGCGCACCTTCTCGGTCGCCTCGCAGCGTTCCGAAGGCCCGGTGTCACAGCTCGAGGTCTTTCCGGCGCGGGAGTTGCGACCGGACGGAGTGGTTGCCGAGCGGGCGGCCGAGCTGGTCACCTCGGAACCGTGGGCGGCGGGGACCTTCGAGCGCATCGCCCAGGGGCAGATATTCGCCGGCATGGAGTCCTGGCTGCCCTGGCTGGCTCCCGAGGCCACGCTGCTGGACGAGGCCGACGAGGCGCTGGTAGTCCTCGTCGATGCGGCCAGGGCCCGCGATCGGGCGCGTGATCTGGTCAAGGAAGAAGAGGAGCTGGCCGCAGCGCTGGCACCCACCTGGGGCGAGTTGGCCCCCAGCGAGCACCCTCCGCTCTTCTGCGAGCTGAACCCTCCGGGGGAGGTCCTCGAGATGCCCGCCGTCGCCACCGGGCCGGGGGATCCCGTGCTGGAGGTGACCGGTTTCGACGCAGTCGCAGGTGATCCGGCCTCGGTCGCCGCCGAGCTCAATCGCCTCATCGCCCGTGACATGGCGGTGGTGGTGGCGATGGACGGCGAGTCGGCCGCCCAGCGGGTGGCCCGGGTTCTGGCTGAGAACGGCCTCGCCCTGGAGGCCACCGAAACGATCGACAAGACCGGGATCCTGTCGGTCGGCATCCACCACGGCTTCGTCGCCCCCGGTCTTGGTGTGGCGGTTCTGGGCGAACAGGAAATCGCCGGCCGCCGTCGTTCCCATCGCCGGGCCGGCCGCGTCCGGGCTCCCGCCCGCCAGGAGTACGGGGATCTGAACGAAGGCGACTACGTCGTCCATCACCACCACGGGATCGGCCGATTCGAGGGGCTGGTGTCGCGTGCCATGGCCGGGGTGGAGCGGGAGTACCTGGTGGTGGCCTATCACGGCGGCGACAGGCTCTACGTGCCCACAGACCAGCTTGCCGCCGTCACCAAATACACCGGCGGCGAGACGCCGCGCGTGTCGCGGATGGGGGGCAAGGAGTGGTCCGAGCAGCGTTCCAGGGTCCGCAAGGCAGCGGCGGCGGTGGCCGAGCAGGTGGTCGACCTCCACCGGCGGCGGGCGGTGGCGGAGGGATTCGCCTTCCCGCCCGACTCCCCATGGCAGCAGGAGATGGAAGGGAGCTTCCCGTTCGAGGAGACCCCGGACCAGTTACAGGCGATCACCGACGTCAAGACCAACATGGAACAGGGCGAAGTGATGGACCGCCTCGTCTTCGGCGACGTCGGGTTCGGCAAGACCGAGGTGGCGATCCGGGCCGCCTTCAAGGCGGTCCAGGCGGGCAAACAGGTGGTGATCCTGTGCCCCACCACCCTGCTCGCCCAACAGCACCATCAGACTTTCTCCGAGCGGATGGACCCCTACCCGATCCGGGTCGAGGTCCTGTCCCGCTTCCTCACTCAACGCCAGCAGAAGGACGTGGTCGCCGGCCTCGCCTCCGGTGCCGTCGACGTCGTGGTCGGTACCCACCGCCTGCTTTCCGACGACATCCACTTCAAGGATCTCGGCTTGCTGGTGATCGACGAGGAGCAGCGTTTCGGCGTCAACGCCAAGGACGCCCTCAGGCGCCTGCGGGTGGGCGTGGACGTCATCACCCTCACTGCCACCCCCATCCCGCGCACGCTGGAGATGGCCCTCACCGGCATCCGGGACGTCTCCCACATTCGCACCCCGCCCGAGGACCGTCATCCGATCCTCACCTACGTCGGCCCCTGGGACGAACAGACCGTTTCGGCGGCGATCCGGCGGGAGTTGCTCCGCGACGGCCAGGTGTTCTACGTCCACAATCGCATCCAGTCGATCGAACGGGCAGTGGCGCGCCTCCGCCAGCTCGTCCCCGATGCTCGATACGCCGTCGCCCACGGCCAGATGTCGGAGGGCCAGCTCGAGCAGGTGATGATCGACTTCTGGTCGGGGGAGTACGACGTCCTAGTCGCCACCACGATCATCGAGTCTGGGCTCGACCTGCCCCAGGTCAACACGCTGATCGTCGAGCGAGCCGACATGCTCGGCCTGGCCCAGCTCTACCAGTTGCGGGGCCGGGTGGGTCGGTCGAGCCAGCGCGCCTACGCCTATCTCTTCCACCCGGCCGACCGGTCACTGTCCGAGGAGGCGCACCGGCGGCTGGAGGCAATCGGAGAGGCGACCGACCTCGGTTCGGGCTTCCGCCTGGCTCTGCGCGACCTGGAGATCCGCGGGGCGGGATCGATCCTGGGAGAGGTGCAGTCAGGCCACGTGGCAGCGGTCGGTTTCGACCTGTACGCCGAGATGGTGGCCGAGGCGGTGGCCGAACTGGAGGGTCGTCCCTCGGTGGTGGAACGGCCGATCGAGGTGCGCATCGATCTCCCGGTCGATGCCCACCTGCCCGAGGACTACGTCACCGACCAGACGATCCGCCTGGAGGCGTATCGGACACTGGCCGCCGCCACCACCGACGCCGAGGTGGACGATGTCCTGGCCGAATGGAAGGATCGTTTCGGCGACCTGCCGGAGCCGGCCGCGGCCCTGGTCGAGGTGGCCCGCATCCGGGTCGAGGCGATCCGCATCGGGCTCACGGAGGTGGTCAAGCTCCGGGACGAGATCCGTCTGGCCCCGGTCGACCTGGCACCGTCCCAGGAAGTGCGGCTCCAACGGCTCCAGCCCCGGTCGGTTCTGCGGGCAGCGGAGAGATCTCTCTTCATTCCGGCGCCGCGACCGTTGGTGGCGGGAATCCTTGAGTTCCTCCGCGAGATGTGGCCCCCGGCCCGGTTGGAATCGCGCTAAACGGTCTCCGGCTTTACCATTCGCGTCTCCCCGATAGTTCTTGCGAGGTTTCCTGTGAAGAAGTTGATCCTGCTCGTCGCTGCCGGAGCGCTGCTGCTCGGCGCCTGTGGCGGCACCGGAGGCGGCGACGTGGCTGCCACCGTCAACGGCGCCGATGTCACCGTCGAAGACGTTCGCGCCTTCCCTTACGAGCCCGGGGGAACCATCGAGGTGACCGAGTTCGCCCAGTACCTGGGGGCGCTGATCCAGTGGCAGATCCTCGACAACGCCGCCGCAGAAGAATTCGGGGTCGATCCCACCGAGGCGGAAGTCGATGCCGAACTGGAGCAGGTCCTGACCGAGCAGGCCGGTGGAGCAACCCTGGCGGAGGTAGCCGAGGGTCAGAACTTCTCCGAGGACACCGTTCGCCAGATCGTACGGGTCGGCCTCATCCAGGAGATGTTGATCGAGGAGATGGCCGCCAGTCCCGACGAGGTAGCCGATGACGAGGTGGCGGCTGCCGTCGCCGAGCAGGCCGCCGGTCTCACCGAAGTCTGCGCACGCCACATCCTCGTCGACACCGAGGAGGAGGCGGAGACGGCCAAACAGCGGCTCGAGGACGGAGAGGAGTTTGCCACCGTCGCCGGGGAGCTCTCGACCGACCCCAGCGTGACCGAGAACGGAGGCGATCTCGGCTGCGCCCTCGCCCAGCAGTATGTCGCTCCGTTCCGCGACGCTGCCGTCGCCGCCGAGCTCGACACCCTGACCGATCCGGTCGGCACCGAATACGGCTTCCACATCATCGAGGTTTATGACCGCACCGAGCCCGAAGCCGAGACGATCCCGAGCGAGGAGGAGGTGCGTTCCTCGCTCGCCGAGAACTCGGGGGTCGAGGCCCTCCAGGCCTGGCTCACCGAGGTCGTCGGGGCCGCCGATGTGACAGTCAACGAGGAGTACGGCACGTGGACGCTGGAACCGCAGCCGGGAGTCCAGCCTCCCACCGGCTGATCCTGGCGGGGCTGGGGCCGGGCGACTATGCCCGGCTTCCGGTCCCACACCGTCACCTCTTCGAGGATCTGAACTATCGGGTGGTGGTGCGCACCCTTAGCCACCCCGCCGCCGAACGGCTGGTCGAGCTGCGAGCGGTGACCGCCTGCGACGACCTATACGAGAGCGGAGAGAGCTTCGAGGCCGTGTACGCGGCGATCGTCGAGCGGGTGACGGACGTCCTGGCGCTCGGGCCCACCATCTACGCCGTGCCCGGCAGCCCGCTGACGGGTGAGTTTGCGGTTCGACTCCTGCTCGAACGCTTCTCCCACGCCGAGGTGCTCCCGGCCGAGTCGTTCGTCGACGCCATCCTTCGGCTGGCCGGCTACGACCCCTTCCAGCGGGGGCTGCGCATACTCAACGGTCATGAACTGCCCACTCCGCTGGTGCTCGACTGTCCCACCATCATCGGCCACCTCGACCGTCCCGAGATCCTGGCCGAGGTGGCCGCCAACGTCGCCCGGGTTCTCCCCGAAGGGGCCGGCGTCACCGTGTATCGCGACGTCGGAAGCGCGGACGAGCAGACGGTGGCGGTAGCGGTGGACGAGGTGCCGGCGGAACTGGCCGGCCTGCGCACCTCCCTGTTCATCGACACCGAGCCGGCGGGCCTGTTCGGCCTGGTCGGCGTGGGCCGCCGCCTCCGCGCCGAGTGCCCCTGGGACAGGGCCCAGACCCACTCCAGTCTCGTCACCCATCTCATCGAGGAGGCCTACGAGCTGATCGAGGCAATCGCCGGCCTCCCCGGTGCGGATGAGCCGGTGGACTACGTGGCCTACGACGGGGTCGAGGAGGAGCTCGGCGACGTGCTCCTCCAGGTTCTCTTCCACGCCGCCATCGCCTCCGAGAGCGGAGCCTTCGAGATCGACGACGTCGCCACCCGCCTGCGCGAGAAGTTGGTGCGGCGTCATCCCCATGTCTTCGGTGACGTCGAGGTGGCGGATGCCTCCGAGGTGGCCACCAACTGGGACCGCATCAAGCGCGAGGAGAAGGGCGGCGGAGATTCCGTCGGCCTGCTCGACGGGGTCGCGGCCGGTCTGCCCGCCCTGGATCGGGCCGAAAAGGTCCAGCGCCGGGCGGCCAAGGTAGGCCTCGACTGGGAGGACCCGACTCCGGTGCTGGGGGCGCTCCGGGCCGAGATCGACGAATTGGAACAGGCTCTGGCGGAGGGGGGCGACATCGCCCACGAACTGGGCGATGTCTTCTTCACTGCGGTCAACCTCGCCCGCAAGCTCGAACTGGGACCCGAAGAGACCCTGCGCCGGGCGGTGGCCCGCTTCGAGAAACGCGTGATGAAGATGGAAGAAGCGGGCGATCTGGCCGGATTGTCGCCGGCCGAACTCGACACCCGCTGGGAAGCGGCCAAGAGGACCGGATTCGGCGGTCCTTCAGCGTCCTGAGCGCAGGCCGCGTCCGGCTTTGGGGCCGTTGTCTCGTGATCACCCAAATCTCTTCCCCGCGCGCGGGTGCTGCTAGCGTCGGTTGCCACAAGGAGGGCCCGGATGACCACTGAGATAACAGATGTCCGCGCCCGTGAGATCCTCGATTCCCGGGGCAACCCGACGTTAGAGGCTGAAATCTTCCTGGCTGGCGGAGGTTTCGGCCGGGCGGCCGTTCCCTCGGGGGCATCGACAGGGGCGCTCGAAGCCGTGGAGCTTCGGGACGGGGGAGACCGTTTCGGCGGTAAGGGCGTCTCGCGGGCCGTTGCTGCCGTAAACGACCAGATCGGTCCGGAACTGATCGGTCTCGACGCCACCCATCAGCAGGCGATCGATCGCCTGATGCTCGACCTCGATGCCACTCCCAACAAGGCATCGCTCGGCGCCAACGCCATCCTCGCCGTTTCCCTGGCGGCGGCGCGGGCTGCCTCCAACCAGGTCGGACTGCCGTTGTTCCGCTATCTGGGCGGCCCCGGTGCCCGCCTGCTGCCGGTCCCCATGATGAATGTCCTCAACGGCGGCGCCCACGCCGCCAACTCCGTGGATATCCAGGAGTTCATGATCGTTCCCGGCGGCTTTCCCTCCTTCCGGGAGGCGCTCCGGGCCGGTGTTGAGGTCTATCACGCTCTCAAGAAAGTGCTCAGCGGCCGAGGCCTCTCCACCAACGTGGGAGACGAGGGCGGCTTTGCGCCCAACCTCCCCACCAACCGGGCCGCCCTCGACCTCCTGGTCGAGGCCATCGACGTAGCCGGCTATGAACTCGGAGGCGAGATCGCCCTCGCCGTCGACATCGCCGCCTCCGAGTTCCACCGCGAGGGCTACTACGCGCTGGAAGGCACCAAGTTCGGTTCTGGGGAGATGATCGACTTCATCTCCGCTCTCGTCGACGACTTCCCGCTGGTGTCGGTCGAGGACGGTATGGCCGAGGACGACTGGGACGGATGGATCGAGCAGACGCGCAAGCTCGGGTCCAAGGTCCAGATCGTCGGCGACGACCTCTTCGTGACCAATCCCGAGATCCTGGCCAAGGGCATCGAACGGAAGGCGGCCAACGCCATCCTGATCAAGGTCAACCAGATCGGTTCGCTCTCCGAGACCCTGGCCGCCATGGAAATGGCCGCCCAGGCCTCGTTCGGGAGGATGGTGTCGCACCGGTCGGGCGAGACCGAAGACAGCTTCATATCCCATCTCGCCGTGGCCACCAACGCCGGCCAGATCAAGACCGGCGCCCCTGCCCGCGGCGAGCGCACCGCCAAGTACAACCAGCTCCTCCGCATCGAAGAGCAACTGGGCGACGAGGCCCGCTATGCCGGCTGGGAGACCTTCCGGAGACGGGGTCAGTGAGGATCAAGCGTCCCGCCGTCGCTCTCTTTACCCTCGCCTTGCTGGTGGTGGGGGTGGCGGTGCTCACCAATGTGGTGCCTTACCGCCAGATCCTCGACCAGCACCGCCAGGTCGAGGCGGCGGCGGCCGAGCTCGAATCTCTCCAGGACGAGAACTCCATGCTCACGGCCCGCCGTGACGCCCTCCAGACCCCGGTCGAGATCGAGCGTCTCGCCCGGGAGAAGCTCGGGTATGTCCGCCCGGGCGAGGTGGCCTACGTCGTCCTCGAGCCCCCGGCGGTCCCCACCAGCACCACGGTTCCGGCGGTCGAGGAACAGCCGGTGGAGGACTCGACGCTGCTGTCGGCGGTGTGGGACTTCGTGACCGGCGCCGATCTCGGCGAGTGAGCGATCGGGAGACGGTCGCCGCCCAGATCGGCCGCCCGCTCCGGGCTTCCTCCCAGGTCGTGGTCCGCTGCCACCTGGGCTTGCCGGTGGTGGTCGAGGTTCCGCCTCTCCTCGACGATGGCACCCCGTTTCCCACCCGCTACTGGCTGTCGTGTCCCCTGGCCGGTTACCGGATCGGCCGCCTGGAGGGGGCGGGAGGTGTCAAGCGGATGGAGGCCAAGGCCGGGGCCGATCCCGATTTCGGCGCTCGGCTGGAGGCGGCCCATCGCCGCTACGCCGCCCAGCGCGACGCCCTGGTTCCGGCAGATGCTCCCCACCGCCCCAGTGGGGGAGTGGGCGGCACAACCCGGGGGGTGAAGTGCCTCCACGCTCACTACGCCGATGCCGCCGCCGGCAACGACAACCCCGTCGGCGAGGTGGTGGCGGCGTGGATCGAACCCCTCGACTGCACGATTCCCTGCGTTCTCGACGGCGAGCGCAACCCGGCCTGGTCCCCCCGCCCATGATGTTTCCGCCCCCCGTCCCCACCCCCCACCCATGATGTTTCCGCCCCCCGTCCCCACCCCCCCACCATGATGTTTCCGCCCCCCGTCCCCACCCCCCACCCA
>DATHVR010000012.1:0-25247 GCA_035461175.1 Acidimicrobiia bacterium | reverse complement strand
CGCAAGCAACCGAAGAGGAGATGCAGCATGCCTGCCCCTGATCGTAAACGACGGCTGACCGCCTTCCTGGTGGCCCTGGCCGTCCTGGTAGCCACTCCACTGGCAGTGGTAGCCGCCGACGCCTTCACCGACGTCCCCGATACCAACGTCTTCCACGACGACATCGCCTGGTTGGAAGCATCCGGCGTCACCAAGGGCTGCAACCCGCCCGACAACACCGAGTTCTGTCCCGGCGACAACGTCACCCGCGAGCAGATGTCGGCCTTCATGCGCCGCCTCGCCCAGTACATCGACGCCGAGGACGGCACCCCCGCCCTCGCCGACCACGCCACCACCGCAGGAGATGCCGACACTCTAGATGGAACGGATTCAAGCGGCTTTGTTGAAGAGGGGGAGGCTGATTCGGTGACCCCAGCCATGACCTCCGCAGAGCCAGGTGTGGCACAGATCACGAGTGGGGACTTCCCTCAACTCGATGGCACCGTCCAGAACATCGACTCGATATCCATCAATGCTCCCGCTGCAGGATACGCCATAGTGACCCTCACTAGTGAGGTATGGATGCACCACACCACTGGAACAAAGACCGAGATTCATGTCGGTGTATCTGCGAGTCCCACAGCATTCGCCAATGCTGAGGATCACGATGTCCAGACTCCCTCTGGCGCGCCGACCGGGAGCTATGTCCAGACCGTTGGCGTAACCAAGGCCTTCCCGGTTACAGCTGGACCTAACACTTTCCACTTCTTGGCTGAGAGAGTCACCGGAGCTCCGCTCAACAGCCAAGTCGGTGACTACACCATCACGGCAACATACGTCGCCAGCTCATACGGAGACATCGAGTTGGCCTCAACAACTAATGACTCCTCCGATGGCGAGTGACCACTAACTGATCTGGTTAGGCCCTGAGGGTTAGCCTCTCTGGGTGACCGACTGACCCTAAGCAACGCCCCCGGCCTTCGTCGGGGGCGTTGGTTAATCGGGCACATACCAGCCTTGTCTGAAGCGATCAAAGCATGAGAAGAGGTCTAAAGAGACACCGATGCCTGGGGAGGGTTCGGGGATCTAGTCGCCGACACAACTCGACACTCGGTCGGTAACGTCTTGACACGGAGCCGCCTCCCGGCAAATCTGTGACCTGGACGGGCGCGGCTTTCCGATCGGCAACCTGCAACAAGCAAGAGGAGATGCAGCATGCCTGCCCCTGACCGTAAACGCCGCCTGACCGCCTTCCTGGTGGCCCTGGCCGTCCTGGTAGCCACTCCACTGGCAGTGGTAGCCGCCGACGCCTTCACCGACGTTCCCGACACCAACGTCTTCCACGACGACATCGCCTGGCTGGCCGACGCCGGCGTCACCAAGGGCTGCAACCCGCCCGACAACACCGAGTTCTGCCCCGGCGACAACGTCACCCGCGAGCAGATGTCGGCCTTCATGCGCCGCCTTGCCCAGTACATCGACGCCGAGGACGGCACCCCCGCCCTCGCCGACGCGGCCAACAGCGTCAACGGTGTCGCGATCCACCGGTTCTTCCACCAGGCACCGGTGGGCACGACCGATGAGGTGATCGGGACCTACGGGCCGATCACGCTGAAGGCGACGTGCGACGGGGGCAACGTGCCGACCCTTCGAGCCAGCTGGGACGAGACGGTCAACCATCTCACCTTCGAGGGTTCTAGCGCCTCCATCTTCGGCACTGCCACGGTCAACGCCGGTCAGACCATCAATATCGGCAGCGGTGCTTTTGGCAGCGCCGGACTCGCGGAGGCCGTGGGATTTGATACGAACGTGCACACGTCAGTGGAGTACCTGATTCGCCGAGCCCCGGCACTGGGCGATGACGCCTGCTTCTTCTCCGGATTCGTGACTGTCGGCTGACTAGCGGAACAACCTCAAAACCAGCACAGGCCGCCGGGATGACCCGGCGGCCTGTCGCGTGCCGACAACGGGCGAGTCATGCGCCGGAGCGCCAGAACCCGGCCGGATCGGCTGGCGAAACGCGAAATCCCTCACTCCGTGGTCATGGGCTTACCCTCTCCGCCTTCCAATCCCCCCAGCGGAGGTAGATCCTTGCCCATCCCTGATCGCCTTCCTGGTGGTCCTGGCCGTCCTCGTCGCCACCCCTCCTTGCAGTGGCAGCCGCCGACGCCTCCACCGACGTCCCCGATACCAGCGTCTTCCAGAGCTCTGTACCAGCCAACGGCTCCGCCTAATGGAACGTATTCATCCGGGAGCACGCCTCATAGCACTGGAGCTGGCAGAAGTAGTCACGACGACCGTTACCGAGTAACCGCCGAGGTACGACGCTGATTCGGTTCACGCCCCCGGCTCCGGCCGGGGGCGTGAGCGCGCCCACACCACTACCGCGCCCAACGCCGCCAGCAGCATCACCCACTCGCCGAACCGTACATACACGCTCAGCAGATCCGGGCGAGCCTCAACGGTGCCAGGGAGCACCTCGAGCGTGGCGAGATCCGTCGTCTCACCCAGCATCCCGCCGTCGGTGATCATCACCGACTTGCCGGTGACGGCGGCGTGGATCACATCCAGGCCGGTTTCGGCCGAGCGCATCCGGGTCATGCCGATGAACTGATCTGAAGCCGGCGTCAGGCCATAGCTGCCTTCGTTGGTGGCGACCACGATCAGGTCGGCACCGAGATTGGCCATCTCCCGGGCGTAGCGGGAGAAGCCACCCTCGAAACTGATGATCGACCCCAGTTGGTATCCACCTAGTTCGAACAGGACCTCGCCTTCACCCCGAATCATGTCCCGTGGCACCTGGTCCAAGGCCGGGATCCACTCGAACAGCGGTCGGGCCGGGATGTACTCACCGAAGGGGACCGGGTGCTGCTTGCGGTACTCGCCCACGATCTGCCCGTCGGGAGCGAACACGACGTTGGCGTTGATCCATTCGGTATTGCTCACCGGCCGGTCCCCTCCGACCAGCATCCACCCTCCCAACCGGACTGCCTCGGCCCCGATCGCCTCGCCCACTTCGGGGTTGTTGACCGGGTCGGCGCTGGACGATCCCGTCGACCCTTCCGACCACACCACCAGGTCGGCGCTGCCGGGAACCAGCGTCCGGGTCAGGGCCAGGTGCTGGTGGTAGGTGATGAGCCGCTCGTCGGGGCAGTGCTCGAAAGGGCACGGCGTCGAGCCCTGGACGATGGTTGCCGACACCGGCACCCCCGCCGGAAGCGACGGGAGCAGTGCGCCGACGACGCCCATCGCCAGGCCCAGCCCGACCGGCACCACCGCCGCCGTGACCCGGAGCCGGCTCACCCCGGCGGCGACCGCCATGAGGACAACCGTCCAGCCGCTGGTGCCGATCCAGCGGGCACCGGCACGCGCCCAGGACTGATCGGAGAGGGCGTAGCCCCAGGCACCCCACTCGAAGCCACCCACCGGGAACCGAAAACGAACGAACTCCGTCACCGCCCACAGGCCGGCGGCAATAAGCCACCATCGCCCGGCGTCGAGGCTGCGCCCCCACCGAACGAGCGCCCAGCCGAAAAGAGCCGGATAGAGCGCCTGGACGATGACGAGGGCCGAGACCGCCTCCGGGCCGAGTTCGGAGATCCACCAGATCAGCCCTCCGAAGAAGGCGAGTCCGAAGACCAAACCGACCGCGGCGCCCTGCCCCGGCCGGTCCACTCTTTCCAGGCCCCACAGCCACACTGCCGGCCCGATGGCCACCAGTGGCCATACTCCGAAGGGAGGGAAGGCGAGCACGGCGAGTGCGGCGCCGATCACGGCGGCGACGTAAGGCATGGCGACAGTGTGGCGCATTCGCCGGCCAGCCGGGAACGGGAGCCACGCTCCGTAGAGTGATCCCATGCGGGACACGGAAATCGCGCTGGAGGTCGCCCGGGCGGGGGCCGAGGTCGTCCGCCGGGGGTTCGAAACCCGGCCCGAGGTGCGGATGAAGGGTGTGGTCGACCCGGTCACCGCCGTCGACGACGCCGCCGAGGCGGCCATCTTCGACGCCATCGAGCGCCTGGCGCCGGGAGATGCCGTGCTCGGCGAGGAGTCCGGTGGATCCGGCTGGGACTCCGAGCGGGTATGGATCGTCGATCCTCTCGACGGCACGGTCAATTTCGTTCACGGCATCCCCCACTTCTCGGTGTCGGTGGCGGTGTGGGAGCGGGGGGAACCGGTGGCGGGAGCCGTCATCGACGTCATGCACGGAGAAGAGTTCACCGGCGGGCGGGGAGAAGGCACCCATCTCGACGGCCACCCGGTCTCCGTCTCCCGGGCCGAGCTGGGCGGAGCCGTCATCGTTACCGGCTTCCCCTACGACCGACAGGGCCACGCCGAGGCCTACGCCCGGGTGGTGGGAAAGGTCCTCGAACGGGTCCAGGGCGTGCGTCGTCTCGGCTCGGCCGCCCTCGACCTGGCGTGGGTCTCATGCGGTCGCTTCGACGGATATTGGGAGTACGGACTCGGGCCATGGGACGCCGCCGCCGGCATGCTGCTGGTGGAGGAGGCGGGCGGGACGGTCACCGACCACGACGGTGCCCGCTACCGGCTGGATTCCCGGACGGTGGTGGCGGCTTCGCCCCGGATCCACTCGGCCCTCAGAGAGACGGTGGCCGAGAACCTGCCCGCACACCTGCGATGAGGAGGCATGCCGTCGTTGCCGACTCGATCCGATCCGCACCGGGAGCGGACACGATGATCGTCGAAGACGGTCGTATCGTCGAGCTGACCCGGCGCGGCGAGGTCGGGAATATGGACATGTCCATACACGAGAGGGCGGAGATCCTCCCTGCCTTCACCGACTCGCACATCCACCCGGTCGGCTACGCCGCTCTGGTGGCCGGTACCTCGGTGATGGGGGCGGAGACGCTCGAGGACCTCCGTGATCTTCTCGGAGGCGCCGCCGCCCGTACTCCTTCCGGCCGTCTGGTCATCGCCCAGCGTCTCGACGACACCCGACTCGGGCGACTCCCCACCCGCCGGGACCTCGACCTCGCGGTTCCGGACCGCCCCACCATCGTCTACCGCTACTGCGGCCACGTCGCCGTCGTCAACACCGCCGCGCTGGATCTGGTCGGGGTTGGTTCAGACACCCCCGACCCCGCCGGCGGCAGCTACGACCGGGATCCGGACGGAGTACCCACCGGCGTTCTCCGCGAGACGGCCCTGGACCACGTCGCTGATGCCCTGGGGCCACTGGAGCCGACTCTGGAAGACGATCAGGTGCTGGCTGCCATGCACGGGTTGGCCGCCCTCGGCATCGGTCACATCGGGGGGATCGTGGCCGCGACCCAGGGCATGTGGTGCGGAGTAGGCGACGAACTCGGAATCCTCTGCCGGCTGGCTCCCGATTTGCCCATCGACATGGACTTGATGGTGATTGCCGACGATGCCGCCGCGCTGGGGGAAGCGCAGCGGCGGATCGACGATGCCGGTGCCCGGCTCCGCTTCTGGGGCTGGAAGGAATTCGCCGACGGGAGCCTCGGGGGCCACACGGCGGCGATGCATGGACCGTTCACTGATCTCCCCACCACCGGAACCCTCCGTCTCGACCCCGACCGTGCCCGGAACATGGCCCGCACCGCCCTGGAACTCGGCGGCGTGGCGGCGATCCATGCGATCGGGGATCGCGCGGTCGACGAGACGCTCGACGTCTTCGAAGGCCTGGTTACCGAGGGAACCGATCCAGGCCGGCTCCGTGTAGAGCATGCCTCGGTGGTCACGGACGAGGCAGTGGCGAGGTTCGCCGCCACGGGCATAATCGCTTCGGTCCAACCTGCCTTCCTCACCTCGGAGGCGGGCTGGGTTCCGGACCGGCTGGGCCGGGACCGGTCCGCCTACCGGTTCCGAGCCATGGCCGAGGCGGGAGTGAGGATACTGGGCGGGTCGGATTGCCCGGTCGAGCGTCCCGATCCGCTGCTCGGAATCGCCGCCGCCGTCCAGCGTCCGGGATGGGATGACGACCAGAACCTCACCGTCGATCAGGCGGTCGACCTGTTCACGACGGCCCCGGCCCGACACTTCGACAGACCCGAACCTCTGGTGCCGGGGTCGCCGGCCGATTTCGTCCTGGTCGAGGGCAACCTGGGCGAGCCGGCGGCACGGGTGGCAACGATGTACTCCAACGGGACTCCCATCGACCCGCGCCCGGTGGAGTGGCCGGGCTAGCCCGATCAGGATGAGGCCGGATCCGTTTCGGCCAGAGGCCTCAAAGCCGGTGCCACGTCGGCTTCGTAGTCGGCATGACGGCCCGTGGCCTTCTTCGAGTAGATCAGTCCTCCGTCGACCGTCACCTCGAACACGCCGCCGCTACCCGGGATTAGGTCGATCCGATAGGTGGGGCCGAACTCGTCGAAAATCGACTCCGCCATGCGCACGGCACGGCCGGTGTAGTTTCAGGAGCGGCAGAATTCGATGGTGACGTTGTGCATTCTCCCAACGTACCCGCCCCCGGGCGCTCAGCCACACTACATCGCGTTATGTCCGTCACGCGCAGTGGTGGGAGCGTATAGTCCAACTCCAGGTGGGGCGTGCCGAGGCATGGGCGAAAGCCCTTGTCGACTTCCCGAGGAGGGAAACGAGCATGACCCCGAAAAAGCGCTGGCCATCCGCTCTGGTGGCCCTGGCCGTAGCAGCATCGGTGTTGGCGGCGACGGCGGCACCGGCAATGGCGGCAACACCCGTCTCAGACACCATCCACGTCGAACTGGGATTCACCTCGTCGTTTCCGATCGACGAAGTGGAAAGCGACTCCTTCCTGGGAGTCAGCTGGGAGTTCTCGGTCAACGGCTCCGCCGAGATTCGGATGGACATGGGTGCCGATCTGACCATTACCTACGACCGAGAGCATCTCGTGCCCGGCGGGACGGTTCCGGTTCAGCTCAGCTACCAGCCAACGGACGACCCCGGTTCCGAGTTCGTACTCGACGTTTCCGCCGATGTAGTGGCCGACATCGACGTCTCGACCGCCACCTATGTGGCCGCCTGCCTGCCCTTTTCGCCGCTGCTGCCGCTGTGCCCGATCCTGGCGGCCATCGACGCCATCGAGGGCGATCTCGACGACTTCCAGTTGGTGGGAGCGGCGGCTGACTTCAGCGCGCCGCTCGGGACCGATGCGCCCGTGGTCATTTCGTCGACCGGCGATGAGGCCGTTCTCAGCTTCGCCGGTGTGGCCGACCTACTGAGCGCCGAGATCGTTTCGAACGTCACGCTGAATCCGGTGCCGTCGGGTGGGTTCCCAGGACTAGGCGGGGCGGCCACGGTCGCCACCGCCGCCGGGTCGACGCTGGTGGGCGGCGACCTGCCAGGCGTCGCCGACGTCCTCGAATGGCAGGCGGCCGGAAGCGACCAGACTGTGACGCTGGAACTCCCGGCCACCCCCGGAACAGAGGCGGGCGTCGACCTGTCTCCGATCTATCACTGGCTGGGTGCCTCGGCCAACATTGGGGTCGACCTTGACTTCGAGGGCGTCTTCGGCGACATACTCCCGGATCCGGGAACGATCTCAGTCTTCAGCGGAAGCTTGGGCCAGGTGTTCGTAGACAACGGAGTGGATACAGCCATCGGAGACGCAGTGGCCGCCGCTATCGGGTTCGATCCGGGATTCCAGGCCCGGGTGGCCGCCGGCAATCTGCCCGTGGCCTTGACGGATCCGGCAATCAGCCCGATTCCGCCAGTTCCCACTCTGGGAGGGGTCGGCTTCACCATCGGCCTCGATGCCGACGGTGACGGTCTCCTCGATGGAGAGGAGTTGATTATCGGGACCGATCCCGACAATCCGGATACCGACGGGGACGGACTCACCGACGGGGACGAAGTCAACATCCACGGAACCGACCCCCTCGACCCCGACACCGACGACGACGGACTCACCGACGGGATCGAAGTCGCCTACGGGACCGACCCCCTCGACCCCGACACCGATAACGACGGGATTCCCGATGGCGATGACGTGGAGTTCGTTCAGAACGCCGTCAACGGCCTGGCCGACGAGTCGTTCAACGGGATCGGCAACCGGACGGCGTTCCTTGCCATCATGGATTCCGCCGAGCGTTCCGTCTCCAAGGGGAACTACGAGCAGGCGGTGAAGAAGCTCACCAACCTGCGGGACCGGATCGACGGGTGCGGCACCTCACCGGACACCAACGACTGGATCGTCGACTGTGACGACCAAATAGAGGTGCGGGCGTTGCTGGATCTGTTGATCGCCAACCTCAGCTGACCGCTCGTAGGGAGACGGGCCCGATCCGGGGCCTGTCTCCCTACGCGTCGGCGTCGATTCAGGTTGCATTACCGCCGAATCCGGAGGAACCTGGCGGAATGCACTTTGCCTCTTCTCCCGACGAAGTGACCTCGATAACCGACGCGGCCATCGCCGACGCCGATGCTCTGGTCACCGATCTCGTTTCCGCATCCGACCGCACCTGGGATTCCACGATGGCGCCCCTCGACGCCATCGCCGACCGGCTGGGTCGCGCCTTCGGAGCCGGCGCCTTCATGGGCTACGTCCATCCCGAGGAGGCCGTCCGGACCGCCGGCCGCGCCGCCGAGGAACGACTCCAGCAGTGGAGCGTGGAACTGGCGTTCCGCGACGACCTCTATCGGGCGGTGTCGGAATACAAGGAGACCGAGGATGCCGCCGGGCTGACCGGCGAACACAAGCGCCTGCTCGACTTCACCCTGCGCGACCTCCGTCGAGCCGGTCACGAACTCGCTCCCGAGATTCGGGCCGAGGTGAAGAAGCTCACCTCGCGACTGGTCGAATTGGGAGTGGCATTCGAGCAGAACATCGCCGAGCACAAGGACGCCCTGGTCGTCACCCGCGAGGATCTGGCCGGGCTCCCCGACTCGTACATCGAAGGGCTCGAGGCGGGAGAAGAGAAAGGCACCTACAAGGTGACCATGGCCTACCCGGACGTGGTTCCGTTCATGGAGATGGCCGAGCGTCGTGACCTGCGCGAGCAGCTGTCGTTCAAGTTCAACAGCCGTGCCGTGGCCGAAAACCGGTCGATCCTGGAAGAAGCGGTACGGGTCCGGGCGCGGATCGCCGAGCTGTTCGACCAGCCCTCGTGGGCCCATCACCAGCTCGAAGAGCGGATGGCCAAAGAGCCCGGGCGGGTCGAGGACTTCTACTCGGAGCTGGTGTCCCCGCTGACCGATGCCGGCCGGCTCGAGATCGCAGAGATGACCGAGATGCTGCGCCAGGATCTCGGTGACCCCGAGGCCGAGCTCCAGGTGTGGGACTGGCGCTACTACCACACCCGCCTCCGTCGGGAACGCCACGGGGTGGATCCGAACCAGGTGGCGGAATACTTCCCGCTCGACTCCGTTCTGAAGGGCCTTCTCGACATCACCGGCGACGTCTTCGGACTCGACTACGAGCCGGTCGAGGCCGAGACGTGGCATCCCGACGTCCACACCTACGCCATCTCGGATCGGAGCGACGGCCGCTTCATCGCCCGCTTCCACATGGACCTCTTCCCGCGTGAGGGAAAATTCAGCCATGCGGCCGCCTTCGACCTGATCCCGGGCCGGCATCTCCCCGACGGCTCCTACCAGCACCCCGAGTCGGCCATCGTCGCCAACTTCACCAAGCCGTCTGCCTCCCGCCCGTCGCTGCTCCAGCACAGCGAGGTCGAGACGCTCTTCCACGAGTTCGGCCACATCCTCCACCAGGTGCTGACCGGGGCGGAACTGGTCCGCTTCTCCGGATCCAACACCGAGCGCGATTTCGTGGAGGCCCCGTCGCAGATCATGGAGCACTGGACCTGGCGGCCCGAGGTCCTGGCCACCTTCGCCCGCCACTACGAGACCGGCGAGGCGATCCCCGAGGAACTGGTCAAGGCGATGGTCGAGGCCCGCAATCTCAACATCGCCCTCCACACTCTGCGTCAGGTCCAGTTCGGCCTGCTCGACCTGGGGCTACATGGCGAGGGTGCGGCCGAGGCCGATCTCGACGAGATCCATCGCCGGTCCACTGCGGTGGCCCTCCTCCCCCTCCACCAGGGCACCTTCTACCCGGCGTCGTTCGGCCACATGCTGGGCGGTTACGACGCCGGCTACTACGGCTACCTCTGGTCGGAGGTCTACGGCGACGACATGTTCAGCCGGTTCGAGGCCGAAGGCGTCACCGACCCCGGCGTCGGAGCCGACTACCGACGGGCCATCCTCGAAGCCGGGGGAGCCAAGGACGGGATGGACCTGCTGGTCGACTTCTTGGGCCGGGAACCGTCGAACGAGGCTTTCTTGCGCAAACTCGGAATCGGCTGACCGGGAACCCTTTCGAGCTTCGGAGCGTCTCAACCGAGAACGCTTTACGAGAGCTTTACCACCCGGTTGGCATCGTGGGCGTGGACAGATACCACCGATGGCGAGCTTCGGGAGGATTTCTCCCATCTCGATAGGGGGAATGTCCCGAGACTCCGGAGCGTTGAACACCAACGGACCGGAAGAAAGGAGGGTCTCATGAGTGACACCTTGAAAGGCAAGGCCATCAAGGGCATCACACGTGCGTCCCGCCACTACGCGGCGGGCCGGGTTTGCGCCGACCCCGATTGCGAGACCAAACTGAGTATGTACAACAAACGGGAATATTGCCATGTGCACGCTCCTGTGAAGTTCCCTAGAGTGAGGGGCCGGATCGTCGCCGAGGGCACGAGCTAGACACGTGGCGGTCGACAACAACTAAGCTCAATCTTGGGTGTCGCGGTTTCAGGTTCTCTCCCCCTCCCCCGACACTGCGGCACCCATTCAGGAGGCCCCGGTCCCCCCCGGCCGGGGCCTCCGCCTATCTCCAACCGATTGCAGGCCCGGCAGCAGCGCTCAGGAACTGGGGGAGCAAATGTTTGAGACCCCACCCCGGGTGGGGGAGGGACGGCGGGAGGACTACACTCACGGGCATGAAGTCGGAGCACAAACTCTCGGCCCTGAACCGCCTCAAAACTGTTCGAGGCCACCTCGACGCCGTCATCAAGATGGTGGAGGATGAGCGCTACTGCCCCGAGATCATGAAGCAGGTGTCCGCCCTCCAGGCATCACTGGAACGGGTCAACCGGATCCTGCTCCAGAACCACCTGGAAACCTGTGTTACTCATGCCGTGTCGGAAGGGCGCACCGCCCAGATCGTCGACGAATTGATGGAGACGATGAAGTACACGGCGGCGGTGACCGGACCCACCACCCCGCTACCGGAGGGATGATCCCAATGACCGACTCCAGTCTCACCACCGCCACACTCGTCGTTCCCGACATCTCCTGTGGCCACTGCAAGCAGAGCATCGAAGGCGCCGTGGGCGCCCTCGCCGGGGTAGCCACAGTCGATGTCGAGATCGAGCCCCGTCGGGTCAATCTCGCTTATGACGCCGCCGCCGTAGATATGGACCAGATCAAGGCCGCCATCGAAGAGGTCGGCTACGAGGTCCCCGATCAGGAGTGACGTGAACCAGACCACCCATCCCGACGCCACCGACGTGCTCACCTTCGAGGTCGACGGAATGACGTGTGCATCCTGCGCCAGTCGGATCGAGCGGGTCCTCGGTCGCCAGGATGGTGTCGAGGCAGCCTCGGTCAACCTGGCCGGACGCTCGGCCACGGTTCGGGCGGCCGAGGGTGCCGACGCCACCTCGTTGGCCGAGGCGGTACGGACAATCGGCTACGAATTGACGCTGCGCACCGACGACAGCGAACGGCGCAGCCTCACCGAGACGTTCGACGCCGAGGCCCGGGTCCAGTGGCGTCGCTTCTGGGTGGCGGCGATCCTGTCCGCGCCGCTCATGGTGCTGGCGATGGCACTCCCCCACGCCACCTGGAATTCGATCCTCCAGTGGATCCTGGCCACTCCGGTTGTGCTCTGGGCCGGCCTCCAGTTCCATCGCACCGCCTTCAAGCAACTGCGGGCCCGCACCGCCACCATGGACACCCTGATCTCGATGGGCTCGCTCGTGGCCTACGGATACTCGATCTGGGCGGTGTTCGCCCAGGAGATGCCGTTCTTCGAGACGGCGGCGATGATCGTCACCCTCATAACGCTGGGACGGGCACTCGAGGCAAGGGCCAAGGGGAGGGCCTCCACCGCCCTTCAGCGACTGGCCGAACTCGGGGCGAAGGAAGCCCGCATCCTGGTCGACGGATCCGAGCGCACCGTGGCGGTGTCGGCCCTCGTGCCGGGCGACGTCATGGTGGTCCGGCCCGGGGAGAAGATTCCCACCGACGGCCTGGTGGTGGAAGGCAACAGTTCCGTCGACGAGTCGATGCTCACCGGCGAGTCGATGCCGGTCGACCACGCACCCGGCGACGAGGTGTTTGGGGCGACGGTCAACCAGCAGGGCCGGATGCTCGTTCGCGCCGCCCGGGTGGGATCGGACACCGCCCTCGCCCAAATCGTCCGATTGGTGGAGGACGCCCAGGCAGCCAAGGCACCGGTGCAGAGACTCGCCGACCGCATTTCCTCCCTCTTCGTCCCCACCGTCATCGCCATCGCCGCCATCACCGCGATGGCATGGTTGATCACCGGGAACCCGCTCACCGACGCCATGCGAGCGGCGGTGGCGGTGCTCATCATCGCCTGTCCGTGTGCCCTGGGGCTGGCCACCCCGACCGCAATCATGGTGGGAAGCGGTCGCGGCGCCGAGATGGGGATCCTCTTCAAGTCGCCCGAGGTGTTCGAGCGGGCGCCCTCGGTCGACATGGTCCTGTTCGACAAGACCGGAACCCTCACGACCGGAGTCATGGCCCTGACCGACGTCGTCACCGACGAGGACCGTTCCCGCTTCCTCTATCTGGTCGGATCCGTCGAGGCGGTCTCCGGCCACCCGATCGGACGGGCGGTTGCCGACGGGGCCGAGGAGGAGGGGGTGACGCTGTCGTCGACGGTGACGGTGGAGTCTTTCGCCGGCATGGGCGTCCGGGGCGAGGTGGACGGCGTCGAGGTCGTGGTCGGAAAATCCAAGCTGGCCGCCGACCGGGGATTGGTGGTCGGCTCGAAATGGGAGGCCGAGCTCGAGCGCCTGGAGGGCGAGGCTCGGACCGCCTTCCTCGCCGGCTGGGAGGGAGAAGTCCGGGGCGTCATCGCCGTGGCCGACGAGGTGCGAGAGGAAGCCGGGGCCGCGCTGGGACGCCTCGCCGCGGATGGCATCGAAACCGCCATGATCACGGGCGATAACCGCCGCACGGCCGAGCGGATCGCCGACCAGCTCGGGATCGATCGGGTCATCGCCGAGGTACTCCCCGCCGACAAGGCCACCGAGGTGCGGCGCTTCCAGGCCGACGGCAAGACGGTTGCCTTCGTCGGCGACGGCGTCAACGACGCCCCCGCCCTCACCACCGCCGACCTGGGGGTGGCGGTTGGGTCCGGCACCGACGTCGCCATCGAAGCGGGCGGAGTGGTCCTGATGTCCTCGGATCCCAGCCTGGTTCCCACCGCCGTGGAGTTGGCGTCTCGCACCTTCGGAACCATTCGCCAGAATATGTTCTGGGCCTTCGCCTACAACGTGGCGGCGATCCCGCTGGCCGCCTTCGGCTTCCTCGACCCCATGATCGCCGCCGCCGCCATGGCCTTCTCTTCGGTCTCGGTCGTCACCAACAGCCTCCGCCTCCGCCGCTTCCAGCCCAGATCGCGAACCTGAGGTTCCGCTGTACCACCACGGTACAAAAGTCTCTCGAGAACCACATCAGCCGGCATCCACGCCCGAACCTGAGAGAGTTCTGGACCCCCTCGGTACAGCCCAACCCGAGGTTCCGCTGTACCACCACGGTACGAAAGTCTCTCGAGAACCACATCCGCCGGCATCCCCCCTCGAACCTGAGAGAGTTCTGTACGCCTCGGTACAGCCCAACCTGAGGTTCGCGGCTCAGCCCTCGCGGGAGATGAGGCGCAGCCAGCGGGTGACGGCCCGATGCAGGTCTTCGGGGGTACCGGAGTTGTCGATCACGACGGTGGCCATCTGCAGCCACTCATGGCGGGTGGGCTGCTTCGACATCCGTCCCTCGATCTGATCGGGGCTCAGGCCACGGTCGAGAAGACGCTGGTGCCGGACCTCGTCGGGGGCGTCGACCACGACGGTGGGGAGGTCTCCGGCGAGAGGGATCGGAACCGACAGCTCCAGAACCCCCCGGGTGGTGGCTGCCATCCGGTAGCGGAGCTCTTCGGAGATCAGGGGGTGAGTGATCGCCTCGAGTTCCTTCAACTGGGGCCGGTCGGAAAAGACGATCGCGCCCAGGGCCTTGCGGTCCACCTGCCCCTCGACCATCACCTCCGGCCAGCGCGCCGCCACGGCCGTACGAGCCGGACCGGCAAGGACGTCGTGTCCGACTAGGTCGGCATCGATGGTGGCGTAGCCGGCCGCCGAGGCGAGCCTGGTCACGGTGCTCTTGCCGGATCCGATCCCACCGGTAACGACCCACCATGTCATAAGAGTCACGACTCTAGAGCGGATCCCGGGCAGTTGGCACAGCCGAACTACCTTCAAGACCATGGTGTACGCCCAGGAAGAAGCCGAGGAGGCTCTCGAGTCACTGTCCCGGTTGACTCCGATGGATTGGCTGATCGCCGGTGGCATCATCCTCGGAGGGGTCATCCTCGCCCGGCTCGTCTCGGCTCTGCTCGGGCGCCTCCTCAGCCGCATTTCCACCTCGCCCCACGCTTCCCGGCTGGTGGCCCGATTCGGGGCGTACCTGATCGTGGTTTTCGCCTTCGTGTACGCCCTCAACAGCGTCAACGTCCCCATCGCCCCGCTGCTCGGCGCCCTTGGTCTCATCGGTATCGCCCTGGCCTTCGCCTTCCAGGACATCCTCGAGAACTTCATCGCCGGACTGGGCATGCAGTTGCGCCGTCCGATGCGCCCCGGAGACGAGGTCATGACCAACGACTACGAAGGGGTGGTCCGCGACATCACCCTACGCACCGTTCAGATGACGACCTTCGACGGCGAAACCGTCTACCTGCCCAACGCGATGGTATGGAAGAACCCGATCGTCAACACCACCGATCGCCCCACCCGGCGCACCACCCTCATCGTGGGCGTCGCCTACGCCACCGACCTCGACCGGGCCAAATCCGTTCTGGAGTCGGCCACCGCCGCGGTGGAGGGGGTGATGGCCGAGCCGGCTCCCACCGCCCGCGTCCTCGAGTTCGGTGAGTCCTCGATCGACTTCGCACTCCATTTCTGGCACCGGCCACAGATGGCAAAGGTGTGGCAGGTGCGTGACGAGGTGGCCAGGTCGGTGAAGAGGCACCTGGACGCGGCCGGAATCGAGATCCCGTTCCCCCAGCGGGTGCTCCACCATCCCCGCCCTCCCGAGGGGGGACCCGTTGGATAACCAGGACCCGGGTGTAGGTTGGAGGTCGATGAACTCTCTCGAGTGGATCGTCCGACCGCAACTCCGGGATCCGATCGCCGTGCTGGCCTTCTCGGGCTGGGGTGACGCCGGTGATTCCTCCAGCGACGCCGCTCGCTATCTGCTCAAGGGTGCCGAGGCCGAGACCATGGGTCGTTTCGACTCCGACCCGTTCTTCGACTTCCAGGTGAACCGGCCGGTGGTGTCACTCGACGAGGAGGGCGTCCGCCAGATCACGTGGCCGACCACCGAGTTGCTGGTAGTCAAACTGCCGGAGCGGGACGTCGTGGTCGTCATGGGCGAGGAGCCCAACTACAACTGGAAGCGCTTCGTGGGCGAGCTATCGTCGGCGCTGGTCGAGCTGGGCGTCAAGGCGGCCATCACCCTCGGCGCCTTTGTCGGACAGGTGCCGCACACACTTCCGGTGCCGGTGGTGGGATCCTCCTCGTCGGTGGGGATGATCGCCAACCATGGCCTGCTCCCCTCTCGCTATGAAGGTCCCACCGGGATCGTGGGTGTCATCACCCAGGCGCTCGCCAACCGCCAGATCGAGACCACCAGCCTCTGGGCGGCGGTGCCTCACTATCTCTCCAACCAGACCTATCCGCCCGGTGCCGAGGCCCTGTTGCGCAAGCTGATCGAGATCACCGGCCTCGACGTGGATCTGGGGGTGCTGGCGGCGAGGTCGGCGGAATTCCGCCAGAACATCGATGCCGCCCTCGATGAGTCGGACGAACTGGCCGACTATGTCCGCCAGCTGGAAGCGGAGGGTCTGGATTCGGAGGATCCGGGTGAGGAGTTGGTGGAGGAGATCGAGCGCTACCTGCGCGACACCTGAGAAATGGAAAGGCCGACCCCGGGGGTCGGCCTGGTGATCACTTGCGCTTGTGGCGGTTGGCCTTGAGGCGCTTGCGGTACTTGTGCTTGGACATCTTCTTACGTCGTTTCTTGACGAGTGAACCCATGAACTCTCCGAAAATCGTAGGGACCTATGCCATAAGCTTGGTGGACCCCCGCATTTAGGTCAAGCCGAGATCTCGAGTCCACGCGTGGCGACATCGAGCACATGCACCTTCGTGTCGGCACTTGTCATCGCCGTCACCACTCTCTCCTGGGACCCGGAATCGACGAAGGCCACCACCGACGGACCCGAACCCGACCAGGCGGCGTGTAAAGCCCCGGCGTCCCGGGCTCTCCTGACCATTTCGGCCGTGGTGGGATGATGGCGCGACCGGGGCTCCTCGTGGATCTCGTCGCCGCCGGCATGGGCGAACATGGCAGCGTCACCGGTCACGAACCCGGCCGTGAGAGCGGCCACCCGCGCTGCCGTCCTCATCGCCACCTCCCTGGTGACGGTGTCGGGCAGGGCGAGACGGGCCTGAGCGGTGAGGAATACGGCCCGGGGGACCGCCACCACGGGGCGGATCCCTGGATGGATGGGGAGGCGCAGCGGCTGACCGACGGCCGGTACCAGGATCAGTCCGCCGTAGACGGCGGCGGCGGCATTGTCCGGATGGCCCTCGAGGTCAGCGACGAGACGGAACACATGATCGTGGTCCACGACGTCGCCGATCGCAGCCAGGGCGGCTCCGGCTCCGGCCGCCAGGGCAGCCGCCGAGGATCCCATCCCCCGGCCGATCGGGATCTCGTTGTCGACCTTGAGCGCCAGCGGTGTCCCCTCCCCCACCGCCGCCTTGGCGGCGGCGAGAACGGCATCGTCGGAGTCGATATCGGGCTGATGACCCTCGCCGTGATCGATCGACCAGGTGGCGGCCGGCTCGGCCGAGACCCGGCACCGGAGTTCGAGGGCCATGGCCAGGATGTCGAAGCCGGGCCCGAGATTCGCCGACGAGGCGGGAGCGGATGCCTCAGCCACGGGGACGAATCCGGGGCGAGGCGGAGGAAAGGGGGCAAGCAGGGTTCATGCGGGGGGCAGACTATCCGGACGCGGGTGCGGCACTCAATCCAGATCGACCCCGCCCACGCCCCGGTCGAGCACCTCGCCGCCGATTGTGACCTCGGGGCCCGTCCAGGCGAGTTCGATTCGAGAGGGGCTTCCCATCTCCTCGCCCTGGTGGATCACGATGCCGCCCTGGGGCCATCCCAGGAAGCGCGCCAGCGCCACGGCGGCGCTGCCGGTGGCCGGGTCTTCGGGCACGCCGACACCGGGGGCGAAAAAGCGCGACCGCACGATCTCGCCCTCCACCTCCCAGGCCCAGACGTAGACCTTCTCGTGACCGGCGACGTCGTCGAGAGTGAGACCGGCCACCACCTCGGCCGACTCGCACTCCACGACCAGGTACTCGAGGGGCATCTCGACGATCCGGGCCGACACCCCGAAGGCAGGCCGGGCCGCTTCCCGTGACTCCCCTTCGCTGACCACGGTGACATGTGTGGCGGCGCCGTCTCGACGGACGCGGGCGACGCCCGTGTCATAACGGATCAGATCTCGGTCGGGGGACAGGGTGGCGGCCGTCCCGACCAGCGGATGACCGGCGAAGGGGATGCGCCTTCCCGGCGTGTAGATGTGGACGGTGGCCGGGTCCCCCGGCTCGAGAAAGACGGTCTCGGAGTATCCGATGGCGGCGGCCACCTCCTGCCAGCGCGTCGAGGCGATGGCGGTGTGATCGACGATGGCGAGCGGATTACCCCCCACCCCGTCACGGGCAAAGACCGAGAGATCCCGGTAGTCGATCTTCACGGGGTGGCCCGTCGGCCGTGCACCCGCCCCAGGGCGTAGAGGCCGGCTCCCATCCCCGCCGCGGCGACTCCGGATCCCACCGCGGTGGCGGTCATCTTGGCGCGCCGGGCAAACTGGACGACGGGCCAGTTGCGGGAGCGGGCCACCTTTCTCAGCACCGCGTCCGGATTCACCGCCACGGGATGGCCCACCATCTCCAGCAACGGCAGATCGGATTTCGAATCCGAATATGCATAGCAAAGGCGTAGGTCGTAGCCCTTCTCGTCGGCGAGCCGGCGCACCCGGTTCACCTTCCCCGGCCCGTAACAGAACTCCGAAAGCAGCCGCCCTGTGTAGAGGCCGTCGACCACTTCGGACTCGGTTGCGATCGATCCGGTCATGCCGAGAGCCGACGCCAGCGGATCCACGATCTCGATCGGAGAGGCGGAGACGATGTACGTGTCGCGCCCGGTTTCGTGATGACGCTCGACGACCCGACGCGTCTCGGGTCGTACCGAGTTGAGCAGCCGGGGCAAGAGATCGTCGTTGAGGGAGGTGAGGTCCTCGCGCGGGTGTCCCTCGACGGCCGCCAGAATCCGGTCCCGAACCTGATCGGAGAGGTCGTCACTGCCGCCCGTGAGCCGGAAGCTGACGGCGCGGGCCGCGTCGCCGAGCAATTCTCTGGTCCCCATCAGCTTCTTGCGCCACGCTACCCAACCGAAGATGAAGGTGGAGGCTCCGGCGATCAGAGTGCGGTCGAGATCGAAAAAGGCGGCAGCGTCCCGGGGCGGTGCGGCGGATACTGTCATGGCACGGATCGTACGTGTACGGGGTGAATAGGGCGAACGGCTAGCGTTTCCCGCCGATGACCGAAATTCTCGGACTCGACGACATCTTCGCCGAGATGGTGCTCGGCCTCGGCCTGGCCATCCTGATCGGCAACGGGCTCGCTCTCTACAAGAGCCGCCGAGGCGAGCGCCCCAAAGGGGTCGAGGGCGAGTTTCGGCCCGGCCGGGTCTACTTTCTCCTCGTGGTGGGGGTGTTGATGACGCTCTGGGGAGCCGCCTCGGTCTTCGGCCGCTGATCGAGAGTGCACGAATCCGCGCTGACCGCGGTCGCATGCACTCTCGAGGTCATTCGTAGGCGATGGCGGCGAGCACATCCATGCGGGCGGCGCGCCGGGCAGGGATGACCGCCGCGGCCACGCCCGCCACCAGGGCCCCGATTAGCCCCCCGGCGATCCAGGCCCAGGGCACGCCCAGCCGTACGCCGTCGCCGACGACTCCGATTGACAGGGCCCAGCCGCAGAACAGACCCAGGGCGATCCCGAGCAGCGTCCCGAAGACGGCGATGAGGACGGACTCGAAGCGAATCATGCGACGGACCTGGCCGCGGGTCATCCCCACGGCACGCAGGAGTCCGGTCTCTCGGGTGCGTTCGTAGACGGCCAGGTACAGGGTGAGGACGATGCCGACGACAGCCACCAGGACCGACATGAGCAGCAGTCCTGCCACCATCCCGACCACGGCGTTGAGGGCAGACTGGATCTGTTCCACCAGTTCGCCCAGGGTGGTGACGCCCACCCCCGGGAAGTCCGCCAGCGCCTCCGTCACCCGGGCCGCGGTGTCGCCGATGTCGGCGGTGGGATCGACGCCCACGGCGACGGCAAAGTCGCGGGGCGCGGCCTGGAGGTCGGCGACGGACTCATAGGAGAGGTAGTACGAGGCCGCATCCGACACGTCGCCACCGAGATCGAAGATGGCCACCACCTCGGCCGGGTGGGGCTGATCCTCGATCGTCAACTCGACGACGTCTCCCAGGGCGAGGCCGACCTTGTCGGCTTCGATGCGCTGGACGGCGAGGGTCCCGGGACCGAGATCATCGAAGCTCCCCTCCACGCTGTCGAAGGCGATGGCCAGTTCCACGGTGTCGGGCTCGACCCCCACCAGCGTGGTTTCGGCGGTACCTCCAGGCAGACGACCCAGCACCATGTTGAGCCGGGCCACCTGGCCCACCCCTTCGATCCCCGCCACCTCGTCGGCGATCTCGACGGGGATCCCCGCCAGGGCATCGAATTCCGCCGGCTGGACGAGGATGTCGGCGGTGAAGCCCTCCTCGACCGCCTGGAGGATCGTGTCCTCGACCGAGCGGGACAGGACCGCCACCGTCGCCACCAGACCCAACCCGATCATCAGCGCCGTGGCCGTCACCGCCGTCCGGCGCGGCGTGCGGCGAGCGTTCTCGCGTCCCAGGCGGGCGGAAGTCGATCGGGCACCCCGTCCGATCACGCCCAGAACGGGGCGCACCATCACGCGCGCCAACAGGAAGAACGAGGCGAAGGCCAGCAGGCATCCGATCCCGACCAGGAGGAGGGGGTCGGTGTTGCCGGTGATGGCTGCCTCCTCGAAGGCCCGAGTCACCCCGAGCCCGACCAGGGTGACCGCCGCCGCCAGGAGGAACACCCCCACCACTGCCCACCAGCGCTTCACCGGCCGGAACTCGGGCTGGTCGCGCAGCGCTTCCATGGGGCTGATGCGGGTGGTCCGCAGGGCGGGCACCAGGGCCGAGAGAAGGGTGGTGGCTACGCCAACCACCATTCCGACCACGAAGGTACGGGGGCTGAGCACCAGGCCGGCGTCGGGGAGGTCGGTACCCGTCGCTCCCAGGAGCGCCCGGATCACCACCGCCAGGCCGAGGCCGACCCCGAGCCCGATCAGGGAGGCGAGGGTGCCGACCAACAAGGCTTCGATCAGCACCGACCACACCAGCTGGCGCCGGGTTGCTCCCAACACCCGGAGCAGCGCCAGTTCCCGTCCCCGCTGGGCGACCACGACGCGGAAGGCGTTGTAGACCACGAAGCTCCCCACCAGCAGGGCGATTCCGCCGAAAACGAGCAGGAAGGTGTTGAAGAAGCCAAGGCCTTCCTGGAGCTGAGCCGCCTGCTCCTCGGCCACCGCTCGCGAGTCGCGGGCCCTGGCCTCGGGGGGCAGCACAGAACCGAGCTCCGTGAGAACCCGGTCGAGCTCGGCATCGGGCTCCAGCACTACCGAGATCGAATTCACCCGTCCTCCGGCGTCGAGCAGACGATCCGCTTCGTCGTGAGTCAGAGCCAGGAAGGTGGCGCCCAACCCGGCGGTCTCACCGAAGCCGAAGGTCCCGACCACCTCGTACTCCTCGGCACGACCTCCACCCGAGATCCGGATCGACTCGCCGACGTCCACCGAGCGGCTCTCGGCGCTCCCGGCATCGATCGCTACCTCACCCGCCGCTTCGGGGCGACGGCCCTCCCGAACGCTCAGTGTTCCGGCACCACTCCAGCTGACCACGAAGTCCGGGGGTCCGAAGGCAGAGCGCTCCTCACCCTCGATGACGAGGGTGGCGAATCCCTGCAGGTAGGGGGTGGCCGACGCCACTCCGTCCACCCCCGCGACCGTCTCGACCAGATCACCGTCGATACGGGGGAAGGCCTCGTCGCCACCCATTCCGGAGCCGGGCGAGCGGGCCGGGCCGACCTCGATGTCGATCCCCTCGGTGGTGGAGGCGAAGGCGTCCTGGAAGGCGAGGCTGAGGGAGTCAGTGAACACATAGGAGGCGGTGACGAAACCGACTCCCGCCACCACCGCCAGCCCGAGCAGGAGGGTGCGGATCTTGTGATCCCACAGGTTCTTGAGGGCGACGCGAAGCACGCTCAGGTCTCCAGCGACTTGAGGCGATCGAAGATCGAGTCCACCGTGGGCGAGACAAGCTCGGACACGGGACGCCCATCACGCAAGAAGATGACGCGGTCGCTGTACGCGGCGGCGGCCGGATCGTGGGTCACCATCACGATCGTCTGTCCGAACTCGTCGACAGCCCGGCGCAGGAAGCCGAGCAGCTCGGCGGCGGAGTTGGTGTCGAGATTCCCCGACGGCTCGTCGGCGAAGACGATCTCGGGTCGACGCACCAGTGCCCGGGCCGCTGCCACCCGCTGCTGTTGGCCACCGGACAGTTCGGTGGGTCGGTGATCGAGGCGATCGGCGAGGTCCAGGATGTCGATCACCTGGTCGCGCCAGCCGGGGTCGAGATCTGCCCGGGCGATACGGGCGGGGAGTTCGATGTTCTCGGCCGCGGTGAGGGTGGGGATCAGGTTGTACGCCTGGAAGACGAAGCCGATCCGGTCCCGCCGCAACCGGGTGAGGTCGTCATCCGAGAGGGTGGCCAGGTCGGTCTCGCCCACGTACATCTTTCCCGACGTCAGGCGATCGAGACCGGCCAGGCAGTGCATCAGGGTGGATTTACCCGAACCCGAGGGGCCCATGATCGACGTCAACCGGCCCTCCCCGATCTCCAGATCGACGCGATCGAGGGCGGTGACGGCGGTGTCCCCGCTGCCATAGATCTTGGTGGCCTGGTCGGCCCGGGCGGCGACAGTCATGCTGACCTCTCTGAAACGAACCAGACAATCGTAAGGAACATGCCCGCCTAGGCCACCGAATTGCCACGCGCCATCTATGCTCGCCAGACCCAAAGGGAGGGGAGCCCTGCCCAGGCGATTCGCGACGATCATCTTCACCGCCGTACTCACAGTGGCCGGGCTCGCTCCGGCGACGGCGGCATCGAGTTCTGCAGACCTTTCCCCCCAGGCGATCGACACTTCGAACCGCACCGAGGTCGCCGAGTCCTTCCGGTCCCAGGTCCTCAATCCGTCGATGGCCGACGGGATGAACGTGGGTTGGACCGGTGATCTGGCCGGCTGTCATCCGGGCACGATCTCGACGGGATTCAGGAACACGATGCTGCAACAGATCAACTGGTTCCGCCAGATGGTCGGATCGGCACCCATCACCTTCGACGCCTCCCTGAGCAACAAGGCCCAGGAGGCGGCCCTGGTCATGGCCGCCAACGACGACCTCAGCCACTACCCGACCGAGGCATGGGAGTGCTGGACCGAGACGGCCCTCGAGGCTGCGTCGAGTTCCAATCTCAGCATCGAGTGGGGATGGACATGGGACCCGTACCTCGGCGACCAGGTGGCCGACTACGTGATGGATGCGGGCAACAACAACACCGCCGTCGGCCATCGCAACTGGATCCTCCTGCCTCTGCAACGACCATTCGGGTTCGGCGCCGTGTTCACCAGCCAGGTGGCAACCACTGCCATGTGGGTGCTGCCGAACGCTGGATACAGCCCCTCGCACCGATGGGTCCCCTGGCCAGCGGAGGGATACGTCCCCGACCTCGTCGTCTACCCGCGGTGGAACCTGAGCTATGACGGCAGCGCCGACTTCTCCAACGCCCAGGTCACGATGAAATGGGGGCAGAAGGACCTGCCCGTGCAGGTGATCAGCCGGGCTCCAGCCGCCTTCATGAACCAGGTCGTCTGGGAACTTGCCGACCCCAGCTCGCTTCCCGGACCGAGAATGACCGACAACTGCGCCATGCTGTCTCAGTTCTGTGCCTCTGAGGTGGACGCGTCCGGCGGAGACATCCCGATCGACGTCACCGTCTCGGGGATCCTGATCAATGGGGTCGAAACCACCCATTCCTACCGGGTGACCATCTTCGATACCGGATCCTCCGCCCCACCCCCCAGCAAAGGAACCTTCTCCGATGACGACGGGTCGGTGTTCGAGGCCGACATCGAGAAGCTGGCCGCCTCGGGGATAACGCGAGGATGCAATCCGCCGGTCAACGATCGCTTCTGCCCCGACGACCGCGTGACGCGCGGGCAGATGGCCGCCTTCCTGCATCGCGCCCTCCCCGACCTGGCGGTGACCGCCTCGGCGAACTTCACCGACACCGCCGGCTCGGTGTTCGAGGCCGATGTCGCCTGGTTGGCAGGCACCGGGGTCACCCGGGGGTGCAACCCACCCGCCAACGACCGCTTCTGTCCCGGCGACTACGTAACCCGCGGCCAGATGGCGGCCTTCCTGGTACGCGCCCTCGGATTGCCTCCCGGCTCGTCGACGTTCACGGACACGTCCGGGTCGGTGTTCGCCCGCGACATCGCCGCCCTCGCCGACGCCGGTATCACCCGGGGGTGCAACCCACCCGCCAACGATCGCTTCTGCCCCGGCGACTACGTCACCCGCGGCCAGATGGCCGCCTTCCTGGTGAGGGCCGGGTTGACCGATTAAGCCGCGGCGCTGTCGGCGGCTTCGATGACGGCGTCGGGCAGGTCCTCAGCCGCTGGGGGAACGACAGCCCCGGAGCCGATGGTGCACTGCATCGACCAGACTGGCTGTCTGTCTCGACCGAGTCGGTCGCCGACGACAAGCAGCCGGACTTCTGGATCGGGGTGGCGATGAAGTTCAACGGCCGCCCACTAACGGACATCACCCGCCTTTCCATCTCGTCGGCAGCCGAGAATCGGCGCTAGTCACGGGCCTCCTGCCCGAACGTCTGCAACGGGTCCTGCCTACGCTCGCCGGGTGCATATTCGACCGACTACTCCGTCCGATCGCTCCGCAGTGGAAGCATTGATGGAGCGCTACGCGGGATCGCCGTTTCAGGCACGGAAGGGTGAGCTCCTGGCTACTCACGAGTTGTCCGGCTTCGTCGCCGAAGAGGGTGCCGAGCTGGCCGGGTTCGCCGGCTATCACTTTCCTCGCTCCGGCGAGTGCGAGCTGGCGGCGCTCTTCGCCCGACTGCAAACCGGCATCGGCACAAAACTGGTCGAGGCCGTCGTCGAGGAAGCGCGTCGCAGCGGTGCCCGACGCCTGTGGCTCATTACCACCAATGACAACATCGAGGCCATGCGCTTCTACCAGCGTCGCGGTTTCCGACTTGCCGCCCTCTATCCGGGTGCCGTCGACGACAGCCGCCGCACCCTCAAGCCGGATATCCCCGCGATCGGCAACTTCGGCATCCCCATCCGCGACGAGATCGAGTTCGAGATGGTGCTGTAGGGCCCCCGAGGTCGGTCGGATCTATCCCGCCTCCCGTCGTACTGCTTAGACGTGGGAAGAGGAAGGCGAGTATCCTCCCCCTAGGTTGATAACCGACTCCCCGTTCAGAGGGTCCGGGGCGAGTCGCCCGGAAAGCACCTCTGACCAGGGGTAATACCACCATCGCGGGTGTAGTTCAATGGTAGAACACGAGCTTCCCAAGCTCGGAGCGGGGGTTCGATTCCCCTCACCCGCTCTAACGCCATCAGACCCGCATACGCGAGGCTCTACCCGACAGAGCTCGGAGCGGGGGTTCGATTCCCCTCACCCGCTCTAACGCCATCAGACCCGCATACGCGAGGCTCTACCCGACAGAGCTCGGAGCGGGG
>DATHVR010000011.1:0-18965 GCA_035461175.1 Acidimicrobiia bacterium | reverse complement strand
GACGTCCACGACATCGCAGGCCAGGCCCTCACCGCCATCATCGTGCGAAGCCAACTCATCCAGAGACTGGCCCCGTCGGACCAGCGTCGCGTCACTGAGGAAGCCGACGAGGTGGAACGCATAGCTCGCGCGGCACTCTCTTCGATCAGGGAAAGCGTTGCTGGATGGCATCAGGCGTCGTTGCTCGACGAGGTCGGCGTTGCCCGCGACGCACTCGCCGCGGGGGACATCGAATTGGAGACGGCCGGAGACACCGAGGTCGTCCTGGCACCGTCGGTCGAGAACGTGCTGGCGTTGGGACTTCGCGAGGCGGTCACCAATGTTCTGCGGCATGCCAGCGCCAACAAGGTGGAGGTCCGAATCGACAGCCAGGACGGGGGAGTAACACTGACGGTGACCGACGACGGGATCGGACCCACCAGGGGAAGCGGCTCGGGCATTCAGGGGATGCGAGAACGTGTGATCGCCGCAGGGGGAACCCTCGCATTCGGGCCCGGAGTAACGGGCGGATCGGAGCTACGGATCGACATGCCATTTGGTGGAAGTTCCTCATGATCCGCGTCGTCCTCGCCGAAGACCAGGCCATGGTGCGGGGCGCCTTCGCGGGACTCCTCGACCTTGAACCGGACATCGAGGTGGTCGCCGTCGCCGAAGATGGCGAGCAGGGTTTGGCCGCCGTCACAGAGCATGAGCCCGACATCCTTATCACCGACATCGAAATGCCCGGAGTGACAGGACTCGAGCTGGCGTCCCGCCTCAAGGACCATCCCACGGTCCGAGTCGTGATCGTGACCACCTTCGCCCGCAGCGGCTATCTGCGGCGGGCCCTGGATGCCGGGGTGTCTGGATACGTCCTCAAAGACTCACCCATCGAAGATCTAGCCGACACCCTTAGGCGGGTGGCAGCCGGCAATCGAGTGATCGCCCCGGAGCTCGCAGTGTCCGCATGGACCGGAAGCGACCCACTCACCGACCGGGAGCGGGAAGTCCTGCGCGAGGTCGGCAAGGGGCGTCCCAACGGGGAGATCGCGCAAAGGCTCCACCTCGCCGAAGGGACCGTGCGCAACTACCTGTCCTCCGCCATCGTCAAGCTGGGGGCCAGAAACCGTACCGAGGCGTTCGCCAAGGCCCAGGAACTGGGATACCTCTAGCCAGGCGCGCTCTCGTGGCGGCCGACTTCAACCATGCTCTGAACGAGGGTTGCGCAATGGAAAAGCCCGGCCGGTACCCCTGGTTTCGCCCCGCCACAAGGGTTAGCCTCGGTCAGGTAACCGAGAGGACGAGGATGAGTGGACCTGTCGACGAGCGGGACACCCATTGGATCAACGAGCGTCAGATCGGAGTCGACGTCCGCCAGGGCCGCTCCACCACCGTGGGCGGGATGGAGATCTCCCGGATCCTGCCCACCAAAGGGCGCCGGACCATCGGGGCGTGGTGCTTCGTCGATCTGATGATCCCGCCCGACGCCGACGACCCCGACCCGCTCGAGATCGGGCCTCATCCGCACATCGGGCTGCACACCGTCACCTGGCTCTTCACGGGCGAGGCCCTCCACAGCGACTCGCTCGGCACCGAACAGGTGATACGCCCGGGCCAGCTCAACCTGATGACGGCCGGTAACGGCATCGCCCACGCCGAGCTTTCGATTCCCGAGGGGGTGCAGGGGACGCAGTTGTGGATCGCCCAGCCCGAGTCGACCCGCCACGGCGAGCCCGCTTTCGAACACCACGAGGAACTTCCCCGGATCGACCTGGGGGGCGGCGAAGCGACGGTCATCACCGGGGAGTTCCGCGATGTCGTCTCGCCGGCCCGCACCGACACCGAACTGATGGGGCTGGACATACGGCTGGCCGGACCCGCCGAGATCGAACTCCGATCCCACTTCGAATACGGGTTCGTGCCTCTCGATACTCCGGTCAAGGTGGGCGAGGCGATCGTGGAGCCTGGATGGCTGGGCCTGGTCGAGGCCGGGCCCGAGGCGGTGCGGCTGGAGCCGTCCGACGGCGGTTCGCGCTTGCTCCTCGTCGGTGGCGCTCCCCTCGGCGAGAAGATCGACATGTGGTGGAACTTCGTCGCCCGCAGCAAGGACGAGATGACCGCGGCCTGGGAGGCGTGGCAGGGCCACGACACCGACCGCTTCGGCCCCGTCCCCTCCCGGCTGGCTCGCCTCGACGCACCCCGCCCCCCCTGGCTCCCCCCGGCCTGACCCAAAAGGGTCAGGGGGTGGCGGCGCGTACCCGGGGGGCGACCTCGGTGCCGAGCAGTTCGATGGCGCCCATCACCCGGTCGTGGGGGAGGGTGCCGACGCTGATGTGGAGCATGAAGCGCTGGACTCCCAGGATCTCGCGGAAGCGGAGGATCTTGGCAGTGACTGTCTCCACGTCGCCGAGCACTAGAGAACCCGCCGGCGAGCGCATGGAGTCGAACTGGGTCCGGCTCATCGGGCCCCACCCCCGCTCCCGGCCGATCTGGGACATGGCGATGGCATAGGACGGGTAGTACTCCTCGGCCGCCTGCTCGGTGGTGTCGGCGATGTAACCGTGGGCGTGGACCGCCAGCGGCGCCGACTGGACCGGATGGCCGGACTCGTGCAGCGTCCTTCTGTGCAGATCTGCCAGCATGCCGAAGCGGACCGGGTCACCGCCGATGATCGCCAGTGCCACCGGCAGGCCCCGGCTGGCCGCTCGGACGATCGACGCCGGGGTTCCGCCCACCGCCACCCACACCGGCAGCGGCTGTTGCTGGGGCCGGGGATAGATGGTCTGATTCTCGATCGGAGGACGGAAGCGGCCCTGCCAGGTCACCTTCTCGTTGTCCCGAATGGCGAGGAGCAGATCGAGCTTCTCGGCGAACAGGTCCTCGTAGTCCGACAGCGAGTACCCGAACAGCGGGAAGGACTCGATGAAAGAGCCCCGCCCCACCATCAACTCGGCCCGCCCCGATGACAACAGGTCGAGGGTGGCGAACTGCTGGAAGACCCGGACCGGGTCGTCGGAACTGAGGATGGTGACGGCGGGGGTCAGGCGGATGGACTCGGTCAGCCCGGCGATGGTGGCCAGCACGGTGGCGGGCGTCGACGAGGCGAAGTCGGGGCGGTGGTGCTCGCCGATCCCGTAGACCTGGAGGCCCACCTTCTCGGCCAGCTTGGCCTCTTCCACCACCTGGCGCAGCCGCTTGCCATGGGACACCGTCTCCCCGGTGGCGGGGTCGGGGTAGGTCTCGGCGAAGGTGGTGATGCCCAGTTCCATGTTGCGGAGCAGGCTACCGACGCTTGCGGTGCTCCCCGGTTGCCTGTAAGCGATCGGTAACCGGCATCATGGATGATGCCCACGAGAGAACCGCACGACCGCAGACACCCGGTCGGGGGCTGTCGGTGGGGCGGAGCCCGTGCATGCGGGCCTGCCCCGCCCCGGGGGAACGATGGTTGGGGCGGCGCACGCGTACGATTGGCCCCATGACTGCCCGGCTCACCTCCTTCGACCCCCGCAACCTCGAAGTGGTCGGCGACGTGCCGATCACTCCGGTCGAGGAGGTGGCCGCCGTCGTGGAACGATCCCGCAAGGCGTTCGCTGTCTGGAGCTCCATTCCCCCCTCTGGGCGGAAGGAGCTGCTGAAGTCGTTCAAGCGGGTGGTGCTGGGTCGGGGAGAGGAGATCGCCCGCGTGGTGGCGGCCGAGACGGGCAAACCGGTGGCCGACGCCTACGCCTTCGACGTCCTCACCTCGCTCACGCTCATGGACCATTACGTGCGCAAGGCCGAGAAGTACCTGAAGCCGCGGCGGGCAGCCACCTGGCCCTACATCTCCACCAGGGCATGGACCGAGTACCACCCGCGGGGTGTGGCGGGAGTCATCTCCCCCTGGAACTATCCGTTCTTCCTCTCCATGATCCCGCTCTTCACCGCCCTGTCGGCGGGCTGTTCGGTGGTGCTGAAGCCGTCGGAGAAATCTCCCCTGACGGGTGACCTCATCCCGGAACTCGCCGCCGCCGCCGGCCTACCCCCCGACCTGGTCCAGGTCGTTCATGGCGAGGGCGAGGTGGGAGCGGCCCTGGTCGAGGAGGTCGATGTCGTCGCCTTCACCGGTTCCACCGCCGTCGGGAGGAAGGTGGCCGAGGCGGCGGGTCGACGGCTGATCCCGGCGATCCTGGAACTGGGCGGCAAGGACCCGATTCTCGTCCTGGACGACGCCGACCTGCGCCGGACGGCGCGGGCGGCGGCATGGAGCGGGATGCTCAACGCCGGCCAGACCTGCGTGTCGGTGGAGAGGGTCTACGTGGTCGATGCCATCCACGACCGGTTCATGGCGGAGCTGCACCGGGCCGTCGACGAGATCACGGTCGCGACCGGCTGCAATCGTGACATCGGACCGCTCATCGACCGCACCCAGTTCGAGCTCATCGAGTCCCACGTCGCCGATGCACTGTCCGGAGGGGCGCGGGCGGTCAAGGGAGGGAGCGTCCCGGAGGGGATCGACGGCCACTACTTCCGACCCACCCTGCTGGTGGACGTGAACCATGACATGTCGATAATGCGGGAAGAAACCTTCGGGCCGGTGCTCTCGGTGATGCGGGTGGCGGATCAAGAGGCCGCGCTCGAATTGGCCAACGACACCTCCTATGGGCTCCACGCCTCGATCTGGGGGCGGGACCGCACCCGACTGGCCGATCTAGCTTCCCGGATACGGTCGGGAACCGTTGCCATCAACGACGTGGCGATCAACTTCATCATGCCCACTCTCCCCTTCGGCGGGATCGGTGATTCGGGACTGGGTGTCGCTTTCGGGGCGGAGGGGATCCGTTCCTTCTGCCACGCCAAAGGGATCACGGCCAGCCGGCTTCCGATACCTACCTCCGAGCTGCTGGGCGCCCGCCTACCCCGCCGGCGCGGGCTCCGCTACTGGAAGACGCTGGGACGCCTCCTGTTCCGATGGTGAGGACCCTGATGGAATGGACGATCGGACGGATCCCGGACCAGCGCGGCAAGCTGGCGGTGGTGACAGGCGGCAACGGCGGACTCGGCCTGGAGACGGTCCGGGCGCTGGCCGATGCCGGAGCCAGCGTGATCATGGCGGCCCGCAACCAGGCCAAGGCCGTCGCCGCCCGCCAGGAGATCCTCCAGGCCGAGCCGGACGGGAGCGTCTCGGTAGCGGAACTCGACCTGGCCTCGCTGGGCTCGATCGGGCGGTTCGTCGACGGGTTCGAGCTTCCCCGCCTCGACGTCCTCATCAACAACGCCGGCGTCATGGGCACCCCTGAGCGCACCACCGACGACGGCTTCGAACTCCAGATCGGCACTAACCACCTGGGCCACTTCGCCCTCACGGCCGGCCTCATGCCCGCCCTCCTGGGCGCGAAGAATGGACGGGTGGTGTCGGTGAGCAGCTTCGCCCGCTTGTACCGGGGCCGGGGCTGGAAACGGGGCGTCGGGCCCTACGACACCTGGCGCGAGTACGGCCGTTCCAAGATGGCCAACCTGCTCTTCGCTCGCGAGTTGGACCGTCGCCTGCGCTCCACACCGGCGACTCTCCAGAGCCTGGCTGCCCACCCCGGCTTCACCCACACCGATCTGCAGGCCCGCAGCGTTCGTGAGGCCGGCGGCCTGAGTCAGAAGTTCTTCCACGCCGCCGTCCAGCGCTTCGGGATGACGCCCCGGGAAGGGGTGGCCTCGATCCTGCGCGCCGCCACCGACCCGCAGGCGGTCGGCGGAGAGTTCTACGGACCGCGCTGGTTCACATTCGGCGAGCCGGCCCGTAAGCGATTCACTCTGGGCCACGAGTCCGAGGCCCGGCGACTGTGGGACGTCTCCGAGGAGATGACCGGCGTCGCGTTCGATGTTGCTGTCCTGGTCGAGGCCGGCGGGGACTAGACAGGATCAGCCCCCGGCGACGGCCCGGCTCAACTCCAGATTGGCCTTTGCCTTCTCAGCGTCCCGCCGTCCCAGCCCGCAGGCCGCTCCCACATCGACCGGCCTGCCGACCAGGCCCTCGATCCGGTCTCGCAACATCCGCAGATCGTCGAGTTCGAGTTCTTCGTGGATGATCCCGGCCGCGAACATCATGCCGTGGGGGAGCCGCAGGTTGGCCAGCGGAGCGTAGAAGTCGACGTCGAGCGGAGGGGGTTTCTGACCGCGAGCGAACGGTGCGTGCACGAACTCGAGTCGCTGGGAGGTGGGCCAGGCCCGAACCACGGCGTTGGAGAGTTGAACCAGCGGTGCGGAATCCTCGGGATCTCCCATCGCCTTGTGGTTCATGTCTCCATAACAAAGGTGGATGCCGAACCGGGTCCCGCCCGGCGACCGCCGCACCACCTTGACCAGCTCCGCCGCCAGCACCCTCGCCACCACGCTTCGCAGCCGGGCCGGGACCCTGGTCAGGAGGATGAGGGGGATCGGGATCTCGAGCTGGAAGACGACGTTGTCGCCCGCCCGGTCGTCGATCTTGGTTATCTCGCGCACCGTCGCATCCCGGAAGGGAGCCAGATGGGCCAATGCGGCCGCGGGTTTGAAGCCGAAGGCGATGAGGGCGAGATCGACATGGCTGGGGATGCCGATCTGGAGCCCGGGGGCGTCGGTCCTTTCCCGCCGGAACTCCTCGAACGCCGGCCATGACTCTGCGAAATAGCGCGAGTAGTCGAGATCCAGCGTCTCGAACCGGTGCCCACGCCTCACCTTGAAATAGGGGGTGGTGTCGTAGTCGCTCCAGTCTCCCTCGCGCGCCAACTCGAGGTCGGGATGGCGGCGGAGGTCCTCGACGATGCGCAGAACCCAATCGAGGCGGTCGCCGGTCTCGCCGTCCGGTATCCACCGGGGCAGATGGCCGTCGAGTGTCGAGGCGAAGAGCTCGAAGGCGGCGGCGGCATCGGCGGCCGGCACGGTACCGACCAGATGTACGGATCGGTCAGGGGCTGCTTTCGTCATTGCGGTCCTCTCTCGGGCGTTCGACGCGCTCGGAGTGCCGCACGTTTCCGCACAGACAGCTCATCGTTCAGGCATTGGCACCGCACGGGGCGGTTGCCGCGGCTTCACAGGGCCTGTCCCTCCGCCGCTCTTGATGAGCGCGTATTCGACGGGGAGTATCGCGGCTGTCCTGAGCCCCCGTCAACACGCTCAGCGTGGTGCCCCGAGTTCGGACAGGGGTACGGCCGAAAGCCTCTGGGAGGGAGTGGGGATGGCGTCCACCATCAGTGCCATGCCAGACGTCACCTGGGCTGAGTTCGAGAGCAGTGCACCCGACCTGGTCTCAAGCGGCAGCGACTTGCTCTTCCATCCCGGCTTCGGATTCGGCTATCTGGCCACCGTGTCGGAGGCGGGTGGGCCGCGCATCCACCCGATCAATCCTCTGATTTCTGATGGTCACCTTCTTGCCTTCATCATGCCTACCCCGAAGCTCGAGGATCTGCGAGCGAACGGCAGGTACGCTCTCCACTCCAGCCAGACCGAGACCGTCGATGACGAGTTCATGCTCGCCGGGAGGGCGGTTCTCCGTGAGGCGGATCGAGGCTTACGTCAGGCGTCTCTGTCCGGTCACCCTCTCACCGTGGGTGAGGATCACGTCCTGGTGGAGTTCCTGATCCGTCGTGCCCTGCTGGTCCACTATCCGGGCGCGGGGGCGTCCCCGGAGTCGCGGGTCTGGTCGGCTCCCGGATGAGCGCTCCCTGAGCTCTGGTCGGCGATGAAGTCGAGGATAGCTTTGTGATCCGCTCGGGATACTGGAAGACGACTCCGTGGCCGGCGTCGGGAATAAGGTCGAGCGTCACGTCCGGAATCAGCCGTCGGGCCCGCTCCGCCACCCGGGGTCGTAGATCTTGGTGTTCTCGGCAAGCAGTAGCAGCGTGGGGGTGGCGATCGACCGGAGCTGCTCCTCGGTGAGACGACCAGGATTGGGCAGTCTTTGGCGGAAGTGTTTGAAGAGGAACAAGTCGGCCGGCGGAATCGATCCCGGGCCGGTGGCCCCTGGCCATCGCTTCTCTTGTGCTCGGCCTGTTCCTCTCGATCCTCCTGGATCAGGTCACGCCGGAGGAGGCAAGCTCCGCTCTCGACGCCCACCTGTCCTTACTCCGGCCAGTCGGGTCGAATGGAGGTCACTGAAGAATTATCATGCCCGGGTGGGCCAGGTGTCGCTGACGCGGTAGCCGAACGGCCACGGGTCGGTCGGGTCGATGGCGTAGGTGAACTGCCCGGTCCGCCACGCCCGTCCCGTGACCAGAGGGACGATGGCGTCCCGATCACCGACCATGGTGTCCGACTCGATACGACCCCCGAAGACCGAGCCGATCACCGAGCGCATCTGCAGTCGGTCGCCGACGTCCATGATGTCCTGTGCTCGCAGCAATGCCATCCGCGCCGACACGCCGGTGCCGGTCGGGGAGCGGTCGAGCTTGCCCGGCTCTACCGTCACTGTGTTGGTCATCACGAAGGCGCCGTCGTCGTCCCGCGACAGCGGCCCGGCGATCTGGCAGAAGGAGAAGTGGTCCCAGTCCAGCTCCGGATGGTCGAACGTCAGTTGCTGGTTGGCGGCGCGGGTGATCCTGCTCCCCAGCGCCGCCAGCTCGCGACCGTTCTTCGGAGCGAGGTCGATACCCAGATCGGCGGCGTCGACCATGACGAAGCTGTCGCCCCCGAAGGCAGTGTCGGCCCGGAGTCGGCCGATCCCCTCCACTTCGAGGGCGAGGTCGCGCTCGGCGGCGAAGGAGGGAACGTTGCGGATCGTCACGCTTCTCACTTTGCCGCCGCTGCACTCGGCTCTGACCTGCACGAGTCCCCCGGGTGCCTGCAGGGTGAGGGTCGTCACCGGCTCGACCATGGGCACGATGCCGGTCTCGATCACCACCGTGGCGACGCACATGGAATTCGAACCCGACATCGGCGGGGTGTCCTCGGGCTCCATGATGATGAAGCCGATGTCCGCCGCCGGGTCGGTGGCGGGGACGAGCAGGTTGACGTGGCGGAACACCCCGCCCCGGGGCTCGTTGAGCATCAGCCGGCGCAGCCGCCCGTCGGCGGAGACCCAGCGCGACTGCTCCCACACCGTTTCTCCCGGCGGGTCGGCGATCCCCCCGATGATGACGTCGCCTACCTCCCCCTCCGCATGGCATCCGACCACTTCGATGGGGCCGGTCACGAAGTCGAGATTCTCCACCCGGGCGACGGTACCCGGAGCGGCTAGCTTTGGGTGCGATGTCGCGCCGGTGGTCGGACTGCTCCTGATCGTGCTGGTTCTGGTCGGCTGTCGCTCGACGCCTGCCGCTCCGCCGCTGACCGAGGCGGATGCGGTCGAACTCCAGGCCCGGGCGTTCCGGCGGGCCTGTGCCGATGTGATCTGTGCCGGGCTGCCGATCTACGCACCCCCCGATTGGCCCGCTCCACTCCGGACGGCGCTGCTCTCGTTCACGGACGAGATCAGCTATCTATCGCCCGACCAGATCGAGGCGCTGACCGACCCCGACGATGCCCTGTTCGAGGACCGCGCCAACCTCTTCGACGTCGACCAGCCCTGGGTCGCCTCGAATCCGGCCGTGGTGGGCGTGGACGTCCTCATTGTGAGGGGATTCGACAACGTCGTCGGCCGGACCTACCTGTTCGAATGGGACGGGGTCTCGTGGCAGGACGCCACTCCGGACGGCACCGGAGTCACGGTGACCAGTTCTGTTTCCTGACGGGTCCTCCTGATCCGCCGCACGATCATCTCTGTTCAGGGCACCAGTACCAACTTGCCCACGAATTCCTTGTCCAGGAAGCGGGCTTGTGCCCTATGGATCTCGACGAGCGGATAAGTCTCGGCGACGACCGGATGGATGGAGCCCTCCCGGACCGCTTCCACCAGCTTCTCGAAGTGGGCCGGGGTATGCATGGTGGATCCGATCAGGCGCCGCCTTTGCAGATAGAGCACTCGCAGGTCGAGCGTGACCACCGGCCCGGCGATGGCGCCGGCGATCACCAGCCGGCCTCCGGTGCGCAAGGCCGGGAGCACCTTCTCGAACACGCCGTCGCCGACCACGTCGGCGATGACATCGAACTCCCGGTCGAGCTCCACCGGGTCACGATCGGGTCCCCACTCGTCGCGCAGCACCGTGTCATGCGCTCCGGCTGCGATGACCGATGGAGCCTTTCCATTCGACGTCAGCGCCGTCACGACCGCCCCGCGAGCAGCGGCGAGTTGCACCAGCGCCAGGCCGACTCCTCCCGATGCACCGGTAACGAGGATTCTCTCACCGGCGCGGACCTGAGCCCGCTCCAGCATGCCCATGGCCGTTCCGTAGGCGATGGAGATGCAGGCGAGCTGGGTGTCTTCGAGGGGGGAGCCGGAGACGTCGTGGGCCGACGACGACGGAACCGCCACGTACTCGGCGAACCCGCCGTCGCGTTCGCTTCCGATCACCTCGACCAACTCCGGTTCCTCCCCGTCGGTGTCGTCGAAGATCCCGGGATCGACGATCACCCGCTGGCCGATCCGTTCGCTCCCGACGGACGAGCCAACATCGACGATCCTCCCGGCGATATCCCCTCCCTGGACGCGCGGGAAGTCCAGCGGAACCCCTTTCCACCCGGCGACTGCCTCCGGGTCGCCCGGCCGGCCGTATGCCCCTTCCCGCGTCCAGATGTCGGTGTTGTTGACGCCGGCGCCGGTCACCTCGATCAGGACCGCTTCGCCAACTGGGTGCGGGACCGGCACGTCGTGACGCACGACCAGTGCCTCCGGTCCGCCAAATGCGGTCAGCACCGCCGCCGTCATCTGCTCGGGAAGTTCCACACTCGGAGTTTGGCGGATTATCAGACGCGGGTGGCGGTGAGGATGGCGATGTCGCCGCCGGAATAGGTCACCTCCGCCTCAAACCCGGCGGCGAGCAACCAGCCCAGCATGTCCTCGACCATACTCGGCAGGTCCACCCCTTCCTCCAGTGCGATCGGAGCCGCCACGGGCTCGGTCGGCACCACGACGTCGAGCATCACGAACCGCCCCTCGGGTCCCAGCACCTTGGCGATCCGACCGAACAGCCCCTGTTTCCCGAGGCCGTCGAGGTGATGGACGGCGAAGGCGGACACGACCAGATCGAATGGTCCCGGCGGTAGCGGGTCCTCTAGGTCACTCGCCACGAACTCGGCGTGCGGCAACTGTGCGTCGGCGATCTCGAGCATGTCGGCGCTGGCGTCGATGCCGACCAGGCGGGCGTTGGGGTGCCGGCGCAGCACCGCCTTGGCGGTCTCACCGGTTCCGGAGCCGAGATCGAGAATCCGTTCTGCCGGATGTCCGGTGACGGTGGCAGCCGCGAGGGCGGCCTGGAGGTCGTCGTAATTCGGGATCTCGGCACGGATCATCTCCAGGTAGGTGTTGGCGTTCAGGTGAAACTGTCCATCACTCATCGTTGTGTTCTCCCGGGCTGGGGGTCTGTCGGGTGAGTGAAGGTGCGCCTAGGCAGGAGGGTGATAGCCGCCGTCGGCAGTTCTCCACTCAGTTGCCGGTGAACCAGCACAGGCAGAAGGGGTGGCCGGCGGGGTCGGCGTACACCTGGAAGTTGTCGGGAGCGTCGCTTTCGGCCGCCGGCTTGAGCACACGTGCGCCCAGCCCCATGACCTTTTCGTGAGCCTCTGCGAAGTCCTCAACCCAAAGGTCGACATGGATCTGCTGTTTGGGGTCGCCGTCGGGCCAATCGGGCGGGACGTGATCGGGAGCCAGCTGGACCCCGATCCGTGGCTTGCCGTCGACGAACACCATGTGCCAGTCGTCTTCGGCATCGATCGTGCCGTCCAGCACTCCGGCCCAGAAGGCGCTCTCGGGTTCGAGTTCGGCGGCATCGAACACCACGACCTGATGGTTGATCTTCACCCTGACTCCCTTCGTCGTCCGGTCATGGCGAGGGCGGCGACCATCGCCGCCTCCGGGGCGACGCTACCCGACTTCCCGGGGTGGTGGGGTGGAGGTGGGACCAGGGAGTACGATCGTGAAGCTGCAATCCGTCGCCGGCACAGGACCAGGCATACTGTCTTTGAGAGCGGTCGAACTCACCGTTAGGAGCGACATGCACCAGAACGAAGAGCTAGCCCGGCGAGAGATCGATTTGATCATTGGGGGGAGTTGGGGGCGGTAGCGGACCTCTATGCAGACGACTTCATCCTCCACTATCCGGGTCGCAACCCCCTTTCGGGAACCTATACCAGCGTGGGTGAATTCGTGGCCAAGCTGGAGGCTTTGCTGGACGGAGGGACGCTCAACCGCCGGCTCCACGACGGGCTGGGAACCGATGACCACTCGGTTCAGCTGCTGACGATCACGGCGGATGCTGGAGGCCGCACCCACACCTGGAATGTGGCCATCGTCATGCACGTGCGAGGCGAGCAGTTCACGGAGGCATGGTTTCATTTCGACGACCGGTACGCCCTCGACGATTCCCTGACCGCGCTCGCGTCCGGGTCCTGAGAGGCACTCGGTGCAATGGCACCGCCGGCCAGGAAGGAGATGTTTAGCTGGTCGGGCTTGGGGGTATCGCTTGTCGACGTGGGGGAGGGGGAGCTGGAATGGGCCCTTGGGGGTCTGGTGCCGTCGGGGCCCATTCCGCAGCTCCCAAATCACCGACCGAGGTGGTCCACGGCTCTTTGGACGACAACCGAGGCGTCCTCGCCGACTCCGGGTAAGAGGGCCGATTTGCGGGTCCGGAGGAAATGGACACCCAGGAAGTGCAGCCCGGGCAGGACTCCGTTGCCGCTGGCATTCTGGATGGGGAATCCGAGAGGGTCGAGGGTTTCGGGGAGTTCCATCCACCGATAGTCGGGCCGATACCCGCTCGCCACCACCACGGCACCGAATCCGGAGAGGTCGAGACTTTCGGGACCGTCATGGTCCCAGGCAGGTGGCGGGTCCAGGCCGTCGACCGATATCCCCCGCTTCTCGGAATAATCGCGTATTAGGTTGGCGAAGCTTTGGAAGGCCTGGTCACCGAAGGCGATGCTCGCTCGCAGATCGGGAGCGAAGTATGCGGTCAGATCGTCGGCGCCGGTGAAGTGGCCCAACAGAGTCACCCCGAGAGCGTCCAGGGTGCGGAAATGCATGTCGTGGCCACCGTCATGACCGCTCAGCTGTGGATTCGCTCCCAGTCTCTCCACCGGATCGGCCAGAGCCGTCAGGGGAGTGTCCATGAACCCGGTCTCGGTCGCCCACCAGTAGATGTCCCGGCCTCCGACCCGGCGGGGCAGCCAGGGGGAGCGACCACAGGCGAGGAAGACCTCGCGGCCCGCAAGCGTCAGTTCTTCCGCGATCTGGCAGCCGGATTGCCCGCTCCCGATCACCAACACCTTGCCCGGCGGCAAACTCTGGGGGCTGTGGTAGCCGCCGATATCCACCTGGACGATCGATGGGGGGAGGGAGTCCCAGCCCGGCGGGTGGAAGGTCCGTTGGAAGGCGCCCGTGGCGATGATGACGGCCCGTGCCTCGAGCGCACCGTTCGAGGTCTCGACTGTCCAGCCGCTCGGGGACGGTTGCAGGCCGGTCACTTCTACGCTCTCTTGGACCGGGGCGTCGAACGAGGCGGCATAACGTTCCAGGTACGCGACCAGTTCGTCCCGCGGCATGAAACCGTCGGGATCATCGCCGTCATAGGGGTGGCCGGGCAGTCGAAGCGACCAGTTGGGCAGGACGAGACAGAAGCTGTCCCAACGATTCCGCCAGGTTTCGGCGATCCGGTCCCGCTCCAGGACCACATGCTCCGCCCCCCGGCTGGTCAGCTCATGGCTGGCGGCGAGGCCCGCCTGTCCACCCCCGATGACGGCGATATCGACGGACTCTCTCATGTGTCGAACATAGCGGCAGGATTCGACGGTGTGGGGTGGACGTCGGGGAGTTGGACCTAGTGAGCCTGCACCTGACCACACACCCGAGTGGTGAATCGCCCCCGACCGGCTTGCTCACCCCAACCTGGTTGCTCGGGTGAACACCCGATGTGCGGGAGGGCGGAAGAGCGCATGATTCACACCATCGACGTAGAAGGAGGCGACATATGATCGGTGCGATGACCCCGGACGCCGAGGTACGGCAGCCATGATCGACTCCAACCATTACCGCTGGGGCTCCAGCCACCTCGTCTTTGCCACCGCGGTCCTGCTGGGCGGAGGGAATTTCGTGGCGGTGCGGTTCAGCAATCAGGAACTGGACCCCACCTGGGGCGCCGCTCTCCGCTTCAGTGTGGCGGCGATCCTCTTCATCGGCATCGTGACGGTGCTGAGGCTGCGCTGGCCGCGTGGCCGGGTACTCGCCCTGAACCTGCTCTTCGGCCTGCTCAGCACGGCGATCTTCTACGCCCTGATGTACTGGGCGCTGGACCGGGTCACGGCAGGAGTGGCGACGGTGGTGATGGCGATCGTCCCCCTTGTCACCCTCCTTCTGGCGGCGGCCCATGGGACCGAGATGCTGCGCGGCCGGGCGGTGATCGGCTCTCTGCTCGCATTCGGAGGCATCGCCTGGATGACTCTCGGGTCCAGCGAGCTGGTGCTGCCGCTGCCGGCGCTGGCGGCGCTGCTGGCCGCCGCCCTGGCGGTGTCGGAGAGCGTGATCATCGGCAAGAAGTTGTCGGGCAACCACCCCGCCATGACCAACGCCGTAGGAATCGGTTCGGGGGCGGTGGTACTGCTGGCAATGTCGGCCTTGAACGGTGACACCTGGGCCCTGCCCGCCCAGCCCGAGGCCGCCTGGTCGATCCTCTACCTGGTCACGCTCGGATCGGTGGGCCTGTTCGTGCTCATCCTCCTGGTGGTCAGACAATGGACCGCCTCGGCCACCTCGTACATGTTCGTCCTGTTCCCGGTCGTCACCCTCCTCCTCGAGGCGTGGCTGCTGGACGAGCCGATCACGCTCCGGGCCGTGGCCGGTGCGGTGGTGGTGATGTCGGGTGTCTGGTTCGGGGCGCTCTCACCGGCGAGTCGGGTCGACGACGACAGGGCCGGTCTCGAGGTGGCCGCTGCTGCGCCGGAGGCTGCCGCCGGCTGAGGACCATCCTTCGGCATGCGTGGAGTGACAGCCGGCGGTGGTGGACTCACCGCAAGCTGGGTTTAGGGGCGGATAGACCCATTGCAGTGTGCAAGAGTTCGGGTTCAGTGGAAGTGTGCCCAATGCCAAGACATCACCTTCCGCACCCAGGAAAGGTCGTCGTCGCTTGCGCTGGGTGATACTGGGCGTCGTGGCAGTCTTACTCGCCACCCCGGTGCCGTGGATGCTCCCCCGTAACTCGTCGTTCGGGATGGCCTGGCAACTCGACCGGCGCATGGAGGTCAACGGCGCCGTCCTGGACCCACCCGGTCAGTGGACGTGGGTGACGGCCGGTCGCCCCCCACTCGTGGCGGAAGTGCTTCTCGGCGGGGGTGGCCGCCACCGGGACCTGCGCACGGCTCCCGCCGCCAGCCAGCCGGTCTTCAGCGAGCCACTGGCGGCGGCCGTCGGTCTTCATCACGCCGGCTACGACATCGAGTTCCGGGTCATGGTCCAGGCGTTCGGAGCGACCCAGGCCGGACTGCCGGATCCGGCCCACATCGTAGAACTGTCGGGAGTTGCCCTCGACAGCCTCGGCGCCTGGCAGGCGGCAAGAGCGCTCGAGCCGGCTCAGACCGAGTTCCGCACGGTCGGCGGGGAGTACTTCCTATCGGCCGCGGCCGGATTGCCCTATGAGAAAGTGACCGTCAGCGAGCTGGCCCCGCCCACCGTGGTCGCTGCCGTCGGAGGACGCCTCGCCACCATTCCCCCCTTCAGCATGTTCCGATCCCTGGCGCTGGGACGTTCGCACGGGTTGCTGGTGGCGCTGGCCACCTATGCCGGTGCAGTCGAGGAGGACCTGGCCAAGGGTCGCCATATCGCAGCCACCGGCGGGGTGCGCAGCGACGGGACGGTCACGAGAATCGGCGGCCTCGCCGCCAAGGCCCGCGCCGCCAGGCGGGTGGGCGTCGACGTCTTCTTCTTCCCCGCCGAACAGGCGGGCGAGCTGGCCACCTTCGATTCGGGAGCGATGGCCCTCGTGCCGGTGAGCACTCTCGGCGATGCGATCACCTTGCTCGAAGAAACCGGCTGACCGTCCCACCGCTCGGGCGGCCGGGGTTGATCGTCGTCGCCTGACCGCCGGACGATCGGCGGGCGGGTCACCAGGGGGCGGTCTTCCAGACGGCGGGTTCGAGGCCCCCCGTCCCAACTTCGGCGAACAGTTGCACGGCCATCGTTAGCTGTTCCAGGGCCTGGTCCTCCTCGCCCGCCTCGTGGAACAGGTCGGCGGCGAGGTCATGGAGGGTGGCCTGCCGATGCCGATCCCCGATGCGCTTGACGAGGTCGAGGGCGGCGTCGACTCGCTCGATCGCACCCTTCAGATCCTGGCGCCGGCGGGCGATGAGGGCGAGGGTGGTGAGCCCGGTCGCCTCGGCGGCGGTGTCGGATGTGGTGGCGGCCAGTTCCAGGCCGTAGCGAACCCGGGCCTCGGCGGTCTCCGGGTCCGGTTCGAGCTGGCCTTGCATGATCGGAAGGATGGGTGGCGTGGAGCCGGGCAGTTCCTCGGCGATGCCGGCGGCCCTGGCCACGACCTCCCGGGCCATCTCGGTTTCACCCATCTTCTGGTAGACGCGGGCCCAGTCGACGCAAGCCTGGATCCGCTCGGCCGGCGCCACCAGACCCCCGACCGCCGCTTCGAAATGGTGGACGGCCAGCTCCCATCTCCCGAGCCGTCCGTTCACCTCGCCGAGCCGGTGCTCGACGCGAGCTAGCTCCACTCCCGTGGCCCGGGCGGAGGCGGTGCGGTACGAGTCGAGGGCGGCGGCGTAGTCGCCCGTGAGGGTGTGAAGATCGCCGATGGCGGTGTGGATGCTGGTCGGATCCGGGTGGCCCAGTGCGAGGGCGGTCTCGTAATGGGCCATGGCCTCCTGGTGGGCGAAGAGGGACCGGGCATGGTCACCGGCGATTGCCCGATACAGGGCGGCATCCTCCAGGCGCCCGGCCTCGGCGAGGTGGTGGGCCAGCCTTCCCGCCGTCGCGCTCCGCCCGCCGCTGCTCCGGCTTTCGAGATGGTCGGCCAGGCGTCCGTGAAGGAGCCGGCGCCGGACGGCCGGAATCGTGTCGCGGGCGTGCTGGCGAACCACGTCGTGGGTGAAGTCGAGTAGGCCGTCCTCGGTCTCGGTGAGGACGCCCGCCCCGACCAGCTCCTCGAGAGCCTGGGCAGTCTCCTCATCGGTGCGTCCGCCCGTGGCCAGCACCGTTCTCTGGTCGAAGGAACGACCGATTATCGAGGCGGCGGCGAGGATCTGGCGCGCCAGATCACCCACTCCCCTCAGTCGCGCCTCGGTGAGCTGCTCTGCGATGTCAGGTCCTTCCGGCAGGTCGCCGGTTGCCGGGTCGACCAGACGCAGATAACTGAGGGCGAGCAGCGGGTTGCCGGCACTCTCGCGGGCCACCTGACGGCTGGTTTCGTCCCCGATGTCGGGCCGGACACGGTGGGCGAGCGCTTCGACCTCGGTGGTGGACAAGGGCGGGAGGTCGATGAAGAGTCCCTGGCCGCGGGCGGCCTGGTCCGTCACCAGTCCCTGGAGCGGATGGGGATGATCCACCGGCGGCTTCCGCCAGATGAGAATCACGCAGAACGGGAAGCGCTGCGGCCGGCGGACGAGGTAGGCGATCAGGTCCAGGGAGGCCGGGTCGGCCCACTGCAGGTCATCCAGCACCAGTACCCCGCCTTCGCCAAGAAGGGTGGCGAAAGCTGAGCTGACCCCGTCGAAGAACCGGCCCTGGCCACCCGGATCGGTGCCGGAGGGCGGCTCTGTCCCGGGGGCCAGGTCGGGCAGGAGACGCGAAGCCTCGAGGAGGGCGGAATCTGCCAGTTCCGGGGGTGCTTCCCAGCTCCCGATTGCTGCCCGGAGCGCCTCGCCCACGACGACCAGGCCTAGATCGTCCTCACCCTCGTAGGCTTTGGCACGAACGACCACCCGGCTGTGGGCCGATGCCCAGGTCGCCACCTCATTGACGAGCCGGCTCTTTCCGACCCCGGGAGGTCCCACCACCGCCGCCACCCGGCCGCGCGGCGCTTCGACGAGGTCCCGGAGGGCGACGAACTCGCTCTGGCGCCCCACCATTTCGCCCGTCTCGACCGCCGGCCCGACCCCGGGCTCTCCCGTAGCCACGAGACCGGCCCCACTGGGCGTGGCGGGGATGTCGTCGCACAGGATCCGTTCCTCCAGCTCCGACGTTTCCGGAAGGGGAGGGACGCCGAGCTCCCCGTCGAGGATGCGAACACACTCCCGGTATTGGCGCAGAGCCCCGGCGCGGTCTCCCGCCCAGACCAGCATCAGCATCAGCTGGCGATGAGCGTCCTCGTCCAGGGGAGCGAGTTCGACCCGGGCTCTCGATCGCTCTACCGCCCGGGCATAGTCACGACCGGCGGCGGCGGCGTCGGCTGCCTCCTTGAGTAGGACCGCGTGCCGGTGCCGGACCAGGTCGGCCTGGCGGAGTTGCCACTCCTCGAAGTCAGGGCTGTCGCGAAGAGAGAAGCCCGCCATGAACTCTCCCCGATAGAACGCCAGAGCCTCCTCGCGCTCGGCCCGCGACGCGGCCAGCTCTGCCTGCGTCAGATCCAGCCAGATGTCACCCGCCAGGCGCACCCGGTCGCCGTCGGCACTGAGCCAACGCCCGTCCAGCGCCTTGCGCAGAACGGAGAGGGTGCGGCGCAGGGCGGCCCGGGCTCGGTCCGGGTCCAGTTCGCTCCAGAGCAGCGAGCAGAGACGATCGCGGGCGGCGGAGTTCCCGGTGACGGCCAGGAAGATCAAGAGCGCGGTCGCCTTGCGGGTATCGACGTCGAGGGGTTCGTCGTCGACCCTTATCTCGACGTCACCCAGCACCTTGATGGACAGACCCGTCATTGGTGCGCCACGATAGGTCGGCCCGAGCCGTCTCCTCGGCCCGTCGGCCGGACCTCAGAGGGGGACCCCCGACTCTTTTCGCGACAGAATTGCGCGCCAAG
>DATHVR010000010.1:0-41645 GCA_035461175.1 Acidimicrobiia bacterium | reverse complement strand
AAAGCATCCCACCTGGGCCCCCCGACCCGGTCCGTTTTCCAGGTGGTAGGTGGTGAGTGGTGAGTGGTGAGCGGTGAGCGGTGAGTCGGAAGTCGGAAGTCGGAAGTGCTTTTCGCGACAGAATTGCGCGCTATGGCGCGCATTTCTGTCGGGAAAAACGCTTGGACCACCTCCGATGAGGCGGCAACACGGGCCGACCGGCGTCTGTTCGGCGCAACGGTGAACACAGTCCGAGACTGAGATGCGCCGAAGTCGGCCCGCAGGACACGGAGCGGTAGCAGTCGGGCGACCGGCGCCTGTTCGAGGCTCCGCCTCGAACACCTACGAGACGCGGACCAAAACGGGCTCAGGCACGACGCGCGGGCCTCGAAGTCGCCCGACCATCAACACAGTCGCCCGACCAAAAACACAGCGCTCCCGGGAGGACTCGAACCTCCGCACCTGGTTCCGGAGACCAGTGCTCTATCCCCTGAGCTACGGGAGCGGGTGAAAGCTCAGTGTATCGGGGGCCGGTTCCGGGGCCGAATGCCTCGGGACTAGCGTTTCAGACTCATGCAGGTCGGAATCGGAATCCTCGGTGGTGGTGTGGTCGGCGGCAGCCTGGCCCAAAAACTCCTCGCCGACCACGAGGTCATCGCCGCCAAGACCGGCCTCGACCTCCGCCTGATAAGGGTGGCGGTTCGGGACCTGGACAAGTCCCGCCCCTTCCCGGGCGAGTACGCCACCGACCGCCCCGAAGAGGTGGTGGACGACCCGAAGGTCGAGCTGGTGGTCGAGCTCATGGGCGGCCTGGAGCCGGCTGGAGCGCTCGTCCGCAGGGCACTCGCCGCCGGCAAGCCGGTGGTGACGGCCAATAAGCAACTGGTCGCCGATCAGGGCCCGTCGCTGTTCGAGCAGGCCGCCGCCAACGGGGTCTCGCTGATGCTCGAAGCGGCCGTGGGAGGAGGCATCCCGATCATCCGACCGCTGTCGGAATCCCTGGCCGGAGAACGCATCACCTCGGTGATGGGGATCGTCAACGGCACCACCAACTTCATCCTCACCGAGATGTCCCAGGCCGGTTCGCCCTATTCCGAGGTGCTGGCCGAAGCCCAGCGATTGGGATACGCCGAAGCCGACCCGACCGCCGACGTTTCCGGGGCCGACGCCGCCGCCAAGGCCACGATCCTCGCCGGCCTCGCCTTCGGGGTGTGGGTGCCGGTCGAGCAGGTCCATACCGAGGGAATCGAGGGGATTGACACGATCGATCTCGCCTTCGCCTCACGCCTCGGATACGACGTCAAGCTGCTGGGCATCGCCGAAGCGACCGGTGCCGGCGTCAGTGTCCGGGTCCACCCCTCGCTGGTCCCCGCCAGCCATCCGCTGGCGGCGATACGCGGCGCCCAGAACGCCGTCTTCGTGTCAGGTCCGGCGCTGGGTGAGTTGCTCTTCTCGGGTCCCGGGGCAGGCGGCGACCCCACCGCCACCGCCGTCCTGGGCGACGTCGTCACCGCCGCCCGCGAGTTGCTCGCCGATGCCCCGGTGGCACCCAGGGTGCGGATAGGGGCGGGGGCGATAGCCGATTTCGGTCAGGTCGACACCAGCCAGTATGTCCGGTTGGAGGTCGAGGATGCTCCCGGAGTTCTGGCCGCCATCGCCGACGCCTTCGGCCAGGCCGGCGTCTCGATCCGATCGGTCTGGCAGGAAGGCCGGGGCGAAGACGCCACCCTGCTCCTGGTCACCCACACCGCCTCCGAATCGGCCCATTCCAAAGCGGTGGCCCGCCTCACCGATCTCTCCTCGGTGCGCCAGGTCGCCGCCGTGATCCGCGTGGTGGGCGAACTCACCTGATGCTGTACCGGTCGACCCGGGGCGGCGTATCCGGAAGGGAATTCGCCCAGGTCCTGATCGAAGGACTGGCGCCCGACGGCGGCCTGTACGTTCCGTCCGAACTACCCACCGCCCCGGCGCCGGCCATCGCCTTTGCCGACACCGTGGCGGCCGTGGCCGCCCCCTTCATCCGCCCCGACCCCCTTGCTGAAGACCTGGAGGAGATCTGTCACCGTGTGTACGGGACGTTCCGCCATCCGGAGGTGGCGCCCGTGCGCCGGATCGGACCCGACCGTCACCTGCTGGAGCTGTTCTGGGGCCCGACCCTCTCGTTCAAGGACTACGCCCTGCAACTGGTCGGCGCCCTCTTCGATCGGGTCCTTGCCCGCAGCGGGGAGCGGCTGTTGATCCTGGGCGCCACCAGTGGTGATACCGGGTCGGCGGCGATCGAGGCCTGCCGGGGCCGGGAGGGAATCGACATCGTCGTCCTCTACCCCGATGGAGCGGTTTCGGAGGTGCAGCGTCGCCAGATGACCACGATCACCGACACGAACGTCCACACGGTGGCGGTGGCAGGATCGTTCGACGACTGTCAGCGGATGGTGAAGGAGGCCTTCTCCGAGCACCGCGACCGCTTCCCCCTCGGTGCCATCAACTCGATCAACTGGGCCCGGATCATGGCCCAGGCCGCCTACTACGTGCACGTCGCCGGGGCGGTGCCCGACCATCGCTTCGTCGTTCCCACCGGCAACTTCGGCAACGTGCTGGCGGCCCACCTCGCCCGCCGCATGGGCGCCCTCATCGGGGGCCTCACGGTCGCCAACAACGCCAACCACGGTCTGGCGGACCTGATTCGGAGCGGGAAGCTGGCGGTGCGGAGGGTGGAGCCGACCGTGGCCCCTGCCATGGACATCCAAATCCCCTCCAACCTCGAGCGCTATCTGTTCGAGGCGCTCGACGAGGATCCCGCCCGGGTGATGGGTCTCCAGGAGCGCCTGGCCACTCAGGGAGTGATCTCACTCGACCCGGCCACCCTCGCCCGGATCCGGACCGACTACGAGGCTGGGTGGCAGAGCGATGAAAAGGTCGTCGACACGATCCGGCGGGTCCACGAGAGCCACGGCCTGATCATCGACCCCCACACCGCGGTCGCCTGGGGCGTGGCCGACGAGATCCAGGAGCCCACCGTCGTGGTCGCTACCGCCCACCCGGCGAAGTTCGGCGACGTCGTTGCCCGAGCGCTGGGCGAAAACCCGGATCTTCCTCCCGAGCTCGCCCCGATTATGACGCGTCCCGAACGCACGACCCACATCACCCCCCACCAGCACCAGCTGGTCGACGTGCTCGACTCGGTGATACAAACCTGGACGTAGAGCCCCCGGTTTCCGTAAACTCTCCCGCATGCCTCGTTCAATCTGGAAGGGCGCCATCAGCTTCGGGCTGGTCTCGATCCCGGTGGGCATGTACTCGGCCACCGAGAACCGCAGCCCCAGCTTCAAGCAGCTCCGCAAGGACGACCACTCCCCCATCCGCTACAAGCGGGTGGCCGAGGTCGACGGCAAGGAAGTGGAGTGGGACGACATCGTCAAGGGCTACGAGTTCGAAAAGGGCCGATATGTGGTCTTCACAGATGAGGAGCTCGAGGCGGCCACCCCGGGCGGTAGCGGCAGGCTCGTCGACGTGATCCAGTTCGTCGACGAGTCCGAGATCGACCCGATCATGTACCAGAAGTCCTACTACCTGGCACCCGAGCAGTCCGGCCTCAAGGCCTACCGGATCTTCCAGCAGGCGATCGAGGAGAAGGGGGTGGTGGGCGTGGCCAAGGTGGCGATCCGGGACAAGCAACACCTGGCCGTGCTCCGCTCCAAAGATGGCGTCCTGGTGATGGAGACGATGTTTTGGCCCGACGAGATCCGGGCGGCCGAATTCGAGGAACTCGAGGGCGACGTCGAGGTCCGCAAGGAGGAGATCGCCATGGCGGAAAGCCTGATCGAGAACCTCACCCGCGAGTTCGAACCGGCCGACTACGTCGACGTCTCCCGGGAGGCGATCGAGGAGGCCGCCGCCAAGAAGGTGGCGGGCGAAGAGATCGTCGCCCCCGAGACCGCCGAGCCCACCAAGGTCGTCGACCTGCTCGAAGCCCTCAAGGCCTCCGTCGAGGCGACCAAGTCCCAGAAGTCGGCCTGATCACCCCCGTCCGGGGCCTTCCTCTTCCCAGGAGGGATGCAACCCGGCCGGCTCGATTCCTTTGAATGCGGGAGCCCGCAGACGACCGTCGCGTGTCCACGCCTTGTATTCGATCTCGACGACTATCCCCGGCTCGACCCACCGGGCTCCGCGTGGGATCCCCCGCACGGCCCGGAACGGCGGATCGGGTCGTTCGATCTCGCGCAGGGCCACAGCGATGGGACGCAGTTGCCCGTCGGCGAAGCCCGAACCGACCGCCCCCACCCAGCGCAGGACCTCTCCTTCCCACAGCCCCACCAGCAGCGAGCCGAAGGTCGAGGCCCGTCCCCCTTCCCCCGGCAGCCAGCCTCCCACGGCCGCCCGCATTCGCCGCCGGGCCGCCACCTTTCTCCAGTCGGGCGACCGGCGACCGGGCTGGTAGCGGCTCCCCAGCCGCTTGCCCACCACTCCTTCCAGACCCCGGGCGTCGGCGGCGGCGAAGAGAGCCCGACCCTCACCGCGGATGACCTGGGATCGGACCACGGAAGCGGGGAGATCCAGCGTCTCGAGGAGACCCAGCCGCTCTTCGACCGGGGCCTCCGTCACCGCTCCCGACGGGGTCTCGAGGACATCGAAGAGAACGAAGGACGCCGGACGGCCGGCCTGGAGAAGGGAGAAGTCCGATCGTCCCTCGTCATCGAAGACCACCACCTCTCCGTCCAGCACCCAGCCGGGAGCGAAGCCCAGCGCCGCCACCTCGGGGAAGCGATCGCCCAACTCGATTCCCCGGCGACTGGCCAGGCGATTCCGCCCGCGCTCGGTCGAGATCAGGCAGCGATACCCGTCCCACTTGACCTCGAAGATCCAGCCGGCGTCGTCGAAGGCCTGCGGCCACGCCGTGGCCAGCATCGGCCGGTAGGCGGTCACGCCCGGCTCAGCCCTCCAGTTCCTCGCGCGCGAGTCGGTTGACCAGGGCGCCGTCGAGATCCTGGCGGGTGCGCATGAGTGCCCCCACCACCTTCCCCACGGCCTTGGGGTCCTGGCTCACCTGCATGTCCTGGATGGTTTGCTGGACGAGGCGGCGGGTGTCGGCCGCCCCCAGCTTGTCCGGCAGCCAGCGGGCCAGATAGTCGACCTCAAAGGCGAGCTTGTCCGCCATCTCGGCGCCCTTCTCACCCATTTCCCGGTACTCATCACGGGCCTTGGCCATCTTCTTGACGTAGGCGCCGATCACGACCTGGTAGACCTCGTCGGTGGCCTCTCCTACCCCGGGCTGGCTGGTCACCACCCGCACCTCGGTCTCGACCTGACGTATGACGTCGCGCCGGCGGGCGTCGCCGGACTTCATGGCATCCTTCAGCTCGGCGGCGAGCTCGGATTTGATCTTGGACGTGCTGGTCTTCTCGTCGGTCGTCATGGGCGCTACTCCGCTACGTGGTCACGTAATTTTCGGGGAACATCGGAAATGATCGCCGCCGCGCCGAGTTGATACAACTCACGAGCCCGATCGGGGCAGTTGACGGTCCATACCTGATCTCCAATCCGGCCTCGATCGCCCGCCGGCACCAGTCGGCCTCCACCAGCGGATCTTCGGAAGCGACGGCGACGTGTCCCATCTCGGAGGCGTGCTCGAGGGCCGCTTCCATCAGCCCGGGATCTGCCACCCGCAAGCCGGTGGCAACCTCCGGTGCCCGCCGGCGGACGAGCTCCATGTCCGGCCAGTAGAAGCTGGTGACGATGTCGCCCGGTCGGGCGCGAGAGGCGACCAGAAGGGCAGGCCGGCCCGAGTCGTCGAACTCGGCTTGAAAAGGGAGATTCTTCACCTCCAGGTCGAGACGGCCGGGCAATGCCAGCACCTCGTCCAGCAGGCAGATCGGATGACCATCGCGTCGTAGCTCGGCCAGCTCGGCCCAGGTCGAGCCGGCGATCTGTCTTCCCCTCACCTCTGCGTCATGGGCGAGGACCAGCTGACCATCGGCGCTGACGCGGATGTCGACCTCGGCCGCCCCCACCCCCTCCAGCGCCGCCAGGATGGCTGCCAGCGAGTTCTCTGGGTGACGCTCGGTTTCGCCCCGGTGCCCCACAACCATCGGTCGATCAGCGTCGAAGAACCCGGCCCCCGAATTCCGCCAAGAACCCATTGCGTAGGACACCGGGCGAGGGTACCGTTCCCTCTCAAGCCTTCCCGCCGGCGCGAAACCATCGTCGGCGATTGTGAGCGAGCTCACAAGCCCTCACGATCTTTCTCGATTCGTTCCTGGAGGAACCGACATGTCCCTGACCCTCGTAGAGCCCCTCACCGCGCCCACCGCCACGGATTGGCAGGAGGTGGCCGCATGTCGCGACTCCGATCCCAGTCTGTTCTTTCCGATCGGCTCGACCGGCAAAGCCGTGACCCAGATCTCTGCCGCCATCGCCATCTGTGGCACCTGCGCCGTGCAGCCCACCTGTCTCCAGTATGCGCTGGAGGGCAATCAGGAGTCAGGGGTGTGGGGCGGACTGGCCGAGGAAGAGCGGCGCAAGCTGCGCCGAAAGTGGCTCGCCGACCGCCGACGGCACTGACCGTCCCTCGATCAGGTTCCGGGGGCGAAACCGACCTGTCGGGTGGCATCCTCGGGGTCGATCTCGACATAGGCGATCCGGTTCACCGGTATGCCCACCGACCGACGCTTGAGATCGGTGAACCAGTAGACGCTCTGCTCACCTGAGAACACCGACTCCATCTTGGTGCGGAAGTCGTCGGCGTCCTCAACCTCGACCTCGATGACCTTGCCGCTCTCGACGATTCCGATCCTGGCCTGCATTTGAGAACTCCTGTCGATGATATGGACGACATCGTAGGTCGGGGAGCAAACCGGCCCACAGGCCGAACCTCTTCCATCCCCCCGTCCGATTCGATAGGTTCGGCGGTGTGAGACGAAACCCGGCATGGGCCGGGGCCGGATGGCTCCTGGGATTCGCCCTGGCAGGCGCGGGCCTGATACGGCTCGGCCGCCTGGACTGGCTCCGGGTCGACTGGTCCGATCCGGTCGGCTGGCTGGAGGTGACGGACACCGAGGCGCTAGTGGCCGCCCTGGCCCGGTTGGCCGGACTGGCCACCGCGGGGTGGGTGCTGGCATCGACTCTGGTCTATCTCCTCGTCCGGATGCTGGGGTGGCGTCCGTCGCACCTGCAGTGGCTCTCGGTCGGTCCCATCCGCCGGGCGGTGGACGCTCTCGTGGCCGGGTCGCTGGTGGTATCGACCATGGCACCGGCCGCGGCCCTGGTCGACCCGGGAACGCTGCCTCCGCCCTCGACCACGACCGTCGAGTCCATCGAACCGGATTACGTACCTGCCCCGGCCCGCCCCGACACTCCCCCCACCCCAACCCGCCCGGACACTCCCCCCACCCCAACCCGCCCGGCCTACGTGCCCACCCCCGCCGGTTCCGGGGAGGCGAGTTCTCCCCCCACCTCGGCGCCGGATGAGCCCCGGGAGGCGAGGCCCCCTCCCGGGGGGCTCGCGGACGCCGACCCGCCGGGGAGGGCCACCGTGCAGCCCGGCGACAGTTTCTGGCTGCTGGCGGCCCGTCACCTGGAGTCGGAATGGGGCCGCTCCCCCACCGACGCCGAGATCGCCCCCTACTGGGTCCAGGTGGTCGAGACCAACCGCCACCACATCCGCTCGGGCGACCCCGATCTGATCTTTCCCGGCGAGGAGTTGATGCTGCCTCCACTAGAGGACTGACCACCGGTGGGGAGCATCGGCGGCCGACGCGCCGTCCAGGCACCGATCAGCCGAGGAAGCTGAACCGGACCCGCCGGTGGGTATTGTCCCGATTGGTGTCCACCATCACCACCGACTGCCAGGTACCCAGGGTGGGGCGCCCGGCCATCACCGGGATGGTGATCGAAGGCGAGATGAAGGCGGGAAGGACGTGGTCGCGGCCGTGCCCGGGCGAGCCGTGGGCGTGGCGCCAGCGATCGTCCTCGGGCAGCAGGTCGACGATGGCGGCGAGCAGGTCGTCGTCGGATCCGGCCCCTACCTCGATGATGGCCACCCCGGCGGTGGCGTGCGGCACGAACACTGTGGCCAGGCCGTCGCCCCGGTCACGACAGAACTCGGCCAGCCGACTGGTGAGATCGAATACGCCCGGCCGGCTGCCGGTGGTGAGTTCCTGTTCCTCAGTGGCGAAGCTCACGCGTTGTCGCCGAGGAAGATCTCGGAGACGGAGGAGTCCATGAAAATCGCCTGCAGAGCCTCGGAAACGATGGGAGCGATAGACAGCACCTGGATGGTGTCAAGAGCGGCAACGTCGTCGGAGACCGGCAGGGTGTTGGTGACGATCACCTCGTCGATGGGAGCGTTCTTGATGCGATCCAGCGCCGGTCCCGAGAAGATGGCGTGGGTGGCGGCGATCCGGACCGAGGTGGCTCCGGCCGCCCGCACCATCTCGGCGGCATTCACCACCGTGCCCGCCGTGTCGATCATGTCGTCGACGATCACGGCGTGCTTGCCGGCCACATCGCCCGAGATGTCCAGGGCCGAGCTGACGTTGTGGATATCGGGATCGCGCCGCTTGTAGACGAAGGCCACCGACCCGTCGAGCCGCCGGGCGTATTTCTCGGCCCTTTTCACGCCTCCGGCGTCGGGGGAGATGATGGCGGTGGGCCCGTCGATCCGCTCCCGCAGGTAGTCGGTAATGATGGGCAGGGCGGTGAGATGGTCGAAGGGCTTGGTGATGAAGCCCTGGAGCTGGCCGGTATGGAGATCGACCGAAACCAGCCGGTCGGCTCCCGCCGTCATGAACAGATCCCCGATCAGACGGGCCGAGATCGGCTCCCGCGGGAGGACCTTCTTGTCCTGGCGGGAGTAGCCGTAGAAGGGCATCACGGCCGTGATGCGGCGGGCGGAGGCCCGGCGCAGGGCGTCGATCGTGATCAACTGCTCCATGATGTGGTCATTGATCGGGTGACAGTGGCTCTGGATCAGGAAGCAGTCGGCGCCGCGGACCGACTGGGCCGGCCGTACGTAGATCTCGCCGTTGGAAAAGACCGACCGCTCCATCTTTCCCAGGGGAGAACCCAACAGGTCGGCGACCTCGGCGGCGAGACCGGGGTTGGCGCTCCCCGTGAAGAGCATCAGTCGGCTGCGGGAGACGATGTCCATCAGTTGCCTTGTTCGGCGTCCTTCGCTCGTTGCCGGGCGGCGCGCCTTTCAGCGTAGCCCGGGACGTCCTTTTGGGGCGAACGCTCGACCGCCAGGGCTCCCGGCTCCACGTCGGTCGTGATGACCGACCCGGCACCGGTGACCGCCCCGTCTCCGACACTGACCGGGGCCACAAGCATCGTGTCGGAGCCGATGAAAGCCCGCTCGCCGATCACCGTCTCGTGCTTCTCGTAGCCGTCGTAGTTGCAGGTGATCGAGCCGGCACCGACGTTGGCCCCCGCCCCGATCACGGCGTCTCCCATGTAGGAGAGATGGGGTACCTTGGCGCCCTCACCGATCTCGGTCTTCTTGGTCTCGACAAAGGTGCCCGCCTTCGCTCCCGCCCGCAGCACCGAGCCGGGACGCAGCGAGGCGAATGGCCCGACGCTGGCTCCCGAGCCGATCTCGGACTCGCGCACCACCGAATAGCTGACGACGGCCCCGGACCCGATGGTGGAGTCGATGACACGAGTGTCGGGGCCAACGCCGGCGCCCTCCTCCACCACCGTGGTCCCTTCGAGGTGGACTCCCGGGTAGAGCATGGCTCCTCCCCGGACGGTGACGGTGGCATCGACATAGGTCCGCTCCGGGTCCAGCATCCACACGCCCTCCGCCATCAGGTCGTCATTGATACGGCGGCGGAGGACCGCCTGGACTTCGGCGAGGTCGGCGTGGGAGTTGACGCCCATGACCTCGACCTCGTCGGCAGTGACGGTCTCGATGGTCTTGCCGGCGGCGGCGAGCGATCCGATGACGTCGGTCAGGTACAGCTCACCCTGAGCGTTGTCGGTGCCGAGATGGGCGATGGCATCGACCAGGTCGCCGGCGACGAAGGCGTAGATGCCGACGTTGCGCTCGGTGATGGCGGCCTGCTCGGGAGTGCAGTCTCGCTCCTCCACGATCGCCCTCACCCCTCCCCCGTCATCACGGACGATGCGGCCGAACCCGGCCGGTCCCGGATCCACCGTCGCCATCCTCACCGCCGTGCCCGGAGGCAGCTCCGCCAGGGTTCGATACAGGGGCACCCCCACCAGTGGCATGTCCCCATAGGCGATCAGGACGGTGTCACCGGGATCGAGGTCTCCGAGCCGGCCGAGGGCCACCTGGACGGCGTGCCCGGTCCCGTTCTGGGGTTGCTGGAGCACCGACTCGCAGCCGTCGGGAAGGGACTCGACCACGGCATCGGATTGGTGACCGACCACCACCACCGTGCGGGTCGGCTTCACCTCCCCGATCGACGCCAGGACCCAGTCGAGCAAGGTGCGTCCCGCCGCCCGGTGCAGCACCTTGGCCAGGTCGGATTTCATGCGGGTGCCTTTGCCGGCGGCGAGGACTACGGCGTGGACTGACACTTGTGCTCGACCTCCTCAAATGGGTCGTTTCGCTGGGGGGGCAGGATTCGAACCCGCTCTGACGGGACCAAAACCCGTAGTGCTGCCAATTACACCACCCCCCACTGGGTCGGGACGGTCATCTGACGCGTCCGGATGGGTCCCGGAGTGTAGTGAAGGGTCGCCGTCCCATCAGTTCAGGCGCTCCGCCCCGGTGCGGCGCAACTCCGCCGCCGTCGCCGCTCTTGCCTCCCCCACCGTCCCTATGGCCTCGGCCGCCTCGTCGAGGTCCAGGAAGAAGGCGAAGCAGGCCGGGCCGGAGCCCGACATCAACACGGGCCGCTCCCAGCGGAGACCGAGGTCGTGCATCCAGTCGGCCAGCTCGGAACGCAGCGAGAGCGCTGCCGGCGTGAGGTCGTTGCGCAACTCGCCCAATGACCGGAGCGGGGGCGGGAGGTCCCTGCCCGCCAGCTCTTCCCCCCACGGGCCCCCCATGGCGTCCCAGCGCTGGTACACGTCGGCGGTGACCAGATGGAAGTCAGGCACCGCCACTCCTACCGCGAACCCGTCCAGGGCATCGAGGCGGGTGACCCGCTCGCCATATCCCTCCATCACGGCGGTGCCTCCGGTCAACAGGTAGGCGACATCCGCGCCCACCCTGCCCGCCACTTCCAGGATGCGGTCGTCGGGGAGCTTCATCATCTCGGCCCCCACTGCCTTCAACATGGCAGCGGCGTCGGCCGACCCACCCCCCAGGCCGGCCGCCACCGGCACCCGCTTGACCAGTTCGATGTCGAGGCGGGGCCGTCCCGACCACTCCAGCGCCTCGACCGCCTTCCACACCAGGTTGTCGCCGTCGTCGGCCAGCTCGGCCCCCTCGACGTGGAGGGCGTCCTCGTCGGATTCCTCCACCCGTAACCGATCGCACAGTTCGATGGTCTGGGCGATGGAACGCAGCGGATGCATGCCGGTGGCGTCCGCTGCCGCCACCCGCAGGTCCAGATTGAGCTTGGCCGGTGCCTCCCACTCAGACATCGGCGGTCGCCTCGGCCAGGCGCAGGAACTCGAGCGGAGACAGTGCCTCGGGCCTCGCCGTCGGCGATATGCCTGCCCGCGAGTAGGCACCCACGGGGACGACCTCGCTCAACGAGCGGCGCAACATCTTCCGCCGCTGCCCGAAGGCCCGCCGGGCCAGCTCGACCGCCGCCGGGGTGCCCTCGGGCATCGGCCTGCGGTCGATCCTGACCACCGTCGAAGACACCTGCGGCGGGGGCACGAACACCTGGGGCGGGACCTTGAAACTGTCGACCGGCCGTCCCGCCAGCCCCACGATCACCGAGGGGAGGCCGTAAACCCCGGTACCGGGACGGGCGATCAGCCGTTCGGCCACCTCACTCTGGACCATGACGGTCATCGACTCGATACGAGGCACGTGGAGCAGAACGTCGAGGAGCAAGGGTGTGCCCACGTTGTAGGGAAGATTGGCCACCATGTTCCAGGGGCTGCCTTCCAGCTCGGCGTCGAGGTCCACCTCCATCACGTCGGCGAAGCGGAGGTCGACGGGCAGGTCCGCCACGGTCTCTTCGAGTACGGGCCGCAACGCCTCGTCCACCTCGTAGGCGACGACCCGGGCCCCCCGCTCGATCAAGGCGATGGTGAGGGCACCGGTTCCGGCTCCGATCTCTACCACCCGATCGCCGGGGGCAACATCGGCCAGCGCCACCACCTTGTCGATCAGGTTGCGGTCGGCCAGGAAATGCTGACCGAACATCTTGCGGGGGCGCACCCCGTGGCGCTCGAGCAGCGCAAGGATCTTGGCCGGGGTCTGGGTATTCATCCCCGACTCCGGAAGACCCGCTCGGCGGTGCCGGCGGTGGCCCGGGCCGCCTCGGCCGGGTCCATCGACCAGATACCAGCCAAAGCGGTCCCGGTAAGGGCAACGAAAGCGGGTTCGTTGGGCTCGCCCCGGTGGGGAGGCGGAGCGAGATAGGGAGTGTCGGTCTCGACCATGGCGCGGTCCGGTGGCACCAGCTGGGCGGCGAGGCGGATCGTCTCGCCGTTTTCGAAGGCCAGCGGTCCTGCAAACGAGAACACTACCCCGAGATCGAGGAAGCGCCGGGTCCAGCGCCGGCCACCGGTCCAGCAGTGCAGCACCACCCGGTTCCCCGTTGCAGTTGCTTCCACCAGCTCGTGTACGTCGGCGAAGGCATCCCGACAGTGGACGATGATCGGCTTGTCCAGTGCCGCCGCCAGCTCCAGTTGGGCCCGGAATGCCTCCCGCTGGGCGGCGACCGGAGCCAGACCCCGGTAGTAGTCGAGGCCGGCTTCCCCCACCGCCACCGCCGTTCGGGCCAGGTCGGCGATCTCCTCTCCTTCGGCCGGCCAGCGCTCGGCGTCATGGGGATGGAGTCCGGCCGACCATTCCAGGCGGCCCGGATGCCGAGCTGCCAGGTCCCGGGCAGCTCGCGAAGAGGCGGCGTCGATCCCCGGCACGACCATCCAGTCGACCTCCCCGGCGCGATCTATCAACTCCCCGGGGGAGCGCTCGTCGAGCTGGAGGTGGCAGTGGGTGTCGACCCAGGTCATGCCAGGGCGAGCGTAACGCGCCGCATCGGGGGCGCCGCCCGGCCGTCATGGCTGCCCCGGGAGCGGTAGGCTCCGCCGTGACCGGGACCACTGAGGATCATGGACGCAGGTATCGCACGCAAGATCGACGATCTCGGACGGGTGGTGATACCCGCCGAGACCAGGCGCCTCTTCAACATTCGTGAGGGGGACCACATCCTCATCTCGGTCGAGGGCCCCAACATCGTCCTCCGCAAGATGACCAGTACCTGCACCTTCTGCGGCTCCGAAGAGAAGGTCTTCGACTTCAAGGGCAAGGGAATCTGCTCCTCCTGCCGCAACCAGCTCCTCACCTGACCAACTCCTCGTAGATCTGTCGTCGGGGCACTCCGGTGGCGGCGGCAGCATCCCGGGCCGCCCGGGACGGAGCGACACCCCCGGCGACCAGGCGTCGGGCCAGATCCACCGCGGCTTCCGGATCCGGCTCGGTTGGCGCCTGCCCCGCCACGACGATCGTGAACTCGCCTCGCGCCTCGCTACTCCACCTCGCGGCTGCCCCCGCCAGCGTCCCCCACCACAGCTCCTCGTGCAGCTTGGTCAACTCCCGGGCGACACAGACCTCTCGCTCCGGCCCGCATTCGCCGGCCAGATCCGTCAGGTCGGCTGCCGCCCGGTGGGGGCTGAGGAACACGACCGACGGATCGGTCTCGGCCGCGATCCGCTCGAGCTGCCGCGCCCGCTCCCGGCCGCTCCGGGCGAGAAAGCCTTCGAAGACGAAGCGGCCCGCTACCATCCCCGACCCGGCCACGGCCGCCGTCACCGCCGACGGCCCCGGGATCACCACCACCTCGGCACCGGCCCGGCGGGCGGTCTCCACGGCCAGCGCACCCGGGTCGGATACGGCCGGCATTCCGGCGTCGGTGATCAGGGCGATATCGCTCCCCCGGCGCAGGTCGTCTTCCAGTCCGGGGGCCCGCCTCCGCTCGTTCCCGACGAAGAACGAGCGCAGATGCGCCTCGATCCCCAACGCAGCCAGCAGGCGCCCGCTGCGGCGGGTGTCTTCGGCATAGACCACGTCGACCGCCGCCAGCGTCTCGGCCAGCCGCGGCGAAACATCGCCCAGGTTTCCTATGGGTGTTGCGCAGATGTACAGCCGGCCCGGCATCACCCGCCAGATTCGCCGGATCGCCCCCGCAACTGCAAACGGTCTCCCACCCGGGGACCGGGAACCCGACGCGGCAGTTCCAGCATCCAGCTCGCTCCCCGCACCCGAATAACCCGCCAGGGGCGCAGCCGCCGGACCGTCAGCACCACCCCGGCCCGGTCGAGAGCCACCACCGTGAGCTCGGTAGACAGATGGAAGCCGTGGACCGAACTCGTGGCGAGCAGGAGCGGGAAGAGCGGGTGGCCGATCAGCCCTCGCAGGCGGCCGGGACCGGTCGACGCCACCCTGACATCGGTGATGTGCCAGCCCCGGGGTCCCTCGATGTCCACGCCGCCCACCCTATGGATGGACGTCCGCCCCGGCTAGTGGTTCAACCGCCTGTGGTGTCGGGGGTGTCGGGGGTGTCGGGGATTGCGGTGGCCGACAGAGTGGACACCGCGGTGTCGAAGCCATCTCCATCGGAGGAGGCGACCAGGACCACCTCGCTGCCATCCGACCAGACCCAGGCGTGGTCGTCGCCTCGATAGGCCGATCCGCCTTCCAGTTCCTCCGCTTCCTCGAAGCCCATCGCCGCCCGGACGTATTCGTTAAGGGCGCTGCGCATCTCCTCGGCGTCGGCGGCGGAATCGCCCCGATAACGGAGCACCAATATCACCTCGGAGCCGTCGAAATGGACCTGGTATCGATCCCCGCCCCACCCTCCGGCGGCAGTGTCGGAGACGTCGTCGGATAGCACCTGGTCGAACATCAGGGCGAATCCCAACTCTCCCCACGTCGACTCATACTCGAGATCGAACCCGTCGATGGCGAGTTCCTCCAGTTCGACCGCCACCGGCTCATCGGCGGGGTAATCGTCTGGATCCATGACCTGTTCGGTCGAGACGGGCGGAGAGGCGTAGGCCCCGGCGATGGATTCGAAGCCTCCTGTGCGGTAGAGGCGGTCGATGAAGACGAAGCCGCTGTCGTAGGGGAAGACGAGGGCGTCACGGATGAAACGGGGGGCGGCATCGAACTGCTGGCTGTCGACACCGAACGACTCGGTGAAGAACTCGGCCTGTTCTTCGGGGCTCAGGCTGCGCAGGTACAGCAGCTCGGCCAGCACGGCGTCGCCTTCGATGACGGCCTGGAGGGCCGATGCCTCGTCGTAACGGTCCTCATCCAGCAGCTCGCTGTAGCGACCGTGGAAATCGTAGTGCTGATCAGTCAGGGCATGGGTGAGCTCGTGGACGAGAGTCGCCCGCTGGAGAACGGTGAAGCCGCCCTCGGCCATCGGCACCACCAGCTCGCCCACCTCACCGTCGTAGTAGCCGGCCACCTGCTCGGAGTAAAGGTCGGTGTACAGGGCATTCAGATCGACCTCGGGCTCGATCAGACCGAGCAATCGGTAGAGGGCCTGGTCGGCGGGAAGATCTTCGAGATCCTCCTCGAGCTGGTCCCTCACTCGTTCCGCCAACTCGTCGTTCGTCACCACGACGACGTTGGGCTGCTCGATGAACTCGAGCTGGCGCACGGACTCGGTGGCCGCGATCAGGTCCGCCAGCTCCCCCCGTACTTCCTCGGGCAGCTCTTCGGTACCGGGTGGCAATGTGGTGGTGGTGGTGGTCGTCTCAGCCACCGTGGTCGGGGAGTCGGAGGTGGTGACTGCTCCCGAAGAGGTCGAGGTCGTCGAGGGATCGGAGCCGTCATCGCAGGCGACGAGCGTGAACGCCACGAGCAGGACTAAAAAGGCGAGACGGCGGGTGTGCATCGAATAGCGAGATTACCGAGACACGCCGACAACCCGACACCGGGCGAAAGCACTCCACTCGGGCTAACTTCCGGTCATGACCCTGAATCGTCCCGGCGACGGCACCCCGTGAGCTCCGCCAATTTCGTCCCCGAAGTGGTGGCACTGTCCCGGCAGGCGACGCCGCCGAAGGATCTCGGCTTCCGTCATGTGCTGGTCGAGGGCGTGACACGGTTCCGGGCGGCAGACGCCACCAGCATCTCGCGGGCACTGGGATTCCAGGTGGTGCTGTCGGCGATCCCGGCTGTGATCGCAGTCGTAGCTGTCGCCACCCGCATCGGGGAGGGATCACTCCGGGACCTGATCCTCTCCATTTTCGACTCGATCGCTCCGGGTTCCACCGCCGACCTCTTCCGGTCGGTGGTCGAACAGGGTTCCGATGCCGCTTCCTCCAGCCTGTGGGTGATCCTGGGCGCCGTCGCCACCACCGTCGTAAGCGGCATAGCCGGCATGCTCCAGGTCCAGCGGGGCGCCAACCGCATCTACGGGATCGAGGAGGACCGATCACTGGGATCGAAGTACGGGCGGGCGCTGGTGCTCACGATCAGTTTCGGTGTGCTGTTCCTGGCCGGATTCCTCTTCATTGCGCTCGGCTCGACCGTCGGCTCCCTTCTCGGCGATCTGGAGACAGTGTGGACCTGGGGTCGGTGGCCGGTTGGCTTCGTGGTGGTGCTGGTGGCGTTGACCGGTTTGTTCAAGTACGCCCCGTTCCGACGCCAGCCCCCCCTGCGCTGGCTGGTGGCGGGGGCGCTCCTGGCGGTTCTTCTCTGGATCGCCGTCACCGCCGGGCTCGCCCTGTACCTGAAGGCCTCCACGACCTTCGGTGACGTCTACGGGCCCCTGGCCGGGATCATCGGCATGATGCTGTGGGCCCAACTCGGCTCGATGGCGATCTTCCTGGGCCTGGCCTACACCGCCCAGGTCGAAGCCCACGCCGCCAACGCTCCCGCACCGGTCAGTGTCATCAAACAGAGCCTGCGCGGTCCTCTCGACGAAGCGGTGTGAGTGGTGAGCCGGAGGTCGGAGGTCGGAAGCCCGAGGTGCTGAGGCGTGGCTCACCGAATCAAGGTCGGGTGTTTCCGGGGGATCGTCCCCCCTTGGCAATCAAGCAGTGGAGGTGATGGGATTTGAACCCACGGCCTCTTCCGTGCGAGGGAAGCGCTCTTCCGGGCTGAGCTACACCCCCAAGGTGCGTGCGTCATTGTAGAAGCTTCGACTCGCGCTCCGAGTTCCGGTGCCCGACCGTTCAGTGGGCTGGAAATGACGGTCTGATGGTCATTTCCGACCCACAAAACGGTCTGAGGACCTCCGACCTCCGACTCAGTATCGGCCGCCGGCCGGGGCGGGGAGGGCGTCGAGATCGGCCAGGTCCTGGTCGGTGAGGATCAGATCGGCGGCGGCGGCGTTCTCCTCCAGATACTGGGTCCGCTTGGTGCCGGGAATCGGGATCACCACCGGCGCCTGGGCCAGCAGCCAGGCCAACGCCACCTGGGCGTTGGTAGCGCCGTGCCGCTCGGCCACCGCCGCGATCCCGTCCACGATCTGTTGGTTGGTCTCCATCGCCTCGCGCTCGAAGCGGGGCAAGCCGGCCCGGAAATCGGCCGCGGTGAGGTCGTCGCTGGACAGCCGGCCGGTGAGGTAGCCCCGACCCAGCGGCGAATAGGGCAGGAAAGCCACCCCGCCAGAGGCGCACCACGGCAGCACCTCGGCCAACGGGCCCCGGGTCCACAGCGACAGTTCCGACTGGACGCTGGAAATGGGATGCACCGCCCCGGCCCGTTCCAGGGTGGCCACCTCCACCTCGGATAGACCGATCGCCCGCACCTTGCCGGCGTCGACCAGCTCGCTCATCGCTCCCACCGTCTCCTCGACCGGGACCGCCGGATCGACGCGATGCAACTGATACAGGTCGATCACGTCGGTGCGCAGCCGTCGCAGGGATTCCTCGCAGGCGGCGACGATGTGGTCGGGTCGGCCGTTCCTGTCGTAGCTGATGGGATCGGTTCCGGTCAGAACCAGGCCCACCTTGGTGGCCAGCACCGCCTCATCCCGCCTGCCCTCCACTACCCGGCCCACCAGTTCCTCGTTGGGACCGTAGGCGTCGGCGGTGTCGATCAGGGTGATGCCCAGGTCGAGCGCCCGCTCGATCACCTCCCGGGCCTGTTCCTCGCCGACCGGAGTCCCGTATTCCCAGTTGAGCGGCATCGCCCCGTAGCCGATCGCGCCGACGGATGAACCGTCGGGTCCCAGCCGTCTCTGTTTCACCAACCGCCTCCGACCAGCGTGCATATAACCGCGCCTGGCGCGGCTGTGTGCTCAGTCGACACGGTCGGACCGTTCCAGGCGGGCTCGCAACCGTTCCTGGACCACGGTGGTGGTCAGGTCGGCACGGGATCGCTCGGTGAGTGAGCGGGCCACATCGGTGGTCCGCCGCAGCCCCGCCGTCATCCCGTCGGGGTAGTCGATCTCGGCCAACTGGTCGACGATGTCGTCCATCGCCACCAGCAGCGCCTCGGCCGAGTCGAGTTCGCCTGCCCGCAACTGGTCCAGCATCCGGCGCCGCAACTCTCCCACCGCTTCTCCGAGGCCATGCAGCCACGGCACCGGGTCGATGCCGAGCTTCTCCGGCCCGGGCAGGGCTTCACCGGCAAAGAGGGCACGGGTGATATGAGCCTCGGCCAGTTCCTTGACCGCGTCCGATACGAACCCGGCATGGAACATGGCCGGCTGGTCCTCCATGCTGGTGAAGATCTCGTCGCGAAGCCGGTCGGCCTCGGCCAGACGTTCGGCCGCCACTTCGGTCTCGCCCCGATGCAGGGCCCGGATGGCGTTGGCCGAGGCGCGGATCAGGTCCCGGCCTCGGGTCAGAGCCACCTCCCGCGCCGCGAAACGGGAGTCGAGTTCGGCGCGGATGGCACCGACGAAGGGAAGATCCACCACCGTCAGCGGGCGATGACCCGGACCTGGGTCTCCTGGCGCTCCGCCTGCCGCTCGGGCATGGTGTCGACCGCCACTCGATACTGATGTGCCTGGCGGATCTGGATCAGAACCGCCACATACAGGGCGAGCATGACGTCGACGGCGAGGTGCACCAGCAGCCAGGTGAGGGAGTCCTGCCACCAGGCCACCACGAGAGTGGCGACGGCGGCGAGGACGAGGGTGCCGAGGACACGGCGTCGCCGCGCCCGTACCGTGAGCCGCTTGGAAGAGGCGGAGGCGTTGAACTGGCGGCGCTGGACGTCGGCCATCAGCGAGGTCCAGCGGTCGAACTGCTCGGTGGAACTGAGGGGGGCGTCGCGCCTGTCGCCCATGAAGGAGGGAAGGAGATAGAACCCCCACACAGTGGCGATGACGAGCAGTGCGACGATGAGGCTGGCTGTCATCTGTTTTTGTCTGACTCCGGGAAAGTTGCAGTTAGGTTAGTCAATGGTCACCGGCCGGACAACGAACCCGGTGGGTCCGCCGACCACTCGCCGGACCGACCGCCACGCTTCGAGACTAACCGCAATGGACCGATTTCGACACTTCGCTCCACCGACTTGACCATGTCGTAGAGGGTCAGAGCCGCCACCGCGGCGGCCGTCATGGCCTCCATCTCCACCCCGGTGCGCTCGACGACCCCACAGCGGGCCTCGATTCGCACCCCGTCCGGATGGGGCTCGACCGCGATCTTCACCGAGGTGAGGGCTATCGGATGGGCAAGCGGTATGAGTTCCGGGGTCCGCTTGGCGGCCATGATCCCCCCCAGGCGAACCGTGGCCAGGGCGTCTCCCTTGGGAAGATCACCCGTGAAGAATCGCTCGGCCAGGGCCGCCGGCATCTGCACGACCACCTCGGCCACCGCCTCCCGCTCGGTGGCCTCCTTGCCGGCAACATCGACCATGTGCACCGATCCTTCTTCGTCGAGATGGGTGAGGTGTGGCTCAGATTGTTTCATCGTCCCAGCCTTCCCGAGGGATGTCGGAACAGCTCCATCTCGACCTTATCCCCGGTTTCGACCGTGGCGGTCCCCACCGGCACCACCGCCAGTCCGTCGGCGGCGGCCAGGGCCGAGAGCACATTCGACGACTGGCCACCCGACCGGGCCACTACCGCCGATCCCCCCTCCTCTCCCACGATTCGCACCCGCAAGAAGACGGTCTTGGCCGGATCCGTCTCCACGGTCTCTCCCATCCGCACCGGGATCCGGGGGCGTAGCAACCCGGTGGCCCCCTGCATCTTGAGCAGGGCGGGACGGGCAAACTGCTCGAAGGCGATCATCACCGACACCGGGTTGCCGGGGAGGCCGAACAGCGGCGTCCCCTCCACATGACCGAAGGCAAATGGCTTGGCGGGTTGCATCGCCACCTGCCAGAACTCGACGTTCCCCCGCTCGCTCAACACTTGCTTGATGAGATCGTACTCCCCCATCGAGACCCCGCCGGAGGTGACGATGGCGTCGGCCCGGCGGGCACCATCGGTCAGGGCCGCCGTCAGATCCGCCTCCACGTCGCGGACGATGCCCAGGTCGAGCACCTCGCCCCCCGCCTCCTGGATCAGCGCCCGCATCAGGGCCCGGTTGGAGTCGCGAATCTGGCCCGGTTCCAGGCTGGAGGTGTCGGGGGGGCACAGCTCGTCACCGGTGGCCATCACCGCCACCCGGGGACGCACCCCCACCAGCGGTTCGGCTACCCCCACGGTGGCCAGCAGGGCGAGCTCGACCGGCCCGAGGAGGCTTCCGGCCGTCAGCACGGTGGCGCCGACGGCGATGTCCCCGCCCGCCGCCCGTACGGAGGTCCCCGGCTCGACCCGTTCCTGGATCTCGACCCGGTCACCCTCCTGGGCCGTCACCTCCACCTTGACGATGGTGTCGGCACCGGGAGGCATCGGCGCGCCGGTCATGATTTTGATGGCGGTACCCGGTCTCACCGACTCCCGGGCCACCGATCCGGCCGGGACGTCCTCCAGTACCTGCAATGTCACCGGGGCCGACGCCACGTCGGCGGCGCGCACGGCGTAGCCGTCCATCGCCGAGTTCGGGAACGGCGGCACGTCGTGGTCCGCCGTCACGTCGGCGGCCAGAATGCGCCCGGCCGCAGACTCGAGGTCGACCAATTCCGTTCCGAGCGCCCTGACCGCGGCGAGCACCTCGATCCGTGCCTCCTCCAGTGGCTTCATCCCAGCATTCCCCGGGCGGCGGCGATGGTCTCGAGCGTGGTCTGTTTCGCCTCGAGGTCGTCGTGGTCTTTGACCGGAAGGAAGCGAGACTCCGCTCCCTGCCGCGGCACCCGCAGGAAACGGGTGTGAAGGTGGGACGCCACCTCGTTGACCAGGCGCTCGAACTGGATGGCGGGGCGGCCGTCGACCTCTTTCTCGACCACGAAGTAGGTCCAGTCGATGTCGAGGTCGAGCAGCGCCCTGGCGTCGAAATGGAACGTGTTGGTATTGAATACCCGCACCCGCGCCGGATCGAAGCTATCGGGTATGCGGAACTCCTCGAGGACCAGCGGCCGGCCGTCGAGGCGAACCGGGATCCCACCTTTGTCGCCGCCCTGCTTGTCGACGACTTCGCACGTGACCGGTGACTCGTGTCCGAGATGGGCTCCGATCACCGCCGGATCGAGGGTGGCACCGAGGTTGTCCAGGTTGGCGACGGTCACGTAGCGCCCACCCGACTCTACGAATCGCTCGAGCAGGCCGCTGCGCTGGAGAGCCTCGGGTAGGTCGCCGTGACCGGGAGCGTGCTCGCTCGGTCGGTCGTCCTCCTCCCGAAACAGGTCTCCGTCCGGAGTCAAGCGCAGCGAGAGCAGCTGGGGGAAGGTGGCGAGCCGGAATCCATCGAGCTGTTCGCCCAGTGCCTCCCGGATCGGTCCCTCGGTGGCGTGACTCGTCATCAGCCACATCGGGACGACGTGACCAACCGCCTCTTCGAGGGTCTGCTGGTCCTGCAAGCGCAGATCGAGGAATGTCCTGCCTGGCAATGCCTCGACCAGGGCCTTGACCACCCCGCCCATCCGGGTCGCCATACCCCCGGCCAGAACCACCAACGCGCACTCGCCGTTGGCGAGTGCCGCCTTTCCGGCCGCCTCGGCCTGGCGGCGCTCCGGTGTGCCGGGCCGGGGCAGGTCGACGACGTCCTCGGGGGCGGGAGGCGTCACCTCGCCCCGAACGTGGTTCTCGTCCGTCCCGGTGGCGGCGTAGTGCTCCGCCTCGGCCAGAAACCAGTTCCGGTCGAAACCGTATTCGGCCAGTCGATCCCGGAGGTCGGATGGGAGTTGGTCGAGCTCGGTCGCAAGGGAAGAGGTCATGCGGTCGAGGCTAGTTGCGCCCCGTCCTTGCGAGGTCGGTGCGGTGATCGGGAATGAGAACGATTGGCGGACGGTTTACAATGGCGTCCCTCAACCAACGGATCTTTGATAGCTGATGCCAACATACGAGTATCTGTGCCAAGACTGCGGGGAGCGTCTGGAGGTCTTCCAGAAGTTCACCGACAAACCCCTGCGCACCCACCCCGAGTGTGGCGGGAGCCTGAACAAGGTGTTCCACGCCAGCGGCGTCGTCTTCAAGGGTTCCGGCTACTACGTGACCGATTCCCGCACCAAGGGCAAGGGGTCTCCGGCCAACTCGAAGCCCTCGAACGGTTCCACCGCCGACGGCGGGAAACCCGAGAAGAAGACAGAAAAGTCCTCCGCGAAGACGTCGGAGGCGGCGGCCGCCGCCGACTGACCGACAAGCCCCTTCACCCGGGGAACTCCATGACGTAGGTTGGCGTGCGTGCTGTGGCTGGCCCGACCTCCGTATCTGCGCTGGGCTGCCGCCGCCCTCCTGGTGGCGCTGGCGGCTTGGAGCGAACTCTCTCCATCACCGACCACCACCTTGACGTTTCTTGCCGTCGACGTGGCGGCCGGAACCGAGATTGACGAGTCCCACATCCTTCATCGGCGGGTGCCGGTCTCCGACATCGCCACGGTCGAACCGAACGGAGTCGCCGCCTTCGATCTGAGAGCGGGAGATCCGCTCCTCGCCACCATGATCACCGACGTGGCCATCCCACCCGGGTGGAACGTCATCCAGGCCCCGGTACCCGACGGGGCCGGGCCCGGGGCGGCCGCCACCGGTGTCATCCTCACCGACGGTTCGGCCCCGATCGAGTTCCCGGCGCTGGTGGTGTCGTCGTCAAGTAACGACCCGTTCGGAGCGCCGAATGGGCGCCTGGCCGTGTCGCCGGAGTGGACGGCGGCGGCAGCAGCGGCCGCTGCCGAAGCACGACTGGTGATCGGGGTGAGATCGGGCGCCGGTTAACGTGTCGCTCCGTGCTTGCCGCCATCATCTGGGGCCTGGTCCAGGGCCTCTCCGAGTTCCTCCCCATCTCCTCGTCCGGCCACCTGGTGCTGGTGCCCGCTTTCCTGAGTGCGGCCGGATGGGAGTTGGATGAGCCCTCGCTTACGGTGTCGGCGGTGCTGCACCTGGGCACCCTGCTGGCGGTCCTGATCTACTTCCGGGCCGACATCGTCCGGCTGCTCCGCTTTCGCGGCGACGCCGGGGCGCGCCGGCTGTGGATGCTGCTGCTGATCGGCACGATTCCGGCCCTGGTCGGGCTGCCGCTAAGGGGTGCCCTCGACACCTTCCAGGACGATCCCCGCAAGGTCGGAGGCGCGCTGGTGGCGACCGGAGTGATCCTGTTGTTGGGAAGCCGTCTGGTGTGGGGCAAGCGGACCCTCGAGGAGGGGCGCCCCCTCGATGCGGTGACGGTGGGCATCGCCCAGGCTTTCGCCCTGATCCCCGGTATCAGCCGCTCGGGTTCGACGATCGTGGCGGGTTCGTTTCGCGGCCTCACCCCCACCGAGGCGGCTCGCTACTCATTTCTGCTCGGAGTTCCCACCATCGCCGGCGGCGGCCTGCTCTCGCTGCTGGAGGTTTCCGACTCGGGCGGATTCGGGCTTCCCCTCCTGGCGGGCCTCTTGGTGTCGGCGGTGTCGGGCTATGCCGCCATCGCCGTGCTGCTCAAGGCCCTGACAAGAGTGGGCCTGCTTCCGTTCGCGGTGTACGCCCTCGTGGTGGGCGGCCTGGCGATCCTGGTGCTCTGACTCAGCGGACCAGCGACGACTTCACCGTCAGCACCGGGGCGGGGTTGCCGGTCATCACCTTGCGCAGCCCTGAGAGCCCGCCGGTGAGGGCATCCCGGCCGTAAAGCGCGATCACGTGCATGGCCCGCTCCGCCGGAAGGCTGGTGACTCCCACCGCCGCCAACGCCAGGTCCGAGTCGTACTGGCGCCGAATGCTCTCCAGGCCGGCCGCACCCGCCCCGGTGATCCGGGGCCGTCCGGAGAACATCCACCAGGCCGAGTACAGCACCGCCAGCACTCCGATCAAGGGGACGAAACCGGTGGCCGCGCCGTCCCGGCTGAGGGTCCACCATGCCACCCAGGACGCCACCAGACCCGACCCGCCCACCGCCATCAGGTCGAGAGCCAGCAACAGCTTCGGTGCCACACCCAGGTCGGCCGGAAGGGCGACTGCCTCCCGGGCGGCCTGACGCCCGGCTCCCATGGCCGCCTCGGGTCGGACGCCGGAGGCGTCGACGGCGGCCAGGATCGACGACTCGACCGGATGCAGGTCGGGCACCGTGCGCATTCCCGGGATTCGCACCAAGCGATCGGTCGACTCCCGGATCTCGATCATCCCCGACCAGGTCAGATAGGCCAGGGCGGTGTCGGACACCCGCGCCGCTCCCCCGGCCAGCATCGCCACCTGATACAAGCTCAGGTCGGTTCCGGGGGCCGCAGCCGGCCGGGTGAACCAGATCCGGGCGGCGAGGGTCACCGCCATACAAAGCGCCAGCACCGCCAGCGATCCCAAGAATTCCGCTTCCAGCCCGCCCACTGAGACTGAATCTAGCCGCCCGCTGGACGACCCGGCCCCGCCAGACCTACCGGATTTTCCCTCACTCGGTAGTTTCGAAGAAACCGACGTCGCCGCGCCGCAGGGTTCGGTGACTCACCGAGACCAGTTCCGAGCCGGTTCCGTATGCCAGGCCGCGGGCAAAGTCGTCCATCAATTTGTCGTGGTTACGCACGAACGCCCGCCGGGCCACCGGCGCCGCCAGGTTCATCCACCATTTCGCGGTCCGCACCCTCCACACGAATTCGAGCGCGGTCCCTCCCGATCCGGCGTCCGACAGCCGAAAGTCACCCCGTCCCACCAGATCGCCGGCCGCCCGCAGGGAGATCGTCTCCGGTCTCTTCACGGCGAGAACCTCGATGTCACAGCGGAGGCTATAGCGGGTAGGGGTGGCGATAAGGCCCCGAAACCGGCCTCCCAGGCCGTCCTCGCCCCCCGGATGGAGGACCCGGAGGCGGCGCAGCCAGCTCCACCACGACGGCCACACGTCGACACCCACCAGCGCCTCCCACACCCGGTCACGCCCGGCCGTCACCGCCAGGTCTGTGACGAGGTGGTAGCGGACACCGAACCGCCTCATTGGCTGTAGTTGGAGGACATGCGCATCGTCTCGTCCAGATGGACGTCGACGAGGGCCGGCAGGCCGGAGGCTTCGGCTCTCTTCAACGCCGGTACGAGCTGGGAGGGCTCCTCAACCATCTCGCCGAAGCCACCCAGGCCCGCCACCACGGAGTGATAGGGCCGCCGCCCCAGATCGGTGGCCACCAGACGATCGGGGAACGAAAAGCTGTGGAACGTCTTGATGTTGTTCCAGACGCCATCGTTGCCCAGCACACCGACGATGGGCAGACCGAGGCGCACCATCGTGTCGTACTCGAACCCGTTGAAGCCGAACGCCCCGTCGCCATAGACGATGCCGACCCGTCGGTCCGGGAAGGCGACCTTGGCCGCGATGGCGAAGGGCGCTCCGGTACCGAGGGTGCCGAAAGGGCCCGGGTCGAGTACATGACCGGGTTGCGACACCTGCAGCCAGCGGGCGGTGGTGGACACGATGTCGCCCCCGTCCACCGCCACGATCGAATTGGGCCCGAAGAAGGCCGCCACATCGCGGGCGAATCGCTGCGGATTCACCGGGGATCTGTCGTCGTCGGCCTGGGCGTCGAAGTCGGCCTGCCGGGCCCTGTCGGCGTCCATCACGGCCTCCGCCCAGGCGGCGGCCCCGCCGACGCCGAACTCGGCCCGACGCGTCACCAATTGGGCGGCGACGGTGGCCGGATCGGCCACCACCCCCAGGTGGGCGGGACGATTCCACCCGACTTTGGTGGCGTCGGCATCGACCTGGATCACGAAGGCATCAGGATTGACCTTCTGTCCGTAGCCGGTGCGGAAGTCCCAGTCGACCCCCAGGGCCAAGACCAGGTCCGCCTCGGCCATGGCCTGGGAACGGCTGTGATTGCCGAGCAGACGATGCCCGTAAGGCAGCGACCCTCGCGCCCGGCTGTTGAGGTAGGTGGGCGCTCCCAGCGCTTCCGCCAGGTCGGGGTAGGGATTGTCCCCGCCCGGTCGCGAACCCGCCCCGGCGAAGATCATCGGCCGCTCCGCCCCGGAGAGATGCTCGACGATTCGATCCAGGGTGGCCGAATCGGCGCCGGTAGATGTGTTCGCCCGATAATCCTCCGGCCAGACGACGGCCTCCTCGTCGACCATGTCGAATTGCACATCCATGGGTATGTCGAGGAATACCGGTCCGCCCCGGCCGGCGAAGGCCCGGCGGGCGGCGGTGCCGATGTAGTCGGCCAGACGGTCGAGCTGCCAGGCCGTGGCCGCCCAGGCGGTGATGGAGTGGAACATGCGGGGGTGGTCCATCTCCTGGAGCCCGCCCATCAGCTCCTGGCGGGTCAGATGGCGTCCTCCCAGCAGGAGCATGGGGGTGTTGGCGTAGAAGGCATTGGCGATCCCGGTCATGGCATCGGTGACACCGGGCCCTGCCGTGACCGCCGCCACCCCCAGCCGTCCCGTGAGACGGGTGTACGCCTCGGCGGCGTGGGCGGCGGCCTGCTCATGGCGCACGTCGACGACCCGAATTCCCTCCTGGACGCAGCCGTCCAGGATCGGGACGATGTGTCCCCCGGTCAGCGTGAAGAGAGTGTCGACGCCCTCCCGCTTGAGAGCGCGGGCGACGATGGTTCCTCCATGTATCTTGGCCATCGCCTGACACTAACCCGGCAGATGACGGCAGGCCTCAGACCCGGTGTCCGCTGGCCTCGCCTCCGGCCCGCCGACGACCGGTGAGCATTTCCCCCGGCCGCCCGCAGGCACATCGGTAGCCGACGGTCAGGCGGCCATCGGCTCCCCGGATCGCCTCGACGTCGTCGAGAGGGACCAGCACACGCCGGTGGATCTCGTCGCAGAAGACCGCAATCAACGCCGGCTCCTCTCGTGCCGTCGCGCACGGGCGAGATGACGCGCTTCGATCACCTTGACGAGTTCTGCCGCCATGATGGGATGGATGAATGACATGATTCTGCTCCTCAACTGTCGCCTCTCACCAGCAGGTTCCCGTAATCGGTGATTGCGGCTATGCTGATTACAACGAATCTAATCCCGATCTCGTAAGCAGTCAAATGGATTTTGCTAGTTACAAGGACGATTCGGCGGCGCTGGCCGTCGAGCTGGTCAACACCTATGGGTGGGTATCGGGTGTGGAGACACTCCACACCGTCGATGATCTACGCGCCTTCCTGGCCGAACGACCGCAACCGACGCGGCCGGTTCGAGACGAGGTGGAGGAAACGGACCTGGAAGCCGTGAAAGCGCTGCGGACCTCCCTACACGAGGTATTCGCCAGCCCGGAGGTGGAAGGGGCGGTCGCGGCCCTCAACCGGATCCTCTCCGCCAGCGGTGCCACCCCCGTGCTGTCGGCGCATGACGGTTTCCCCCACCTCCACTTCGAGTCGGCCACGGACCGGCTCGGCGATTGGATGGCGGTGGTCACCGCCATGGGCGTGGCCGCGGTCATCTCCGACGAGGGCTTCGACCGACTCGGCATCTGCCACGCCGACGGCTGCCGGGACGCCTTCATCGACACTTCCCGCAACCGATCCCGCCGGCACTGCTCGGATGGGTGTCGCAACCGCGAGAACGTGGCGGCGTATCGACGGCGTAACCGGGCCGAGACCTAGAGCTCCCGGCTCATCCATACCGAAGGCTCGACCTCGAATCCGTGCCTCCTGTAGAGGCGTCGGGCTCCCTCGTTGCCCTCCTCGGTCTCGAGGAATATCCGCGTCACCGATTCACGGGTTTTCAGCTCGGCCAGAATCGCCTCGATCAGGGCGGCGCCGATTCCCCGGCCCGGCGGCTCGGCGTAGATCTCATCGAGGAGGGCGTCGCGACCCCGCGATTCGACGCTCCAGCCCCAGGTGACGATCGCATAGCCCCCTCCCTCCTCGCCTTCGGCCACCCAAACCAGCCCGACCCGGTCGTCGACCAGCAACGGCTCCAACGCAGTCCGGGCCGCCTCGGGATCGAACTGGTGGTCGTCGGCCGCGCAGAACCGGGCATGCATCTCGAGCAGCCGATCGAGGTCGGAGGGCCCCGCCAAACGTATCCGCATCGGGTCACGGTATCCGCCCGAGCGGCCCGGTGTGCCATCATCGCCCCGTGTCCGACCGCACCACCGTGTACACAGATGGAGCCTGCTTCGGGAATCCCGGGCCGGGAGGATGGGCCTGGATCGTCCCGGGTGGACCGTTTGCTTCCGGAGCCGAGGCGAAGACCACCAACCAGCGGATGGAACTCTCCGCCGCCCTCGACGCCATCCGCTCGCTTTCGGATCCCCTCGAGGTGATCTCGGACTCGACCTACGTGGTCAACTGCTTCCGGGACCGCTGGTGGGAGGGATGGCTCAAGCGGGGATGGGTCAACTCGAATCGCAAGCCGGTGGCGAGCCGCGATCTCTGGGAGCCCCTGGTCGACGAGGTGCGGCGTCGCGACATCGTCTTCCGCTGGGTCAAAGGTCACTCGGGAGATCGCTGGAACGACTTCGCCGACCGCCTGGCCGTGGAGGCCGCCGATCGCCAGGAAGGACGCCGGGGCGACGAGACACCCACCGAGGTCGGACCGCCCGACAAGGCCGGACGGACTCGCACCAAGGCCGAGGACGGGCCTTCGGGCCACCTGCTCCTCGTCACCGGTCTCCGTCCGACCGGACTGGGCGGATACGACGAGAACGAGACCACCCGCTCGGTACGCGATCATCTGATCGACATCCTCATCGCCAAGCGGCGACTCCATCCCGACCTAAAGGTCCTGACCGGGATGGGTCTGGGAGCCGAGACCCTGGGGGCGGAGGCGGCCCGGGATGCCGACGTGCCCTACGTGGCGGTCCTCGCTTTCCCCCGACTCGACGAGCGCTGGCCGGAGGAATCGCGGCGGCGCTTCCGTCAACTGCTGGAGAATGCAGCCGAGACCGTCACCCTCCAGAATGCGTCGCCCGACTCCACCTCCAAGGTGGCGGCGGCGTTCAAGCGGCGCGATGCCTGGCTGGGACGTCATGCCGACGAGGCGGTGGTGGTCTGGGACCAGGACGACGCACTGGTCGGAAAGCAGATCCGCACGCTTCAGGACGAGCTCGGTGAGGAGGAGGTCTGGCTGGTGAGTCCGGCCGAGATCAGCTGATCCCGGCCGCCTGACGCAATCGGGCCAGGCCCACGCCGCGCACCCACTTCCCGTTCTCGGCCGCCCGGAAACCGGACCGGCGCAAATAGCGTCGCTGCATGGAGGTGAGGCCGGTGGCAACGACGACTTCGGCCCCCAAACGATCGAAGAAGTCCGCCCGGCGGTCATAAAGCCACTTGCCGGCCTTGAAGTCCCGGTAGGACGGGATCGCGTAGTCGAGATAGACGCGGAACTCCTCCTCGCGTGCACGACCCACCACCACGGCCGGGACCATGTCCCGGAGCACCATGACGACGGTGTCGGTGGCCCGGACGCCCGTGAAGTCGGGTTGGGCGGCGGCGATGTCGTCGGCGTGGAACTCGAGGAAGCGGATCAGGTAGGGAGAGTCCGGTGCCAGCTCGAGGAGCGAGAACTCCTCGCGTCCGGTCTGGATCCGCCACAAGAAGTAGAGGTTGAGGATCACGATCACCGAGTTGGTGATGACGAGAGGCCAGGAGTCGATCAGCAAGCCGTAGGTGGTGAACACCACCGACCCGCTCAGGCTGAGCAAACGCAGCCACAGCACCCGGGTCTGGGCCAGGCTGAGCACCACCAGCAGCGAGGCCAGATAACCGACGCCTTCGACCCAGTCGATGCTCATCCGCCGGTGAGGCGGGACAGGACTCCGCCCAGGATCCGCGATGGACGGCCCCGTCTCTCCTCGCTCACGTCGGCCAGCGGCGCCAGGGCGCGGCCCAGATTGATGCCGATCCACCGCAACGGCTCCGGCTCCCAGCGTCGCCAGCGGTGCCCCACAAACGGGAGAGCGGTCCGCCCGGTTTCGGAGCCGGCCACCAGATCGGCGAGCGTGCGGCCGGCCAGGTTGGCGCCCGCCACTCCCTGGCCCACATAACCGCCGGCATAGCCCATGCCCGTCACCCGGTCGAAGTCCACCGACACCCGCCAATCGCGGGGAACCGCCACCGCCCCACCCCAGCGATGGGTGACGGTGGCGTCACCCAGTTGGGGGAACAGCTCCCACAGCACCTTGCGGACAAGGTCGTGAGTGTGGGCGTCGGCGTCCCAGGCGGGCCGGACCGTGGAGCCGAAGTGGTAGGGAGCGCCACGGCCGCCAAAGGCGAAACGGTTGTCGGCGGTGCGCTGTCCGTAGATGATCAGATGCCGCTCGTCGGAAAAGGTCTCGCCATCACCCAACCCGACCTCGTCCCACCACTCCCCCGGCAGCGGCTCGGTGGCGATCATGAGCGAGTAGACCGGCGCCAGGGTGCGAGCGTGCCCGGGGAGAGACGACGTGAACGCCTCCGTGCACCGCAGCACCACCGGTGCCCGCACCGCGCCCTCGTCGGCCACGACGAGACCGGCACCCATGGTCCGGACCGGGCTGTGCTCGAAGATCTTCCCGCCCCGGCGTTCCACCGCCTCGGCCAGCCCGGCCACCAGGCGCCACGGATGCACCGACGCACAGTGGGGGGTGAACATCGCCGCCCGGGCCCCGGCCACCGCCGCCCGCTCCCGGGCCCGGGAGGGCCCGAGCATCTCCAGGTCGTCCTCCTCGAATCCCCACCGGCGCAGATCGTCGGCGTAAGCGTGGAGGCGGGCCTCCTGGGCGGGCGAGGTGGCGAACAGCAGCATCCCGCCCTTGCGATAGTCGACCTCGATCCCCTCGGCGGCGCCCACCCTTCCGATCTCGTCGACGGCATCGAACATGGCTCGCTGATAGTCGACCACCGCCTGGCGTCCGTGGTCGGCGGCCATGGTCGCCTTCGATCCCGGGAACTTTGCCGAGACCCACCCGCCGTTGCGGCCCGAAGCTCCGAAGCCGCAGAACTGGCTCTCCACCACCACCACCCTGAGTCCGGGACGGGCCCCGAGGAGGTAGTAGGCGGTCCACAGGCCGGTGTATCCGCCGCCGACGATGACGACATCGGCCTCTTCGGCTCCGACCAGGCCCGGACGCGGCTGGGGCGTCGGGCCCTGGTCGTGCCAGAGGCTGAGTGGCTCTCCGTCGGGACGGAGGGGGGTCACCCGGCCAGCACCTCGTCGAGACTGTCGGCGAAGGCCTCCACGGCCCGGTCGGCATCCTCGGTGGTTTGGGCGGCGCACAGGAACCAGGGCTCCCGGGCGTCAGGACAGGGCATGACTCCCTTGGGGATCATCTTCATGACCACCGCGTCGTAGGTAGCGTCGTCGTGACGGACCGCATCCCGGAACTCCCTGGGCGGTTCCTCGGCCAGGAACACCGAGAACATGGCCGGATGCCCCACGACATGACCGGGCACGCCCCGGTCGGCGAGGATCTTGGCCAGGCCTTCCATCATGCGGGTCCCGGTCTTCTCCAGAGCGGCGTACGCCTCACCATCACTCAGACGGTCGATGGTGGCTGCGGCCGCCGCGGCTGCGATCCCGTTGCCCGAGTAGGTACCGGCCTGAGATATACCACCCTGACGCCAGCCCTCCACCGCCGACTCACCGAGGGCGATCGCCGCCACGGGGAAGCCGTTCCCCATCGCCTTGGCGTAGGTGCCGATGTCGGGAGTCACCCCGAAGTGAGCTACCGCTCCCCCCAGGCCCATCCGGAAGCCGGTCTTGACCTCGTCGAAGATCAGCATCGCCCCGTACTCGTCGCACAGGCGGCGCAAGCCCTCCAGGTATCCCTCCTGGGGCATGATGCCGAAGGCGTTGCCCAGCATCGGTTCGACGATGATGGCGGCGATCCGGCCACCTTCGTTGCGGAAGATGCGTTCGAGGATCTCGAGATCGTTGTAAGGCAGGGTGCGGATGTACGAGCGGATGGCATCGGGGATGCCCGACGACGACTGCCACGGGGTCGGATTCATCCGTGACCCCAGCGCCCCGGCCGGACCGCCGGCGGTGGAAAAGAGCACGTAGTCGTGCACCCCGTGGTACTGGCCCTCGAACTTTATGATCACGTCCCGCCCGGTCAGCCCCCGGGCGAGACGTATGGCGTGCATGGTCGCCTCGGTTCCGGTGTTTGTGAAGCGCATCCGGTCGGGCCAGGCCAGCGCAGCCATGACCTTCTCGGCGGCCTCCACCTCGCGGCGCTGGGTCATGGCGAAGCTGCTCGCCTCCCCTGCCGCCTCCGCCACCGCCCCGGAAACGGCAGGGTCACCGTGCCCGAGGATGATGGGACCGAAACCGCACTGGAGGTCGAGATAGCGGTTCCCGTCGACGTCGACGATGTAGCCGCCCTCTCCCTTCTCTATGACGAGGGTGTCCTCGTCGCCCCAATAGCGAAACTGACTGGACACACCGTTGACCAGTGCGCCGGATGCACGAGTGAACCATTCCTTGGAAGCATTCCCTTGGAGGCTCATGCTCTCACTCCTCTCGGAACCACCAGGACTTCCGCTCCAGGCCCAGGTTCCAGTGGACATGGCGCGGCCTCGTGAAACTGTCGAGCGCCTCCGGCCCGAGCTCGCGGGCATTGCCGCTCGCTCGCATGCCCCCGAAAGGGGCGGCCAGGTTGTCGACCACCGGGTCATTGACCCAGAGGGTTCCCACCTGGAGTTCCCGGTAGGCACGCTCGACCAGTTGCGAAGATTCTGTGTAGATGCTGGCCCCGAGGCCATAGGGGGTGTCGGAGGCGAGGGCGAAGGCCTCGTCCTCGTCCTCGAAGGGCATCACGGGCATGACGGGGCCGAACGTCTCCTCGGTCATCAGCTCGGTGGAATGATCCGCGCCGGTGACGATGGTGGGGGCCAGGAAGAAACCGGGCCGGTCGAGTGCCTCGCCCCCGATCAGCACTTCGGCCCCGGCGTCCGCGGCGGCCCGAATCTGGTCCATAACCCGGCTCCGGCCATGGTCACTGCGCATCGGGCCCACCTCGGTGGCGGCATCGAAGGGATCGCCCACCACCAGCTTCTCGGTCAATCGTACCGCCCGGTCGACGAACCGTTCGTAAAGCGAGCGGTGGACGTAGACACGCTCCGTTGAGGTGCACACCTGGCCGGCGTTGAGGAACGAGGCCCATACCACCGCCTCGGCGGCCAGGCCGGGGTCGGTGTCGGCGAAGACCAGCGCCGGGTCCTTGCCCCCCAGCTCGAGATGGGTGGCAGTGCCGGTCCCGGCACACGTGGCGGCGATCCGGCGACCGACGGCGGTAGATCCGGTGAAGGCCACCAGGTCCACCTCGGGGTGGGCGACCAGGGCGGCACCCACCTCGGCGCCCCCGCGGGCGGTGTTGAGCACCCCGGCGGGTAGATGCTCGGCGAACACCTCGGCCAGGACCTGCAGGGACAGCGGGGTGTCGGGGGCGGGCTTCACCACCACCGTGTTCCCGGCGGCGAGAGCGGGAGCGACCTTGAAGGCCAGCAGCAGCAGCGGATAGTTGAAGGGAATCAGGGCCGCCACGACCCCATAGGGGACTCGCCGGACCAGCGAGAGCTGGCCGGGGTCGTTGGAGGGGGCGATGCGGCCGCCGTCGATCCGGGCCAGTTCGGCGTATTGACGGAAGAGCGCCGCCGCCATGTCGACGTAGAGGCCGTTGCGACTCAGGGCCCGGCCGGTCTCGTGAGTCAGGGCCTCGGCGATCTCGGCGCGGCGTGCTTCGAGTCCGGCGGCGATACCGCGCAGGGCGGCAGAGCGAGTGTCCTGGGTGGCGTCGCGCCATCGGGGGAAGGCGGTGCGGGCGGCCCGGATGGCCTGGTTCACCTGGGAGGGAGACGAGTCGCGCCAGGTGACGAACACCTCGCCCGTGGAGGGTTCGATGACATCCGCGGACGGACCTTCCCCGTCCACGAAGGAGCCCTCGATCAGTAGAAGCCGGTCTGCCAAACTCTCACCACGGCGCAGGTTAGCCGTGAAAGACGGTCACACAGTTCGCTCGCGAACGGGTACCGGGTCATGAGTGGCGGGTGGTGCGTGGCTGACCCACCACCCCCTACCGACGACACGACCGCACGCAGGCCCCGGCGACGCCCGTCAATACACCTGCGGGACGAAGGTCTGCTCGTGCATCGGGGGGCGGACGTAGGGGATGTCCTTGCGATCGGGGAGGGCGACGGGGTCGGGCATCACGTCCTCGTAGTCGATCTGGGAGAGGATGTGGGCCATGCAGTTGAGACGGGCGCTGCGCTTGTCGTCGGAGGGCACCACATACCAGGGAGCCTGCTTGATGTCGGTGTACTGGAAAGTGGTGTCCTTGGCCATCGAGTACTTCACATACAGCTCGTGTTCGGCCAGGTCCATCTCCGACAGCTTCCAGCGTTTGATCGGCTCCTCATTGCGGGAGAGGAATCGCCGTCGCTGCTCGGCGTAACTGACCGAGAACCAGTACTTGAGGAGGATGATCCCCGAGCGCACCAGCATCCGCTCGAACTCGGGGCAAGACCGCAGGAACTCCTGGTGCTGCTCGGGGGTGCAGAAGCCCATCACCCACTCGACGTTCGAGCGGTTGTACCAGCTGCGATCGAACAGAACGATCTCGCCGCCGGCGGGCAGGAACTCGACGTAGCGCTGGAAGTACCACTGGGTCTGTTCCCGCTCGGTGGGCTTGGGAAGGGCCTCCACCCGCACGATACGGGGACTGGTCCGCTCCGAGATCCGCTTGATCACCCCGCCCTTCCCGGCCGAACCCCGACCTTCGAAGATGACCAGCACCTTGAGGCCACGGGCGGCCACCCAGTACTGCAGCTTGACGAACTCCTCCTGCAGCCGGGCCAGTTCCGCCTCGTAGAACGACTTCTTCAGCCGCCCCTGCTTGTTGTAGCGGTCGGGTTCCAGGGCCGCGGCGGTGGCGACGGCGTCGTCGGCACCGGCGGGAAGGTCGACGGATTCCATCACCTCAACTTATCCGACCGGAGGTCCCGGTGTCGGTGAAGTCACCGTGTGCCACGCTCCTCCTTCTTCCGTCGCGGGCGACACCACGCCGACAACCCGGTCGGTCCCCGGCCGGAGAAGGGGCGGCTCATCTACCATCGCCGGCATGCGACGACTCGTGTGCGTGGGCGGAGGACCGGCCGGCTTCTACACCGCCATCCTGGCCCGCCTGGCCCTGCCCGAGGTCGAGGTCGTGGTCCACGAACGCAACCCCGCCGGCGCCACCTATGGGTTCGGGGTGGTCTTCTCCGACGAGACGTTGGGCAATATCGCCGAAGCCGACCCGGTTTCGTTCGAGCGGATCGAGGCGGAGTTCCGCTACTGGTCCGATCTGGAGATCCGCAAGGCGGGCGATGCCACCTCCACCACCGGCCACGGTTTCGCCGCCTTTCCCCGACTCCGACTGCTTCAAATCCTGGCCGAGCGGGCGGCAGAGCTGGGGGCCGAGGTCCGGTTCGAGTCGCCGATCGACGACGTCGGTCGGGTCGACGCCGACCTGGTGGTGATCGCCGACGGGGTCAATTCCGCCGCCCGCCGGGCGCTGGCCGGCCGTTTGGATCCCAGCGTGATTCCCGGCGCCGCCCGCTACGCCTGGTTCGGGACCGAGCACGATTTCGAGAAGTTCACCTTCATATTCGAGGAAACCCCCTACGGGGTGGTCCAGGCCCACTGCTACCCGTATGCGGCCGGCATGTCAACGGTCATCGTCGAGATGTCCGAAACCACCTGGCGGGAGGCCGGTCTCTCCCCCGACCGCGAGTTCGCCCCCGGTGAGAGCGACCCCGGCGCCAAGGCCTACGGAGAGAAGGTCTTCGGCGAGCACCTCGGCGGCCACGAACTGGTGGGTAACAACAGCCGTTGGATCGACTTTCCCGACCTCACGGTGCGCCACTGGTGGCACGACCGCTTCGTCCTCGTCGGCGACGCCGCCCACACCGCTCACTTCTCGATCGGATCGGGCACGAAACTGGCGATGGAGGACGCCATCGCCCTCGTCGGTGCCCTGGAAGCGAATGCCGAGGTTGCCGGTGCCCTCGCCACCTACCAGGCCGAGCGTCAGCCGGTGGTCGAGTCGACCCAGCGGGCCGCCCGCACCTCCCAGAGCTGGTTCGAAGCGGTCGACCGGTACTGGGACCTGCCCCGCCACCAGTTCGACTTCCAGTTGCTCACCCGCAGCCAGCGCATCACCCTGGACAACCTGTGGATCCGCGACCCCGTCGGGACCGAGAGGATCGTCGAGGACTGGCGCCGACGCCAGCAGCTTCCCGCCCCCGCGCCCGACTCCCCTCCCCTGTTCCATCCGTACCGCCTTCGGGACGTCACCTTTCCCAACCGGCTGGGTGTCTCCCCGATGGCCCAGTACTGCGCCGTGGACGGTGAGGCCACCGACTGGCACCTGGTCCATCTCGGCAGCCGAGCAGTGGGCGGGGCGGGCCTGGTGATGGTGGAGATGACCTGCGTGTCACCCGAAGGCCGTATCACCCCGGGCTGCACCGGCCTTTGGAACGACCGTCAGACGGGGTCGTTCCGGCCGATAGTCGAATTCGTCCACAACCACACCGACGCCGTGCTGGGCATGCAGCTCGGACACTCGGGCCGCAAGGGAGGAATGCGAGTTCCATGGGAGGTAGGCGACGACGACCTCGTGCCGGTGGAAGAAGAGTGGGAGCGGCTCGCCCCCTCCCCGATTCCCTTCCTGGACGACGGGCCCGTCCCCACGGAGATGAACCGCCGGCACATGGACGAGGTGAGGGACCAGTTCGTGGCAGCGACGGAGCGCTCGGCCCGCCTCGGATTCGACCTCCTCGAACTCCACATGGCGCACGGCTACCTCCTCTCCAGCTTCATCAGCCCCCTCACCAACGTCCGCGCCGACGACTACGGAGGCTCGCTCGGGAACCGCATGCGCTACCCGCTGGAGATCGTCGACGCGGTCAGGGCGGCGTGGCCGGCTCATCTCCCGCTGTCGGTGCGGATCTCAGCTACCGACTGGGCCGACGGGGGCACCACCGGCGACGACGCTGTCTCCATCGCCCGCATGCTCGGTGACCATGGTGTCGACATCGTCGACGTCTCCTCCGGCCAGGTGGTGGCTCATCAGCGGCCCCGTTACGGGCGGCTGTGGCAGACCCCCTTCGCCGACCGAATCCGCCTGGAGACGGCGGTCCCGACGATGACGGTGGGGGCGGTGTCCTCGGTCGACGACGTCAACACGGTGCTGGTGGCGGGCCGGGCGGACCTGTGCCTGATCGCCCGTCCCCACCTGGTCGACCCCTACTGGACCCTCAACGCCGCCATCGACTACGGCTACGAAGGCCACCCCTGGCCGCCCCAGTATCTGCGCGGCATGACGGCCCGCCGCCGCGAGCAGGACCCCAACCAGCGCCTGATCGGCCGCTGACCCGACCCCCCACCGGCAACCCAACCCGTTTTCGCGACAGAATTGCGCGCCATGACGCACAATTCTGTCGCGAAATGGGGGTCAGGCGGCACGCACCACGATGAAGAGGCGGCGGAAGGGGAACAGGGTGAACCCGTCGTCCTGACGGGGGTAGGCCCGGCTGACCATTTGAGAATATTCGGCCACGAAAGCAGCGGCGGCGTCCTCGTCGAGGCGGTCGAGTAACGAGCGCAGGCCCGTCCCCCGCACCCATTCGGTCAACGGGTCCTCCCCCTCCAGGACCTGGAGGTATTCGGTGGTCCAGATGTCGATCTCCCCATATGGCGCCAGCATCCGCCAGTACTCCTGCGGCGTGGCCACCTGGCTCTCCCGGAGGACGCCGCCGACCTCCTCCGTCCAGCGGGGTGATGCCGCCAGTTCTCGCATCAGCACGTGGCTGGGCTGGTCGAAGTTGGCGGGCATCTGCACCGCCAGTGTCCCGGCCGGAGCGAGCCAGCCGAGCAGGCGGGGGAACACCGCCGCATGGTCCTCGACCCACTGCAGGGTGGCATTCGAGAAGACGACGTCGACCGGCGCGTCGGGACTCCACTCCTCCAGGTCGACCTCGACGAACCGGACGTCGGGCAGCGCCTGCCGGGCCCGCTCGATCATGGCCGCCGACGAGTCCAGCCCCACCAGGTCGGCCAGTGGCCAGCGCTCGTAGAGGAGGGCCGTGGAGTTGCCGGGCCCACAGCCGACATCGACCACGGTCCGAGGAGCGTCGAAACCGATGGCGGCGAGCAGGTCCCGGGCGGGCCGCGTCCGGTGATCGCCGAAGCGGAGGTACTGGGCCGGATGCCAGGTGGGCATCGGGCCAGCGTATCCTGGCCCCATGACCCGCGACATGCAGTTGTACATCGACGGAGAGTTCACCGACGGCACCGGCGACGACGTCTACGCGGTGACCTCCCCCGTAACCGGCGAGCACATCGCCAACATTCCCGTCGCCTCTCAGGCCGACATCGACCGGGCGGTGGCCGCCGCCCGACGAGCCACCGAGGAGATGCGGCACTGGACTGCCTTCGAACGGGCCGAGTTGTGCCTACGCATCTACGAGTTGTGGCAGGACCAGGTGGAAGACGTCGCCCGTACCCTGACCATGGAGCAGGGCAAGCCCTACAAGGCCGAGGCGATCGACGACATCGCCGAGTCGGGCGACTACTTCCAGATCGCTGCCGAGGACGTCAAGCGCCTCTCAGGTGATCTGATCCCCACCACCGAGCGCACCCGGCGCATGTTCACGGTGCGCCGACCGGTGGGCGTGTGGGCCGCCATCACCCCGTGGAACTTTCCGGTGATGATCCCGATGGAGTACGTCGGGCCCGGTCTCGCCACCGGTAACGCCGTAATCGTCAAGCCGCCCGAGTTCACCGCCATGGCCCTGCTCGAGGTGGCCGGGATCTTCGACGCCGCCGGTGTCCCGGCCGGCGCCATCCAGATCATCCCCGGCGACGGCCGTGTCGGCCAGGCGCTGGTCACCCACGACGGGATCGACGCCATCGGCTTCACCGGCTCGTCCGAGACCGGCAAGAAGATCGTCTCCCAGATGGGCCTCAAGCGCTCGATCATGGAGATGTCCGGCAACGGGCCCCTGGTCGTCACGGGTGACGCCGACATCGCCGCCGCCGCCGAGGCGGCCGTGTACGGCGCCTACTACAACGCCGGGCAGGTGTGCTGTGCCACCGAACGGGTCATCGTCCTCGACGAGGTCCACGACGACTTCGTGGCCGCCGCCCTCCAGGCCGCCGAGGCAGTCCGCCTGGGCGATCCCTTCGACGAGAGCACCAACATGGGCCCACTCAACAACCGTCCCACTGCCGACAAGATGGACCGCCACCTCGAGGACGCGGCTGCCAAGGGCGCCGAGATCCTGGTCGGCGGAGGACGCGCCGGAGGCTTCCCCACCGACCTCTACTACCAGTTCACCGTGATCGACCGGGTCCCCGAGGACTCGCTGGTCTCGAAGGAGGAGTCGTTCGGTCCGGTGGTCCCGATCCTCACGGCCAAAGACGATGCCGAGGCGATCGAGGTGGCCAACCGGACCCACCTCGGCCTGCAGGCGGCGGTGTTCACGAACGACCTCTCAAAGGCGTGGTGGTACGCCGACCGGATCCGATCCGGCACGGTGGTAGTGAACGACTCCACCGACTTCTGGGAGACGTTCCAGCCCTTCGGCGGTGCCGCCGGGACCGAGACCGGCTGGGGACGTCAGCGGATCGAGGAGTTCACCGACCTGCAGACGATCAGCTTCAACCTGCGAGAGATCTGAAGCTCAATCAATCGCCGACGCCATGCCGGCGAAGCCTCCCCCGAAGACTCCGAGGAGGACCCCGGGGAGCAAGGCGGTGGCCAGGGAATCACCCAGGTCGTTGTTGGTGAGGATCCAGATGCCCAGTGTCAGGGCCACCAGCACCACCGGGGTGCCGATGAGGATGCCGCGGACGATCGCTTTGCCGAACCTGGTGTCGTGCTCGATCTCGAGGTCGTCGTCGTGGCTGGACTCCATGAAAATCTCCGTATGCCGCCTTCGCTTCACCCCATGATGCCACGATGGGACCCCGCCCCTATTCGCCCAACCCGGATGATTCCCTAGGTCGGTCACACCAGTTACCGTCATACGCCCATGCATACCCCTTACGAGAAGCGCGCCAAGGAAATGGCGATGGCATCGGCCGAGTACATCGCCTTCGCCTCTCGCTCCACCTTTCTCGGGGTTCCCGCCCGCCGTCTCGACGACCTCGGCGACGGCGAGGTCGTGATCCTGGGGGCGCCCTACGACTGGGGCACCTCGTACCGGCCGGGGGCCCGCTTCGGACCCCGCGCCATCCGGGGAGCCGACTACGGGGCCATGGATGGCTACCGGCCCCACCTCCCCACCGGCATCGACCCTCTGGGGGAACTGGGCGTGGTCGACATCGGCGACGTCTACGTCGTGCCGGGCGAAGCCGAGACCTCCATCGCCCGCATCGCCGACACGGTGGAGACCGTGGCCAGGGCGGGCAAGGTCCCCATCATCCTCGGCGGCGACCACACGGTCACCTGGCCGAATGCCTGGGGCGTGGCCCGTGCCCATGGCCTGGGCAAGGTGGCGCTGGTCCACTTCGACGCCCACGCCGACACCGGATACGTCCAGAACGGCTCCCTCTACGGCCATGGCACTCCCATGCGCCGGCTGATCGAGTCCGGGGCGGTGCCCGGCCATCGCTTCGTCCAGATCGGACTGCGTGGCTACTGGCCCGAGCCCGAGGTGGTGGAGTGGATGCAGATCCAGAAGATGAGGTCCTTCCGGATGGACCAGATCCAGGAGCAAGGCCTCGACGCCGTGGTCGATCAGGCAGTCGAGGCGGCATCGGCGGGGGCGGTGGAAGGAGTCTTCATCTCGATCGACATCGACGTGGTCGATCCCGGCTTCGCCCCCGGCACCGGCACTCCCGAACCCGGGGGACTCACCTCCCGGGAACTACTCGACACCGTCCGCCGACTGGCCCGGGAAGTGCGGGTGCTCGGCGCCGACGTCGTCGAGGTGTCGCCCCCCTATGACGGCCGCGGCGAACAGACCGTCTACCTCGCCAACCGGGTCGTCCTCGAAATCCTCAACGGCATGGCCGAGCGCAAAACCGGCGCCTGAGAACCTTTTCGCGACAGAATTGCGCGCTCCAGCGCGCTGTTGACTTTCTGGTGATCGCTGACAGGTATGTGGCGGGACATCGCTGACACTGTTGGTCATCTCGTCTGTTGGAGGTGTGATGGCCGGGAAGGTGACGGCGATGTCTATGAGGTTGGTGGCGGCGCTGACGGTT
>DATHVR010000009.1:0-5314 GCA_035461175.1 Acidimicrobiia bacterium | reverse complement strand
GGTCGGTCGATCAGCACACACCGGAACCCCGGAGGTGCGCCACCAGGGGAACGAACGCTGAGCCGGTCATCATCAGGCCCGGCACAAACAGCAGAGTGGGTCCCTCGCCGACTTCCTGGATGCGGACCTGGACGCCGAGGCGCCGGAGCGAGACGCGTCGTTCCGTGCGAGAGAAATCGTGCGCCGCCCAAAGCGCATCCTCCGCTGCGAGATGTCGCAGCATGCCTGGCGACGGATCCGGCCCTCGCGTGTCCATACTACGCAGGATCCTGGCCGCCGAGCTGACCCGGGTCAACCTCCGCCGCCGCTCGAGTTTCTACGACCGACGACCCAGGGATCGGACCAGGGTCGTTCTCCTCCCATTCGACGTCAGGTCGAGGGTTCTGCTGCTAATCGGCCGACAACCCAGTCGATACCTTCGTCCGGATCGAGGGCTCGCCCTTCGGCAATCGCCGCGCTCCATTCTTCTTGGGCTGGTCCATCGGAGAACACGTCGAGTCCGAATGCCTCGTCCATTACTCGGCCGATAGCGGTGGTGCGGTCCTCATAGGGGGCGATCACCATGTTGAGCCGGTTCCGGATCACGGACATGAGACCCGTGACGACCCCCGGGGCCCGCCGGTCGCCCATCCGGGCGAGGATCATGGCCGAACCACCCAGGGCGTGTGTGAGGCACGCATAGTTGTTGATCTGCCTGAAGGTCACCAACGACGCGGCGGAGCGTCGCTGCGAGTCCTCGGTGACCCGATCCTGCAGAGCGTCGAACAATGCGACGGCGTCGTCGGCGTGGGCGAGCAGCGCCGGAACTCCGATTTTCTGAACTGCAGCGTCGTAACGATCGAGATAGATTCGGCCCTCCTCGTAACGGCCAGCGCCGCCTAGAACGGATGAGATGAGGAGAGTATCGACGAGCTGTCCGAATCGATCTTCAGCCTCCAAGTGCAGCTCCAGAGCGCGCTGATACATGTCCAAGGTCTGGTCGGAGGTCCGCAAGCTGTACCCCGCCACTGCCGCGTAGAACACGGCCCAACCCAGGTTTCTGGGGTCCTCGAGCTGCTCCCACAGCTCCTCGGCCTCGTCGAGCCGTTCCACCGCCTCGGTGTAGCGACCCAGACGAACACACAGCAGCCCACCAATACCGGTCTGGAGTCGTGCCCGCAGCTTCGCCGGGAGGTCGTCTCCACCCGCTTCCAGGAGTCGCACGGTCAGCGAGTAGCCCTCGGCCAAGAACGAACGCCCGTCGGTGAGCGTACGCGGGTCGGCCTCGGTGGCATTCATCCAGAAGAAGCGGGTCAGTGCCCCGGCCGCCATGGACCCAGTCAGGGGGTCGACTTCGACAGCCCACGTGAGGGCAGCACGGATATTGTCGATCTCCCGGCGGAACCGATCCAGCCAATGCATCTGGTTACGGCCCTCCAGCTCCCGGCCGCCTTCTCTTGCCAGAGCCGCCAGCCACTCGAGGTGGGCCCGACGGGCATCCTGCAGCTCCGTTTGCTCGTCGAGCATCTCCATCCCGAACTGGCGGATTGTCTCCAGCATCCGATAGCGGCCCCCGTTGAACTGGACGAGGGATTGAGCGACGAGGTGGTCGAGGAGATCGATCACGTCCTCGCTCCCCCCGACAGCTTCAGCGGCCTGCAGGTCGAAGCCCCCGACGAAAACGGACAACCTCCGAAACAGGACCTGCTCGGCCCCGCCGAGCAAGTCGTACGACCAGGCCACCGTGTCACGGAGAGTGCGATGGCGGGCCGCCTGGTCCACCACTGCCCCCCGAAGGATCCGGAACCGGTCCTCTATGCGAGCAGCCAGATCGTCGAGGGTCATCGACCGCAGCCGGGCACACGCCAACTCGATCGCCAGCGGCAACCCGTCGAGTCGGTGGCAAAGGTCGTGAACCACGACAGCGTTGTCGTCGGTGAGGGTGAAACCTGGATCGGCAGAACGAGCGCGAAGCTCGAAAAGAGCACCGGCCCCAGAGGTGGCTACGGCTTCCGTGGTGATAGCTGTGGGAAGCCGAAGGACCGGGATCTGCCATACACGTTCACCAGTCACTGAGAGCCGCTCACGCGAGGTCGCCAGAACTCGCACATCCGACGTCGAACGCAGGATGCGTGAAACCAGTTCGGCGACATCGGACAGAAGGTGCTCGCAATTGTCAATCACCAACAGCATTCGCTGGCCCGCCACCGCCTCTATCAAACTGTCAGCCGGGTCCCGGTCCACTACGGCAGGGCGACGGAGAGCACCAAGGATCTCGCCGGGGATCGAGCCACCATCGACGAGACCAGCCAACTCCACCAGCCAGACCCCGGCGGGATAACCGACAGTCGACCTTCTGGCCACCTCCAGCGCCAAGGTGGTCTTGCCCGCCCCACCGGGCCCGGTGATCGTGAACAGGCGGCCCGTGTCGAAAGCCTCGAGGACCGCCACAAGCTCCTCGGTTCGACCCACCAGCTCCTGGGTGGCGACGGGAACGTTGGTCGGTCTGGACTCCGTCTCCAGAGGAGGAAACTCGGAGGGCAGGCCGTCGGCGACGACCTGATAGACCCGCTCCGGTCGCTCTAGACCCCGCAGGTGGTGCTCACCCAACTCCTCGAAACGGACTCCGCTCTTCTCGGCGCAGAGGGACCGGGTGGCATGGGAGATCAGTATCTGACCCCCGTGCCCGGCTGCCTCCAGCCGGGCGGCACGGTTTACGGTCGGCCCGAAATAGTCGCCGTCGATGAGATCGGCGGGTCCGGTGTGGGCTCCCATTCTCGACTCGAACCCGCCGAGCACCGGATCCCACGACTTTGACCGCAGGCCCTGTTGGGCCGCAACCGCGGCGGCAACTGCATCGCCAGGGTCATGGAAGACAGCCATGTACCCGTCACCCATCTTCTTCAAGACCTGGCCCTGTTGCGAGGTAATTGCCTCATCGAGAACCCGGTCGTGGAGACGGATCGCCTCCCGCATCGACTCGGGCGCCCGCTCCCAACGCGACGAGCTGCCTACCACATCGGTGAACAGAAAAGAGACGATTCCTGTTGGCAGAATCAATAAAGGCTCCCAGCCCAGACCACGCACCCTACCAGCCGATCGGTGTGGCGGGCTGACCGCAGCGGCCAGGCTCCCTGCTCTCAGGCTCCCAACGCGACCTAAATATGGTCGGCACCCCGGGGCGGTGCATGAGCAGAAAGGCGAGGTTCCAAACGTGGTGGCGGAAGCTGACTTGCCGCGGCTCGCGAGCTCTAGTGGGGATGGGCAGTCCGGGAGGCGTCGAAGCAATCCCCACTGCATTGAACGTACCTTGGCATTGCGGCTGGCGGGACGACCACGGCTGCGTTTCTCACGTCTAGCGCATATGGGAGATGCCGATATTGCACTTGCCGTCAGGTCGGGACCCGCCTGTCTGCCCCACTCACTTCCTCGCTGCGCTCGGAAGTTCGCCCCCATGGAGTGCAGTGAGAGCCACAAACTGATCCAATCTACGGTGAACGCCGGGCCGGTTGCCAGGCTGCCGTTAGACCTTGGAGATCAGGTGCCAGTTGAGGCAGTTCGAACAGTGATAGGGCCGAAGCGTGGCCCGTGCTTCTCGCCCTGGAGGGTGGCCGCGGACCAATCATCCTGGCTCTCGACGTCACCTGTTGCTGGCCAGGCGTACCTTTCTCTCAAGCGTGGCGCTCGTGGATGGATCGTCATCTTGTCGGTAGTAACCCTTGCTGGAGCGTGTGCTCTCATACCAGGAGAGAGTGCCGAAGAGTTCTTCACCCGATGCATGGCAAGCACGGGATTCGAAGTGAGCGAGGTAGCCATCCATGACGGAGCGCTCAGCTTTCGCCCAACCCGGAGAGGAGGAGCCGAATATGACGAGGCCGTCCAGGGATGCCAGGCCGAGATGGGGCGTCGGTATCGAGACCTGACTACCGCTCCATGAAGCCTCACCGTTTTCCTCGGGACTCAGACCTTGGAGGTCAGGTGCCAGTCGGGCCAGCTTGAACAGTGGTAGATCCGAGCGTGGTGCCGATAGGGGACCCGCCGGATCTGGTGCGGTTCGAATCTATCCAGTCTGGGTCGGAAGATCGCTACAGCAGCAGTCCGGGGTGTCGCAGCGGCGGACTAACTCGCCCCGGTCAACAAGGCAGCCGCATTCGGCGCAGGTGATCTCCATAGCGGACACCTTACCGAGCGGCAGGTCTGTGGCCGAGTGGGGATGCGTCGGTCACACGAGGTCCATCTAACCCACGCTCCACCCAGAACACGACGAAGTCGAAGCGCTGTTTCGCCAGCTCCGGGAGCCGATCCACCAGGCCGTGGTATTGGCGGTTGTTCGGGAGAGCCAGCCCGTATCTGGCGTTGGGGTCGTCCATCCTCTGCACCAGCTCCCCCAGCGCCCCGAGGAAGTAGTTGTGTTGCTGGGGGTTGAGAGCGACCTCGCCCTTGGCTTCGACAAACAGCCGCTCACCCTTCTTCGTGGCCTCGATGTCGGTCCCGGGTGCACGGTCCCACGCCACCTCCACCTGGTACCCCTGGGCGACGAGGTGGTCACTAACCGCCTTCTTGACCTCGTCCTCGGTGATGTGGACCGTCCCCTCCCGGATGGCGGGCGCAGCCCGGTCCATGGTGGCGGCCAGCCTCCGCCCCTTCCGGTCGGCGATAACGTTGACGAATTTCCCGCCCGGCCCCACCCGGAGGCACCGAATAATGTCGACGAGGGCAGACCACCCAACCGCCGGTGGGGAATCACATGGCCGCCATTGGTCAAGATCTCGTGGCCGTCGACACCAATTGACGACCCAGGAAGCCTTGTACGGCCGCTCGTGGGGCGGTCGGTTCCAAGTCGAGGCGCTGGCCGAGACGCGTCCCAGAACCGTCCGACAGCCCGAGGGCCAACGGCGATCAGTTGCCCCGTGGCGGCGGCACACCTGGGACTTGGTGGCCGGGGTCACTCGCCGCTGAAACGGCGGTTCGAGTTTGGGAAGCGACGGACATGCTGGCCGGACCCGACCCGCCGCTCGAGGCGGTGGGCCCTGTAACAGATCCGTTCAGAGATGCCGCTTGCCCAGCATTGCTGGCTGGCGAAGGCTGGCGGGGCGAGATCAGAAAGTAGGTCTGCATCGGGCCTTTGCCCTTGATGGGGATCTCGCCTCTGGGTTGGAAGTCGTAGCGGTCGGCCAATGCTTCGTAGATATCGGCGGTGACGTGGATCATCCCGGGTTCGCCGTGTGATTCCATCCGGCTCGCCGTGTTCACGGTGTCGCCCCAAAGGTCATACCGGAACTTTCGTTTGCCGATCACCCCGGCCACCACCGAGCCGATCGCCATACCAACTCGC
>DATHVR010000008.1:0-14502 GCA_035461175.1 Acidimicrobiia bacterium | reverse complement strand
TTGCCCGAGGGGGTGGGCCAGCCTCGCAGCACCTGGCCGTCCACCTCCACCCCCGCCGCCCGCCGTCCCTGGCTGTCGGGGTCGGGGGCCCCGGTGGGGGCCAGGTTGGCGTGGGGGTCGGCCGGTTTGGGAGTAGACGTGTAGACCCGCCCGAAGGGGGCCCGGACGGCCTCGCCCAGTTCCTCGGCGGGGACCGGCTGCTCATGCAGGGCCCCGACGCCTTTGCGCACCTCGAAGGCGCCGTAGCGGCGCATGTACTCGAGCGGAGTGAGGCCCTCGCCGGCGGCCGCCTCGGGCAGACCCGGCACCGAGTTCTCGAAGATCCAGCCGTAGTAGTCGTCGACGGTCATCTTCTCGCCGGGACGGTCGGGCGCCTCGTAGTAGCGGCGGATCCCCAAAGAGCCGTCGGGGTCGATCAACCAGCTCAGCTCGATCCAGAACTCGTTCTCCTCCCACACCTCACCCGGGTTGACCTGGCGGGTGTCCGTCACCTCGACGCCCCGGCGGCGCTGCACCTCCCGGCGTACCGGCTGACGGAACCCGACCCACTGCCCGTCGTACTGCTCGTAGGAATGGATGTCGTGACGCTCCGAGGAATGGCCCATCGGCAGCACGTAGTCGGCGAAGAACGCCGTCTCCGACCAGGTGGGGGTGAGGGCGACGTGGAGGCCGATCTGGTCGGGATCGAGCAGCGACTCGATCCAGGCGAACCCGTCGGGGTTGGTCCACACCGGGTTGTAGACCCGGGTGAAATACACATCCACCTTCCCCCGGCCCTCCTGGAGGAAATGCGGCAGCAGGAACGACAGCTCGTTCATCGCCAGCGGATACTCCAGCGGCCAGGTCAACTCGTTCCAGCTCACCGGATGCGGCGGCAGGTACGGAGGCCGGGGCACGAACTTGTTCCATGCGTTGGGGAACGTCCCCCCCGGAGAGGCCACCGCCCCCAGCAGGGCACTGACCAGGAACAGGGTCCTCGACACCTGCCAGCCTCCCAGGTTCCCCGCCGCCGCCGACCGCCAGTTGTGGGTCGAGAGGCGGCTCCCCGCCCCGGCCACCAGCTCGGCGATCTCGGCCAAAGTCCCGGCCGCCACCCCCGACTCGGCCGCCGCGTACTCGAAGGTGTAGGAGGCGTACAGCTCCGACAGCACCTGCTCGAACGACTCGAAGGTCTGGGGCCGCTCGGGATGTTCGGCCGCCATGTACTGGTCCCAGTTCCACCAGCGGCGCACAAACTCACGGTCGTAGCGGCCGGTCTGGATCAGGTGGTTGGCGATGGCCAGGTTGATGGCCGCCTCCGAGCCCGGCATCGGCGAGATCCAGTAGTCGGCGTGGGTGGCGGTGTTCGACAGGCGGGTGTCGACCACCACCAGCTTCGCGCCCCGCTCCCGCGCCTCGATGATCCGCTGGGCGTGGGGGTTGAAATAGTGGCCCGTCTCCAGATGCGACGAGATCAGAAAGATGACGTCGGCGTTGGCGTGATCGGGACTGGGACGGTCGATGCCCATCCAGTAATGGAAACCCGCCCGTGCCCCCGACGAACACACATTGGTGTGCGAGTTGTGGCCGTCGATCCCCCACGTCGCCAGCACCCGCTCGGTAAACCCGTCCTCGCCGGGACGGCCCACGTGATACATCACCTCGTTGTGGCGGTCCTCTGTGATCGCCGCCCGGATCCGAGAAGCGATATCCGACAGCGCCTCCTCCCAGCTCACCTGCACCCAGCGGCCCTCACCCCGCTCCCCCGCCCGCTTCAACGGGAATAGGATCCGGTCCGGGTCGGTGACCTGGTTGACCGTCGCCGGGCCTTTGGCGCAATTGCGTCCCCGCGAACCCGGATGTTCGGGGTTGCCCTCGAACTTGCGCACCTCCAGCGTGTCGGGATCCACATACGCCAAAAGGCCGCACGCCGACTCGCAGTTGAAACAGGTCGTCGGCACCAACACCGAACGGCGCTCCCGCCGCTCCGGCCACGCCCGCGAATCCAGCTCCACCCAGTCGTCCCAGCGCTCCTTGGGCGGAAACGCCGCCAGATGAATCCGGCTGGGCCCGGGATAAAACGTCTCCCCCCGCCTCTCCGTATCCGCCCGGGCGGCACTGACCCGCTTCCCCACATCCTCGATCCTGTCGCTCATCCCCGACTCGCTCATCCCCGACTCGCTCATCTCAGGCTCCCTCATGCCAGCGGCACCGATTGGCCGGCCTGGACGTAGGCGTGCTCATACAAAACCACCGCCACCAGCGGGAACACCGCCAGGAATCCCAGCCACAGCGCCGCCACTCCCAGCGCCGCCAGAGCCACCGACCACCAGAACCAGGGCGCATACCGACCCCGCACCATCTCGGTCACCGCCATCCGGGCATGAGCACTGGGATGGGCCAATGTCACCTCACCCCACACCAACAACAGATGCAACACCGCGGCGACCGCCACCGTCGCCGCCAACGGCCCCACCGCCTCGACCTCCCACACCAACGCCGCCAGGGTCAACGCCGCCGACCCCGCCAACACCGCCTGCAGGGCAATATGGGGAGGCAACAGCGGCGACTGCCACAGGTCCCGGGCCTTGGAACGGGCGAACAGATACGCCGTGTACACCGCCGCCATCACCCCCGCCGGGACCCCCAGCACCGCCGCCGCCTGCTGCAAGCCCACAATGTCCAACACAGACCCCAACAGATGCAGCGACACCGCCAACCCGAACAACAGGATGATCACCGCCCCCCGCACCAGCCAACTCTTCCACTGCGGACGGGTGAACAGGTAGTAGAACCGCTCCGGGTGCTCGAGATCGAGGACCAACACCACACCCGTGATCGCCAGGAACAACAACGCCACCACCGGCGCCACCCACCGCACCAGCGGCGACCCCCACTCCAGCACCCCCAGCAGCGCCGCCAGCACCGCCACCAGATACACCCCGGCGGCGATGGCCTTGGTCCACGTATACAGACTCACGCGCCAATCCCACGGCGCCCGATGCGCCACGTCATAGGACAACACCGCCGCCGCCGACGAATTCGGCCGGCCACCCACATGCCCCGACCCCACCCCCTCCGGCTGTTCCGACCACATAAACAGGTCATTCGGAGGACGCCGCGCCGCCAACGGATCCAGCGTCGCCTGATGCGCCCCCACATAGAACAACTTCGGGCGGGTCTCCTTCTCCGGCCGCCGCACCGCCACCGGCTCCCTCGACACGATCCGCCCCACCGCCGAATCCGGATCGTTCATGTCCCCCACCAACAACGCCTCCGTCGGACACACCACCACACACGCCGGCTCCAACCCCACATCCAGGCGATGGGCGCAGAAATTGCACTTCTCCGCCGAATGATCCTCCGGATTGATGAAGATGGCGTCGTATGGACACGCCGCCATACACGCCTTACACCCGATACACGCCGACTTGTCGAAGTCCACGATCCCGTCGTGACGCTTGTACATCGCCGACGTCGGACACGCCACCACACACGGCGCATCCACACACATGTTGCAGCGGGTCACCTGAAACGCCCGCCGCGAATTCGGGAACACCCCCACATCCACATATTTCACATACGTGCGCGTCACCCCCAACGGGACCTGATTCTCCGACTTACACGCCGTCGTACACGCATGACACCCGATACAACGGGTGTGATCCACCACCTTCGCCCAGGCCGGGGGCCGAGCCTCGGGCCCCCATCGCGAAACTCCGGGGACGGTCTCCTCCACGGTCACCTGGTCACGACTTCCGGATCAGGAAGTGGAACTCGCCGTCGGCCTCGAATTCCTTCTCGAGTTCGTGACCCATGTCGGCCGCCCACGCCGGCACGTCGGAGCACGAACCCCGGTCAGTGGAGATCAGTTCGATCGTCTGGCCCGACGAGGCCGCCATGATCGCCTGGCTCAGCTTGATCACCGGCATCGGGCACTGCAGCCCCCGGGCGTCCACCGTCACATCTGCCACCGCGGTTCCTCCTCTCAGATGAACAGACTGATACTGGCCTGCTTCATCAGGCTGATCGCCGAACCGGCGCCGGCCGGATCATCGAGCCCGTCGAGCAGGTCTTCCCTGGCCAGCCCCATCAGGTCCATGGTCATCTGGCACGGCCACAACTTGACCCCCATCTGCTGGGACAGTTCCAGCAGTTCCTGGACCGAGGCCACCTTGTGCTTGTCGGCCAGGTCCTTCATCATCTTGGGGCCCATCCCCCCGAAGTTCATGGTCGAGAGCTGGAGGTGCTCGGTGGTACCCCGGTTGAAGACCGACATCATCTTCTGGCGCCAGTCCTCTCCCGTAACCCCTGTCCCCGGCTTCTTGAGGATCCCCAATCCCCAGAAAGTGAAGAAGACCGTCACGTCCATTCCGTAGGCGGCGCCGGTGGTGGCGAGGATGAATACCGGCCAGGCCTTGTCCAGATCGCCGGAGGCAGCGATCAAGACCATCTTCTCCCTTTCGGGGACGACTTCCTCGGGGGCGTCGGTTACCGGGACAGGTTCCGCCACATTTCCTCCCTAATCCATTCCTCGCAGGTCCATTCCTCGCAAGTCCATTCCTCGCAAGTCCATTCCTCGCAAGTTCATTCATCTCACCGCATATACGAGTTTTTGCATCTTGGCGCACGGCGTCGAGCGTGTCAAGGGTTCTCATCCGGGACGGATCGTGGCATAGTTGGAGCCGATATGAGTCAGCTACGCAACGAGCTCTACCGACTGCACGCCGGCGTCTGCAAGGGTCTGGCCGACCCCAAGCGCCTCCTCATCATCAACGCTCTCCGGCACGGAGAGCGTTCGGTGAGCGAGTTGTGTGATGAGCTGGACCTGCCCCAGGCCAACGTTTCCCAGCATCTAGCCGTGCTGAGGGAAAAGGGACTGGTGGAAGCTCGCAAGGAGGGACAGTGGGCTTTCTACTCGCTGTCCTCACCGAAGATCATCCAGGCCATGGACCTCCTCCGCGAGGTGATGGCCGAGCAGTTCGACCCGGTGCCTGGCTAGACCCGCGCTCTTCCCGACGCGGAGCCCATACATGATGTATGGTCGGGCGTGAACATTCGGTTTCATGCATCTATCCGAGCCATGCACACGTCGCGGAGAGGAGCACCGCATGGAGGTAATCGCAGTCTCGACTCCCGGTCTGGGCGACATGAGCTACCTGCTGGTCCACGAGGGCCACGCCGTCGTCGTCGATCCTCAGCGCGACATCGACCGGTTCACGGCGGCGGCCACCGCCCATGACTCCGAGATCCGCTGGGTACTCGAGACCCACCTCCACAACGACTACATCTCCGGCGGAAAGAGTCTGGCCGCCCGAGCGGGAGCCGAGTTGGTCCTCCCCGCCGGAGCGGGAGCCGCCTTCGAGTACCGCCCCGCGTTTCACAACGAGGACATGGGCGACGGCGGCCTGGTGGTACGGCCGCTGCACACCCCCGGGCACACGCCCGAACATGTTTCCTACCTGGTGCTCGTCGATGGTGAACCCGTGGCCGTCTTCTCGGGCGGGAGCCTCCTCGTCGGCGCCGCCGGACGAACCGACCTCCTCGGCTCGGATCGCGCTCGCCAGCTGGCTCGCCTCCAGTGGGGTTCCATCAAGCGGCTGGCCGAGCTTCCCGGGGAGGTGGGGCTCTATCCCACTCACGGTGCCGGTTCTTTCTGCTCGGCCAGCGTGGCCGGCCCTTCCACCTCCACGATCGACGCCGAGCTCTCCGGCAACCCACTCCTGTCCCTGGCCGGCGCCGACGAGTTCGCCGACCACCAGCTCTCGGGACTGGAGCCCTACCCGAGCTACTACGCCCGCATGGGCCCGATCAACCTGGAGGGCCCACCCGCCCTGGCCGAAAAGCAGATACCTGAGCTCGGCGTCGAGGACGTCGAGGCTCTCCTCCCCGAGGTCGAGCTGGTCGATGGGCGTCCCAAGGACCGCTATGCCGTCGGCCACATCCCCCGGGCGTGGGGAATCGAGGCCAACCAGGACTTCGCCACCTGGGTGGGATGGCTGCTTCCGTACGACACCCCGCTGGCGTTGATCCTCGACGAGGACCAGGACGTGGAAGAAGCCCGCGTTGCCCTGGCTCGGATCGGCTTCGAGAGAGTGTCCGGTGTGCTGCGAGGGATGGGCGACTGGGTCGGAGCAGGCAAGCCGGTGACCTCGCACGACACCGTCACCGCACGCGAGTTCCTGAGCCGCGCCGACAACGGCGAGTCGCTTCAGGTCCTCGACGTGCGCTCCCCCGGCGAGTGGGACGACGATCATCTCGAAGGGTCGGTGCATTGCTATCTGCCCGATCTCGCCGCCGGGGCCCAGCCCGATCTGAGTGCCGAGCAACCCGTCTACGTGGGCTGCACCACCGGACATCGCGCCTCGACGGCGGCCGGGATCCTGGGCGACCGCGGCTACCGACCGGTGGTGATGGTCGGGGCGAGCCTGCTCGGGGTCCTGATGCTCCGCCAGCAGCAACGCCAGGCGACTCCCACCGGCTGATCGGGCCGGTTTAGGCAAGCAGGGACTCGCCGGTAGCCTGACCGGCAATGGGCTCCCGTGGCTTGATCTTGACCGTGGCGATCCTCGCTCTCGTGGCAGGCGCCTGCTCCGGCACCCGGGTCTCACAGGGGGACCTGATGGGCGTGGCGATGGCCGAGCCGACGCCAAAACCCGACTTCACCCTCACCGACACCGAGGGCGAACGGTTCCAATTCGCCGAGGAGACCGAGGGCAAGCTGACCCTGCTCTACTTCGGATATACCTACTGTCCCGACATCTGCCCGGTCCACCTGGCCCAGATCGCCGAGGCATTCGACCAGATACCTCAGATCTCGGGACAGGCGAAGGTCGTGTTCGTCTCGGTGGATCCCGAACGCGACACTCCCGAGCGGATCCGCACCTTCCTCGACAACTTCGATTCCGGTTTCGTGGGCCTGACCGGCACCCCCGAGGAGATCCGGGCGGCCGAAGAGGCGCTCGGGGTACCGCCCTCGGTGAAGGAAGGCAACGGCGAGGACTACACCGTCGGTCACACCGGCCAGGTCTTCGCCTGGGCGGCAGACGGGCTGCTCTACGCCCAGTATCCGTTCGGTACCCGTCAGAGCGCCTGGATCAACGACCTCGAGTTGCTGAGCCGGATCACGCCGGAGGAGGCCTGATGCGAGCCGCCGTCGCCTCCGCTCTCGCCCTGGTCACCGTCGGCTGCGGATCCACTTCGGGACTCGAGGTGACCGAGGCGTTCCTCGGCCAGCCCACCGGCCCCAACGCGGCCCTTTATCTGAGCGTGACCTCCGACACCGAGGACCGGCTCGTGGCCGCCTCCACCCCCGTCGCCGAGGCCGTAGAACTGCATGAGACCGCGATAGCCGAAGACGGCACCACCTCGATGCACCCGGTGGAGGCTTTCGAGGTCACGCCCACCGAGCCGTTGATCCTGGGACCCGGCGGCAAGCACCTCATGCTGGTCGAGGCCGACCGTCTCGACATCGGCGACGCGGTCGAGATACAGCTCGAGTTCGAAACGGCAGGGACCGTCGCCGTCACGGCCGAGGTGGTCTCCCCCGCCGAAACGCTGGAACATGACCGTGGCTGAGCGCGCCGTCGCCTGGGTGGCGCTCCTCCTGGTGCTGACTGCATGTGGCGCTGCCACCGAGACGCCGGCCACCGGCGAGGGTCTGGCCCGGGAGATCGGCTGCCTCAGTTGCCACACCGACACTTCGACCCAGCTTGCTCCCACCCTCCATGGCCTGGCAGGGACCGAGGTGAGGCTGGAAGATGGCAGCACTGTTGTCGCCGACTCGGAGTACATTCGCCGCTCCATCGCCGATCCCGGCGCCCAGATCGTGGAGGGATACCGCCCCGCCATGCCCCGCTTCGACCTGACCGCCGAAGAAATCGACCGCCTCGTCGAATACGTGGAAGGGTTGGGCTCGTGATCTCCTGGTGGTGTGTGGCCCGACAGGAGCCGTGGACGTGGCAGTGGGTGGCCTATCCCGGGGTGTGGCTCGCCTCGATCCTGCCCGCCGTTCTCTACTTCCGGGCTGTCGCCCGCAGCGAAGAGATCACGACCCGCCGTCAGAAGCTGCAATTCCTGGGCGGCATCGCCGTGTTCTGGATCGCCTCGGACTGGCCGCTCGGCGCCCTGGGGGCGGGCTATCTCGCCTCGGCTCACATGGCCCAGTTCCTCCTCTACACGCTGGGTGCCGCCCCGCTGCTGCTGTTGGGTACCCCCCGCTGGATGGCCGAGCGGATCCTCGACCGCCTCCGGTTGCGGGGCGTGGTCGGCTGGCTGAGCAAGTCGCTCCTGGTCACGGCCATCGTCTACAACGTCGGCCTGGCCGTGACGCACTCCCCCGGCGTCGTCTCGTCCCTGCGCACTAGCCAGATGGGCTCGTTCGTCATGGACGTGATCTGGCTGATCCTGGGATTCATCCTGTGGATGCCGGTGCTGGCGCCGGTCCTGGAAATGCGCCACCCCAATGCCTTCGCCCGCATCGGATATCTGTTCATCACCACCAGCGTGGTGGCCGTGGTCCCGGCCAGCTTCCTCACCTTCACCCAGCTCCCGCTCTACTCGATCTACGAACTCGCCCCACGGATCGGATCTCTCACCGCCAACGCCGATCAGCAACTGGCCGGCATCGTCATGAAGCTGGGCTCAATCCCGGTGATCTGGTCCACGATCGCGGTCGTCTGGTTCCGCTGGGTGCGTACCGAGCGTGAACAGGAGGCGATCGCGGGCTGACCCGAGGTCAGCCGCCCGCTTCCGCCAGCGCCAGGTCGACCAACTGGCGGTCGGCCAGGCCTTCTCCCTGACGGGTCAGACGGAGGTAGTCGGTTTCACCCAGCGCCTCCCTCAGTTCGGTCCGTAGCCGCTCCAGCCGTGCCGCTTCGTCGCCGTATGAGGGCCGTTCCCGTGTCTCCACTCCTGCCAGCAGGATGAGAGAGGAGGCGTGCCGCCCCATCCGACCCAGCAGCAACGCCAGGTTCCGCAAGGTCACCCACTGGTGGATCCAATCTCCCAGGTCAAGCCAGTGCCGAACCGTCCGCCCGAAGACCTCCATCGCCGCCGCCGGCCGCCCGTTGCGGGCGATGACCGAGGCCAGCGACAGCCGGGCCACCCCCTCCACAAAGGTGGCTCCACAATTCCGCGCCGTCTCACAGGCCTGGAGCAGCAGCGCCTCGGCGCGCCTGGGATCAAGATCCAGGTGGAGCTCGCCCGTGACGTAGTCGATCCACGCCGAGACGGAAGGACTCGCCACGGCCGGCTCCAACCGTCTCATCTCGGCCACGGCACCCGAGGCGGCTTGGAGCTCACCCGAGTAGGCGCGCAGAAGGGTGGTCGACACCAGCGCCATCAGTTCGGCTTCGAGGTCACCGGCTGCCCTGGCCCCGGCCAGCATCTCCTGCCCCCGTTCCTCCAGATCCTCGAAGTCACCGGTATAGCTCGAAATGTCGACCTCGACTTCGGCTATCCGGTAGGTGGTGGCGTCCGGGGAGGTGGCCGCCACCCGGCGGGCCTGCTCACACAGTTTGACCGCCCGCGCGATATCTCCCCGCTGCAGCGCCGCCAGCGCCGCCAGGGCGCCCACCGTCGCCAACCCGGGCGGGCCGTCTCCGTCTGCCCGCTCGAACACCATCTCGCACCAGGAGCCGATGTCCGCCCGCAATCGGTGATAGACCATCGGGTAGAGAGCAATGCATATGCGGACGGCCGGGTCCGTCCACCCGGCGTCGAGCGAGCGCATGACGGCGACCCGCAGATCGGGTATGTGTGTCTCCAGCCGATCGGCACACAGTGCTTCGTCGGGTCCGACCAGACCGGCGCCGAACTGCTCGGCGAGCCCGGCGTAGTACTCGGCATGACGGAGATCGGTGGATTCCATCTCTTCCGGCCGACCGGGGCCCAGCGCCCAGCGAACCGGAGCCAGCATCCGGAACCAGGGTCCATGCGGCTCCCGGACCGGGGTCAACAACGATCGATCCGCCAATCCACTCAGGATCCCCGCCAGCTCTTCTTGACCGAGGGGAGGGCCGCCCGCCACCGCCTCGGCGGCATCCATGGAGAACGTTCCAGCGAACCGCCTCGTCCGCTCCAGCGCCACCTGCTCGGCGGGAGCGAGGAGATCCACCGACCAACCGACCACGGCCGTCAGGGTCTCGTGACGTGATCCGCCCGACCGGGGACCCGGAGCCAGAACCGAAAGGCTGTCGGCGAGGCGATCCGCCAACGCCGCCGGATCCATTACGGCAAGGCGGGCAGCCGCCATCTCGAGTGCCAGTGGCAGCCCATCGAGAATTCCGGCGATTCGCCGGACCGCCGGCAAGTCGTCGTCGGCCACAGGAGCTCCCGCCGCGGCTGCCCGAGCGACGAACAGGTCCACGGCTGCGGAGGACGGATCGAGCGGTTCCAGCCGGAATACCCGTTCGGAGGCGACTCGTAGCGGCTCTCGGCTGGTGGCAAGGATCGAAATCCCGGGAGCGCCGGTCAGGAGGCGGCCGACGGCCCGGGCCACCTCGCCGATCACGTGCTCGGCGTTGTCCGCCACCACCAGGGCGCGACGATCCCGGACGTACTCCATCAGGGTCTCCTCGATCGAACCCGAGACCGAACTGCCCAACGCTCGCGCCATCGCCGGCACCACCGCGTCCTCACAGTCCACCGCACTCAGATCGCACCAGAAGACACCATCGGCGAACCGCCTTTCTGCCAGGGCGCCGACGGCTTGGGCAATGCTGGTCTTTCCCACCCCGCCCGGTCCCACCACGGTCACCAGCCGGTGCACCCCGAGGAGGGCGTCCAGACGTTCCAGGTCCGGGGCCCGGCCGATGGGTTCCTCCAGCAGAGCCGGCAACGAGATGCCGCGCGCCGGTCTCACCGCCGCCGGGGGTCCGGAACCACCGGCGAGGAGACGGTCCTCGAGATCCTCCAGGCCGGCCGAAGGTGCCAACCCGATCTCGACCAGAGCCCGACGGGCGTCGTCCATTGCCCGCACCGCCTCCGCCACCCGACCGGATCCGGCCAATGCCCGGGCGAGCAGGATCCATCGCGATTCGGTCAACGGCTCGGCCTCGACCAGGGCGCGAGCTTCGGCGGCGGCCCGGGCCGGATCCGTCTCGACCATCGCAGCGACCCGTCGCTCCTCGAGCAGAGAACGAAGGTGGCGCAGACGCAACGCCTCACCGTGGAACGGCGCCCGATCGCCCAACTCGCCGAACGGCTCGCCCCTCCACAGCGACAGAGCCTGGGAGATGGCTGCGATCCCATCCCGATCGGCGAACTCCTCGAATCTATGGACGTCGGTGACGACGCCGGTGAGCACATACCCGGGGGCACGGGTGATGATCCGGTCGGGTCCGACTGCCTTGCGGAGTCGGGACACGTACACCTGCAAGGTGGTGGTGGCGCTGGACGGCGGCGAGTCTCCCCACAGAACCTCGGTCAATCGATCCGTCGACACCACCGTCTCCGTATCCATGGCGAGGGCGGCCAGCAGCGCACGTTGATTGGCGCTGCCGATTTGCGTTGGCTCACCGTCCACGACGAGTTCCACTGTCCCGAGGAGCCGCACTTCGATCATAAGAGGGCATGAATCGTACGTTGATCGCCGGCCGCGCCGCGGCTGCAAGCACGTGCAAGGCGGCTGCAAGCCCGATGCAGGAAGCCACCCATAGGTTGCCCACCGTACGCGATCTGGCTGGACAGGTCGCCCGTACACATAAGGCACGGGCGGCCCGGCGGGTCGCCGCTCCGAACGGAAGGAAAGACAATGACTGCCACCATCCAACCAGCCCAGGCCGTCGAAGAAGACTTCGCCGAGCGGGTCTTCGAGGCGTCGGTTCACGCCCTGGACGTCTTCTCGATCTACGTGGGGGAGAAGCTCGGCCTGTACGAGGCGCTCCAGACCCACGGTCCGCTGACCCGCGATGATCTGACCAGACATGCCGACATCCACTGGCGCTACGCCCAGGAATGGCTCGAGCAGCAGACGGCCAGCGGAATCGTCTCCCTGGATGACCCGGCTCTTCCCGCCGACCGCCGGAGCTATTCGCTCCCACCGGCGCACGCCGAGGTCCTCCTGGACCGTGACAGCCTCTCGTATCTGAGTCCTTTCGTACGGATGATCACCCGCAGCGGGATCATGCTGCCTTCCATGCTCCAGGCGTTCCGCACCGGCGGCGGGGTCGGTTGGCACGAGCTGGGTGACGACGCCCGCTCGGGTCAGGCCGATATGAACCGTCCCTGGTACCTGCAGTCGATCGGAACCGAATGGTTCCCCGCCATTCCCGAACTGCACCAGGCGCTCGTCGGGGGAGGTCGGGTCGCCGACGTCGGCTGTGGCGAAGGGTGGTCCTCGATCGCCATCGCCCTGGCGTACCCGGGGGCCTGGGTCGACGGCTTCGACGTCGATGGGCCCTCGATCGAGGCAGCCCGTCGTCACGCCGCCGAGTCCGGCGTCTCGGATCGAGTCACCTTCCATCAGGTAGACGCCGCCGAACTCGACGGTGCGGAGTCCGTCTACGACGCCGTGGTTGGGTTCGAGTTCATCCACGATCTCCCCCATCCGGTGTCGGTCCTCAAGGCCATGCGCCGCATCGCCAAGCCGGAGGCACCGGTGGTGGTGATGGACGAGAACGTGCCCGATGAGTTCGTTGGTGAGCGGAACGACGCCGAGCGGGTCATGTACGGCCTGTCGCTGTTCATCTGCCTGCCCGACGGCATGTCGCATCAGCCCTCCGCCGCCACCGGGACCGTGATCCGGCAGTCGACGATGCGCTCCTACGCGCAGGAGGCGGGGTTCTCCGACGTGGAGGTCATGCCCATCGAGCACGACCTGTGGCGCTTCTACAGCCTGAGCGGGTGACACTCCGGGGGTGGGAACGTGCCGGCGGACGTCCCCACCCCTGATCCGGCTTCGCCGCCAGCATTCGCCCATGAGCACGCGGCGATCGCCCCCCCCCACTTCCCGGAATAGCGGGACGCGGATGGCCGGTCGGCATCCGTCCCGCCTGGAAGTGACTTGTGGACCTAGCCCCGGGGCCGGCACCGAACGACAGTGAAGACGTGGCCCGACGGCTATTGCTCGTCCTGATTCTTCTCTTCATCGCGCTTCCCGCCGCGGCAGCCGAGGAGCCGGTCGAACTCATCCTCTTCTACGGCCAGGGTTGCCCCCACTGCGCCAACGAGATCGAGTTCCTGGGGACCCTGAGCGAGGACTTCCCCGAACTGGAGATCCGGGCCTACGAGGTCTACAACGACCAGGCCAACCGGGCCCACTTCGCGGAGACGATGACGGCACTGGGCCAGGAGCCGAGCGGGGTTCCGACCACGGTCATCCAGGATCGGGTCTGGGTGGGCTTCGACGACTCGGTCGGCGAACAGATCCGGGCCGTGGTCGAGGCCCTTTCCGAGCCGGCGGCTCCCCCATCCACCGTGCCTGAGGGTCCCAACGAGGTGATCCACCTTCCCGTCATCGGCCCGGTCGACCTCGGCGGGACCTCACTGGCCGTCGCCACGGTCCTGATCGCCCTGGTCGACGGGGTCAACCCCTGCTCACTCTGGGTTCTGTCCATCCTCCTCGCCCTGGTGCTGCGCACGGGATCCCGCCGGCGAGTGATCGCGATCGGGGTCACGTTCCTCTTCATCACCGCCCTCCTCTATGCCCTCTACGTCGCCGGCCTGTTCGGCTTCCTGTCCCAGGTCGCCAACCTGACCTGGATTCGGATCGCCATGGCGGCGGTGGCCTTTGCCTTCGGAATCATCAACCTCAAGGACTACTTCTGGTTCAAGAAGGGGATATCACTGAGCATCCCCGAGCGGGGCAAGCCCTGGATCTACCGGCGGATGCGCTCGGTGGCCGACGCCGGCGAGTCCCTCCCGGTGGCACTGGCCGGCACCGCCTTCCTGGCCGTGGGCGTGTCGGTGCTCGAGACCCCCTGTACCGCCGGATATCCCTTGCTGTGGACGAACCTGCTCGCCACCAACGAGGTGAGCCTGACCGGAGCCATCCCTCTCTTCGCCCTCTACATGGCGGTGTTCCTGATCGATGAGCTGCTGGTCTTCGGCGTCGCTGTGGTGGCGATGCGGGCCGCCAAGCTCGACGAGGGCAAGGGACGGGTGCTGAAGCTCCTGGGCGGGACGGTGATGGTGGTCCTCGCCGCCACCCTCCTCTTCTTCCCGGAGGCGATGACCACCGTGGGCGGCGCCTTCGGCGTGTTCGCGGTGGCGGCGGCGCTGGTGGCGCTCGTCCTCCTCACCCAGCGGATGCTGGGACGCAGCTCCGCGGCCTGACGGCTCTAGTAGAGGTCACCCGTCGAGCATCGGTTCTTCGTGTGATCTCTTCGACGGAGCCGCGGCCAGGTAGACCAGCAAAGCGGTCAGGACCACCTGCAGCATCCGGATCAGGACACCCCAGAACTCGTAGTCCGGAACTCGCTGATCGGCCAGGTTGAAGTAGGTGTAGATGATCATGACCTGGGCCGCTGCTCCCAGGGCCCACAGCAGGCGCCGGTCGAAGGCCAGGATCAAAGCCGTCCC
>DATHVR010000007.1:0-4265 GCA_035461175.1 Acidimicrobiia bacterium | reverse complement strand
TGAAGGCGATCACCTACCAGTAGGCGGGGCGCAAATCCGTTCTGTGGGTCGGAAGTGGCGCTTTCAGCGTCACTTCCGACCCACAGATGCGTCCGGTGGGCGGGTCAGCCAGCTGATCACCTCGTCGGCATTGCGGTCGGGCGGGAAGACCGGGTAGAAGACGTGTTCGATCCTGCCGTCCCGAACGATCATCGTCAGCCGCTTGAGCAGGGTGGACGGGCCGAACGATTTCGGGAGCAATTCGTTGTCGAAAGTGGGGAGAGCAAGCGCGCCGGCGAGCTCGAGGCGGGAGTCGCTGAGAAGGGGGAAGGGCAGATGCAGGCGTTCCGCGGCCTCTCGCTGATATGAGGTGCGCTGGGTACTGAGACCGAAGACCCGGGCTCCCAATGCCTGCAACTCAGCGTGGTGGTCCCGGAACGAGCACGACTGGGGGGTGCAGCCCCGAGCCCCGGGAATGAGGTCCCATCCATCCGGCGGTGGGTTGTCGGGGGCGCCGGTCATCGGATAGCAGTAGACCACGCTGCGGCCATCCAGGTCGGCCAGCCGTGCCCGGGTGCCATCGGTGGCAGGGAGGGCCAGAGGAGGTAAGGCCGTGCCCACCAGGTGATCGGCGGCGCCATCGTCCTCGGGGGCAGGCAGGTCGGGCGGCAGGGCGGCGTAGTCCGTCATCCACATCGACGCTACCCGTGAGCATCGGCCCCGCGCTCAGGCCAGGCCGAAGACGGCCCACAAACCGGCCGCCACGACGACCGTCGCCGCCGCCGCGATCAAACGCAGGCGGGAACCATCGAGGTGGCGGCCCGCGATCCAGGCCAACAGGACGACGCCGGCAGCGGCCAGGGCCCACCAGTTGGCAACCGGGGTGGTATCGGCGATCCTGGCCAGCCCATGGGCCGCCTCCCCCACTGCGACACCGGTGAGGTAGCCGGCGGCGACGGCACGCACCGCCTCGGGTCCCGTTCCCCCGCAGCAGCCACACGGCCGGGCCGGCGGCGGCACCGACCACGCCCGCCACGCTCCGGAACACGACCATCCGCATCGACACCGGGAACCCGCGCAGCTGCGAGGTGGCGCCGACCATCGCCAGCGGCCCGGCGACCGCACCGGCCGCGAGGTGGGTCCACCGGGTCCGGGTCGCCAGGGCCGCCACCGCCAGCGCCACCACCGGAGCGGCCGAGTTGAGAGCGGCGCCACTCCCTCCGGCGCAAAGGTCTGCCCGAACGACATCAGCATGCCGGCGGCGAGGGCACCGACCAGCGTGAGCGGATGGGTGGAGGCGAGTCGCCGAACTTGGCCAGGCGGCTAGGCCTTCTCCCACAGGTCCCGGAGCCTGGTGGTGGTGCTCCAGCTGCGGATCGTCATCAGCTTGTACTCCGGCGTCCCCATGATCTTGCTCATCTTGCTCTGGGTCCGGCGGGCGCTGAGCCGGGCGAAGTAGAGGACGCCGGTGCCGGCCCACGCCTGGTCCACTTCCTCGCGCAGCTCCACCACTCCCAGCGCCCGGGCGGGAGTGAGAGGAGCCTTCACGAAGACGACATCGGAGTGGTAGAGGTCGGGATGCTCCCCGAACCCTTCGGGAGCCTTGCGAATGATGTTCTCGAGTTGCCGCCTCGACCGCACCACCACCATCAGGTCGATACCCAGTCTTCGACGCAGCATCTCTTCCACCCGGTCCTCCAGTCCTGCCCGCCCCGAGTCAGCCGAGAACAGGACGTTTCCCGAATTGATGTAGGTGCGTACATCATCGAAGCCCTCAGCCTCGAAGGCGGCGCGGAGGTCGGCCATCGACACCTGGTTGTTGCCGCCCACGTTGATTCCCCGCAGCAGCGCGACGTACTGATTGGCGCTCACCGGCGCAACGTTACCGAGGTTCTCGCCCCCTTCACGAGGAGTGAATTCGCGCTACTGTCAGCGATTCGCTGAGTGGATTGGGGAACATGATCCGTACGTACGCCTCCCGTCTTGCCGCCTTCGTGGCCTTCACCATGGTCACCTCGTTGGTGCTGGTGATGCCGGCCACGCCGGCCCAGTCGGCCAACACCGACCTGATCATCTCCGAATACATCGAAGGCAGCTCGTTCAACAAGGCGATCGAGATCTACAACGGCACCGGTGCGGAGGTGGACCTCTCCACCTACGTCCTGGAGCTGTACTCGAACGGATCGGCCACACCCAGCCAGGCGCTCACGCTGTCGGGGACACTGGCCGACGGCGACGTCCTCGTCCTCGCTAATCCGTCCGCCGACCAGGCCATCCTCGACGTGGCCGATGTCCTTGACAACACTGTGATCAACTTCAACGGCGACGACGCCCTGGCGCTCCATGACAACGGGACCGTGGTCGACTCGTTCGGCCAGGTCGGCTTCGACCCCGGCAGCGAATGGCCCGGGGGCGGCGCCGACGACACCCTGCGCCGCAAGGCCGAGGTCACCTCCGGCGACACCGATTCCACCGACGCCTTCGATGCCTCGCTCGAGTGGGATTCCTTCCCTGTCAACACCTTCGACGGACTCGGCTCCTACGACACTCCGCCGCCGCCACCGGTGACCGGGGTGTTCTTCTCCGAGTACATCGAGGGATCGTCGTCCAACAAGGCGATCGAGATCTACAACGGGTCGGGGGCCGAGCTCGATCTCTCGACCTTCACCCTGGAGCTGTACTCAAACGGTGCTGCCACGGCCAGCCAGTCAGTGGCGCTATCAGGGACCCTGGCGGCGGGCGACGTCTTCGTTGCTGCCCACGGATCGGCCGATCCCGCCATCCTCGCCGTTGCCGACCTGATCAGCAATGCGGTGATCAACTTCAACGGCGACGATGCCGTCGTCCTCCGCAGCAACGGGACCGTGGTGGACGCCTTCGGCCAGATCGGCTTCGATCCCGGTAGCCAGTGGCCCGGCGGCGGCGCCGACGACACCCTGCGTCGCAAGGACTCGGTCACCACCGGTGACACCGATGCCACCGACCCCTTCGATGCCTCTGTCGAATGGGACTCCTTTGCCGTCAATACCTTCGACGGACTCGGCTTTCACGGCACTCCCCCGCCGGCCGGCGCCGTGATCAACGAGTTCTCGGCCAGCACCGCCGGCACCGACGTCGAATACGTCGAGGTGTACGGTCCACCGTCCACCGATCTGTCCCACCTCACCATCCTCGAGATCGAAGGCGATGGCGCAGGAAGTGGAGTGGTCGACGAGGTCATCCCGGTGGGCACCACCGACGCCGCCGGCTTCTGGCTGGCCGACCTCCCCGCCAATACCCTGGAGAACGGCACCATCACGCTGCTGCTGGTGAGCGACTTCGCTGGCAGCCTGGGCGAAGACCTCGATGCCGACAACGACGGCGTCTTCGACACCACCCCGTGGGGCGACATCGTCGACGCCGTGGCCGTCAACGACGGTGGAGCGGGCGATCTCACCTACGGAGAGCCGGTCCTCGTGGCCCTCTACGACGGGCTGTCGTTCGCTCCCGGGGGTGCTTCCCGCATCCCCGACGGGACCGACACCGATACCGTCGACGACTGGGTCCGCAACGACTTCGACCTGGCCGGCATCGGCACCAACCCCGGCACCCCGGAGACAGGTGAGGCCTACAACACCCCCGGCGCCCCCAATCAGGCGGTCGAAGGACCGCCTCCTCCGCCCCCCATCGGCGTTTGCTACGACCCCGCCACCTTCATCCACGAGGTGCAGGGATCCGGACTCGTCAGCCCGATGGTCGGCCAGACCGTGACTATCGAGGGCATCGTGGTGGGCGACTTCCAGAACAATGACGAACCCGACAACGGCAATCTCAACGGCTTCCACGTCCAGGAAGAGGATGCCGACGTCGACGCCGACCTCACCACGTCGGAAGGTATCTTCGTGTACGCCCCCGGCGCCGACGACGTGTCGCTGGGCGACCAGGTACGGGTCCTCGGTCCCGTGTCCGAATTCAATGGCCTCTCCGAGATCACCCTGGTCGCCATGATCGTGTGCTCGAGCGGCAACGATCTCCCCACCGCCGCCACACCCACCCTCCCGGTGGACTCGCCCGACGATTTCGAGGCGTACGAGGGGATGCGGGTCGTCTTCGAACAGGACCTGGCGATCTCGGAGTTCTTCAACTTCGACCGCTACGGCGAGATCGTCCTCAGCACCGAGCGGCAGTTCCAGCCCACCGCCGTATACGAACCCGGTTCGCCTGAAGCGGCCGCGCTAGCCGATTTCAATGAGCGGAGCCGGATCACGCTCGACGACGGGCGGACTGCCGAAAACCCCGACCCGGCC
>DATHVR010000006.1:0-15623 GCA_035461175.1 Acidimicrobiia bacterium | reverse complement strand
GGCGGCGGCCCGACACCCGGGGGGAGGGTGGTGGTGGTGGTGGGGTATGTGCTGGTGGTGGTGGTGGGGTATGTGCTGGTGGTGGTCGGCGGGAGGGTGGTGGTCGACGGGGTCGGAGCCGGGAGGGTGGTGCTCGCCCCGGTCGGGTCGGGGGAGAGGCTCGGCGCCGGTGCGGTCGGCGCCGAGACGGCCGGGGCACATCCCGCGATCAGGATCAGAGCCGCAACCAGCAGGTTTCGCACCTCCCCAGGGTGCCACCGGCCTGGAGTTGTGCAATCCGTCAGAGGTCGTCGACTCCGGCATCGAGCACGGGGATGGCGTCGACGCCCTGAGCCTGGAGCATGGAGGCGGCGATGGCAGAGCGGAATCCGGTGGCACACATGATCCACACCGGGGCGGCCGGGTCGATCTCGGGTGGGAGCCCGGAACGGAGATCGGGGAGGTAACGGTGGACGGTGCGGTCGGAAGCGGTGTCGGCCCGTTCCAGCGGCGAGCGCACGTCGAGGATCTGGCCGGCGCCGGAGAGATCGGACAGGCGGGCGGTCCGGGTGCGGTTCGGTCCCCCAGATTCGGCGGGTTCGACCACCCCGGGAAGGCCGTCTATGCCCAGGCGAGCAAGCTGGGTCACCGCCTCGGCGGTGGCCTCGGTTCCGGCGGTGACGAGGACGGGACGCACGTCCCCATCGAGCAGCCATCCGAACCAGGTGCCGAATTGATCGGTGAGGGGGATGTTGAGGGCGCCCGGCAGGTGCCCGGCGGCGAACTCGTCGGCGGGCCGGGCGTCGACCACCGGTGTGCCCGGCTCGACGTCGGCGAGGGCGATCCGGGGCGGTGAGTCGTCGGGTAGGGCAGGCGGCCCGCTCAGGTTGATGGGGCCCATGCGGGCGTAGTAGTCCGGATAAGGCTCCAGGTCGGACAGGTGGGAGGCGACGAAGCTGTCCTCGTCGGGATGTGACAGCACCGGATTGGTCCGCTTCTCGTCGCCGATGGTCGAAGTGCTGTCGCCGGCGGCGGCGGCGGTGCAGAACGAGCCCGCCCCGTGGGTCGGGTAGAGCCCCGTCTGCTCGGGAAGCCGGGCCAGTCGGGTGACCGACCCGTACTGGAGCCGGGCCAGGCTGTCGGCGCGGTCGGGTCCCAGTAGGTCGCTGCGTCCCGCCGACCCCACCAGCAGGGAGCCGCCGGTGAAGACGGCCTTTTCTTCGCCCTCGGCGATGATGACGTAGCTGGTGTGCTCCGGTGTGTGGCCGGGTGTGTGCAGCGGGCGGATCGTTATTTCGCCGTCGATGAGATCCTCCCCGTGGAAGGCGGGAGTGTGGCGGAAAGCGGGGGCAGCCGACGCCGGCATGACGAGTTCTGCTCCCGTGTGCCGGGCCAGACCCAGCCCGCCGGAGACGTAGTCGTTGTGAAGGTGGGTTTCGAGCACCCAGCGCGGTTGGTGATCGCCGAGACGGTCCAGGAACCGTTCAATGTCACGCTGGGGATCGACGACGATCGCCCGGCCCGCGTACAGGACCAGGTAGGTCGAGTCGCCCAGGCCCTCGGTGCGGAACGAGACGATGTCGATCACGACTGCATTCCGAGTGCCACCATGCCTCCGGCCAGGTTGGCGGTGTGCTCGTAGCCGCGCATCTTGAGGAAGGCGGCCACCTGGTTGCTGCGGCTGCCCGAGCGGCACACCACCAGGATCGATTGTCCGGGGTCGAGCGAGTCGAGCTCGGCCGGGATCTGGCCCATCCGCACACAGCGCGCACCGGGGAGGGTGCCGAGTGCCCACTCGTAAGGCTCGCGCACGTCGATGAGGATGCCGTCGTTGTCCTCGATCCACTTCTCCCACTCGGGGGCGGGAACCTGTTCTACCTGCACTTGATGACCTCGATTCGAAGCGGGAAGGACGACCCCTTCCAGAGTAGATGCGAGCGGGAATGGGCGGCAGGCCGGAGTCCTAGACTCTCGACCATTGCTAGGGGAACTCCGATAGACATCGCGGTGCTCGCCTCCGGTTCCGGTTCGAACCTGCAGGCGCTGATCGACGACCAGGGCGAATATCGCATTGCCCTGGTGCTGTCGGACAAGCCGGGTTCCCGTGCCCTCGAGCGGGCCGAGCAGGCGGGGCTACCCACCGCGGTGGTCGCCTGGCCGGGCGAGCGCGGCGTCTTCACCACCGCCATCTGCGACGCCGTCGCCGCCGCGGGTGCCGAGCTGATGGTGCTGGCAGGATTCATGCGCATTCTCGGTCGCGAGGCGATCGACCGCTTCCCCGACCGCATTCTCAACATCCATCCCTCGCTGCTGCCTGCCTTCCCCGGTGCCCACGCCGTCGAAAGCGCCCTCGAACACGGGGTCAAGGTGACAGGAGTGACGGTCCATTTCGTGGACGAGGAAGTCGACCACGGGCCCATCATCGCCCAGGTCCCGGTGCCGGTGGCCGCAGGCGACGACCGGGACAGCCTCCACGCCCGCCTGCAGGCCGAGGAGCACCGGATTTACCCGGCGGTGGTGGCGGGACTGGCCCGGGGAGAAATCACTCTCGAAGAACGAACCGTCAGATGGAGGAAGACGTGACGCGCCTGAAGGTCGAGAGGGCCCTCCTCTCGGTGTACGACAAGACCGGTCTGGTCGAATTCGCCCACCAACTGGCGGCGGCGGGGGTGGAACTGGTCTCCTCGGGCGGCACCGCCCGGGCCTTGGCCGAGGCGGGTCTGACCGTCACCCCGGTCGAGAAGGTGACCGGGGCGCCGGAGATGCTGGGTGGTCGGGTCAAGACCCTGCACCCGAACATCCACGGCGCGATCCTGGCCGACCTGGGTGATCCCGACCATCGGCGCGACCTGGCCGACCGCGGGATCGACCCATTCCAGTTGGTGGTCGTCAACCTCTATCCGTTCGCCGACACCGTGCGCGCCGCCGGTGTCACCGATGCCGAGGCGATCGAACAGATCGACATCGGAGGACCGACCATGGTGCGGGCGGCGGCCAAGAATCACGCCTGGGTGGGGATCGTCACCTCGCCCGACCAGTACGCGGAGGTGGCGGGGGAGGTGAGTCGGGGAGGTCTCGACCGCGAGACACGTCGAAGACTGGCCGCCCTGGCCTTCTTCCACACGGCCGCCTACGACGCCGACATCGTGGGTTGGATGCATCCCGACCCGCTTCCCGAGCAGATGGTGGTGCCGCTCAAGCGCCGGGAGGTCCTGCGCTACGGGGAGAACCCCCATCAGGGCGGGGCCTCCTACCGCCGACCGGGTGATGCGGCGTGGTGGGACGACGCCCGGATCACGCAGGGAAAGGCGATGTCGTTCAACAACCACCTCGACGCCGAGGCGGCCTGGCGTCTGGCCAATCGCTTCGAGGATCCGGCGGTGGTGATCGTCAAGCACTCCAACCCGTGCGGGGTGGCACTCGCCTCCGATCCGGCCGAGGCCTACCGGCGGGCCTGGGCCTGCGACCCGCTCTCGGCCTTCGGAGGCGTGGTCGGGATCAACCGGCCCCTCGACGTCGCCACCGCCGAGGAGATCGTGGCCAACTTCGTCGAGGTGGTGGTGACGCCGGGAATCGACGAAGAGGCCGCCGCCATCCTGGGCAGCAAGGAGAACCTGCGCGTGCTGGTGGCCGAAGCCCCGGGGGACATCGATCTCGATCTGCGCCGGATCGAGGGCGGCTTCGTGGCCCAACCCCGGGACCGGGTCGGTGAGGAGGAGTGGCAGGTGGTGTCGGAGCGGGAGCCCACCCCGGCCGAGATGGACGACCTCCGCTTCGCCTGGGCCGTGGTGGCCGCCACCAAATCCAACGCCATCGTGATCGCACGCCAGCGAGCCGCGATCGGAGTGGGAGCCGGGGATCAGAGCCGGGTGGGAGCCGCCGAACGGGCGGTGCGGCGCGCCGGCGACCGTTCCCGGGGAGCGGCGGCGGCTTCGGACGCCTTCTTTCCCTTCCCGGATGGCCTGGAGACCCTGGCTGCCGCCGGAGTCACGGCGGTGGTCGAGCCGGGTGGGTCACGCGGCGACGAGGCTGTGATCGCCGCCGCCGACGCCGCCGGGATCGCCCTGGTTTTCACCGGAGCCCGCCATTTCCTGCACTGAGGCGTAACCCCGCAGCCCGCCGGCACTACCGTCGGAGCCGATGACGGCACAGATACTGGACGGCAAGGCAGTGGCGGCGGCGGTCAAAGAGGAGGTGGCGGCGGCGGTGGCCACCATGGAGCGGCCGCCCGGCCTGGCCACCGTGCTGGTGGGCGACGATCCCGCCTCACACACCTACGTGAGAGGCAAGCGGCGTGACGCCGGGGAGGTGGGGATGAACTCGACCCATCACGAACTCGGCACCGACGTGACCCAGGAGGAGGTCTTCGAGTTGATCGAAGGGCTGAATGCCGACGACGACGTCGATGGCATCCTCGTCCAACTCCCGCTTCCGGCCCATCTGGACGGCGAAGCGGCCGTCCAGCGGATCGACCCCCAAAAGGACGTCGACGGCCTCCACCCCTTCAACCTGGGCCAGTTGGTGCTCGACCGCCCCGGCCTCCGCTCCTGCACGCCGAGTGGCGTGATGAGGATCCTGGAGCACTACGGGATCGAGGTGGCGGGGAAACGGGCGGTGATCGTGGGCCGCTCGTTCCTGGTGGGCCGGCCTCTGGCGCTGATGTTGTCGGCCCGGGGAGTGGACGCCACCGTCACCCTGGCCCACTCCCGCACGACCGAGCTGATCGCCCTCACCTCCGAAGCCGACATCCTGGTGGCGGCGGTCGGGGTTCCCCGCCTGATCAGCGGTGCCCACATCCGTCCCGGTGCCGCCGTGGTCGATGTCGGCATCAACCGGGTGGACGGCAAGTTGGTGGGCGACGTCGACTTTGCCGAGGCGACGGAGGTGGCCGGTGCCATCACCCCGGTCCCCGGCGGGGTCGGGCCCATGACCAGGGCGATGCTGCTGGTGAACACGGTGATGGCAGCCAGACAGCGCGCCGGGGCCTAGCCCACTCCGACCGGAGCCTCGCTCCGGGCAACGATGGCTTCGACCACCCGGGCGGCGTCCCTGCCCACCCCGAAGATGGTGTGGGACGAGATCGAGTACTGGAAGGGCTGGCCCACGAAATAGAGGCCGGGTGCCTCATCGACGATTCCGAGGCGGTGTCGGGGCAGGACGTTCGCATCCAGGATGTCGAGATCGATCCACTCCAGTCCGGGATCGTAACCGCACGCCCAGATCACAGATGCCACATCGAAGGTGCTGCCGTCGGCGGTGGCCGGGAGGCCGTTGCGACTGTGGGTGATCGGGTCGACCCTCGACACGCCGGCGGCAGCGAGCTGCCGGGGCTTGGCTCTCACGACGGGGGCCCCCTTGCCGAAGTAGGTGGCGATCACCTTGCGCCCGAGGGCGGTGTCCCGGGTGAGCACGCGGTGCAATATGAACTCCATCAGGCGGGCTCCGACTGTGCTTCCGAACCAGCCGTCGACATCGAAGGGCTCGCTGCCCGGATGCCGACCCGCCAGCCCTACCCGGCGACTGGCGGACAGCTCGAGAGCGATCTCGGCCCCGGAGTTCCCCGCCCCCACCACCAGTGCGTCTCCCTCCGGCAACTGGGCGGGCCGTCGATAGTCCCGGCTGTGGATCTGGAAGATGTCGGGTGCGAGCTCGGCGGCAAACGGGGGGCGCTTCGAGTATTGCCACGCCGACATCGCCACCACCACGTTGTCGGCGGCGACGACCCTGTCTCCGGCCGCCACCATGAATCGCTCGCCGACCCGGGTGAGACGGTCCACCTTCACCCCGAGCCGTACCGGCAGGTCGAAATGCCGGACGTAGACCTCGAGGTAGTCGGCCATCTCGTCCTTGGTGGGGTAGTAGTTGGGGGCGGCGGGGAACGCCAGCCCGTCGAGTCCGTCGATGCGGGCCGGTGTGAAGAGGCGCAGCGAGTCCCAACGGTGGCGCCAGGCGTCTCCGGTCCTAGGGGCGGCGTCGAGGATCACGAACGGGATCCCGCGCTGCTGGAGGCGATAGCCGACCGAGAGACCTGACTGGCCTCCCCGGATCACGACGGTGTAGATGGCTTCCTGCCGTCTCATGAGTCGAGAAACTCCACGACGGCGTCGCCCACCTCGTCGGGCCGGTCGAACTGGGGAAGGTGGCCCGCTCCCGAGATCTCGACCAGCTCGGCCTGCGACATGCGATCCCACACCGGCACCGCGGCGGCCGGTGTGCAGAAGGCATCTTCATCTCCCCACACGAAGCGGGTCGGGGTGGCGAGGTTGGCGACCTCGGACATGATGAGCTGCTTCCGCCTGAATCCGCCCAGATCCGTGATCTCCTTGAGCATCTCGAAGGTGTATCGAGGGACCCCCGGCAGCAGGCCACCCGCCACCATGACCTCGAGTTCCTGGCGGGGGATGTTGCGGGCGTCGACCACGAGGATGCTTCCGAGGATCTTGCGCAATTGCTCCGGGTCGGATATCGGCCGGGCCGTGATCAGCCGTCCCGCCAGGGGATTGCCCCACAGCCGGAGGAGAAGGGGAACCCGGCGGTGGAGCCCGGCCGGCGCTCCGACCAACACCAAGCGCCGGACGCGGTCGGGGTGGGCGAGGGCATACACGAGCGAGGTATATCCCCCCAGCGAGTTTCCGATCAGGTCGACCTTGGGAGCGCCCAGCCCCGCCACCAGGGTCTCCATCCATTCGAGAGCGGACGCCCGGAAGGACCGGGCCGGATCGGGGACGCAGCTGAGGCCGAATCCCGGCCGATCGGCGATGAGTGTCCGACCACCGAGGCGAGCAGCGATCGGCCACCACTCGCTCCCTTCCGAGATCCCGCCGTGGATCAGGATCCTGGGGCAGTCTCCTTTGCCGCGCTCCATGGCATAGATTCGGCGTCCTCGGGCGTCTGTGATCCATCTGGAGGCGGCTTCGAAGCCGTGGCGGGCAAGGAGATCCAGCCGAGCCGTCTCGAATGTCTGCCGCTGCGTGTCCAGTTGCGGAGCCGAGGTAGTAGTGCTCATGAGTCCTTCCGGTCGCTGGGATCGACCGTACGGAGAGTCTCGGGCACCGTCTTCGGGAGGAGTACGAATCCGTGCAGAGGGCGGAGTGGGTAATTTCACCCACCCTCCTCAGTTGTGCCTCAGAGGAGCCCGTTCTCGTAGGCGTAGGCGGTGGCGGCGGTGCGAGAAGGAACTTCCAGCTTGGTCAGGATGTTGCCGACGTGGCGGTCGATGGTCTTGACCGCCAGGAACAGTTCGTCGGCGATCTCGTGGTTGGTCATGCCGGTCGCCACCAGTCGCAACACCTCCAGCTCCCGGGCGCTCAGGGGGTGGTCCACCGCCGCCTCCTCCAGGTCCAGTTCGGGGAGAAGGGGAAGCGCCTTTAGACGCGCCAGAGTGGCCCGGGCGCCGTCATCGGCGAGAGCCGCCCCCTCCTCATCCCCGAGCCGGCGGCAGGCGGCGGCGACCAGCAGTTGCGCCCGGGCGGCGTCGTAGGGCATATCCAGCCCCGACCATTTCTCTTGGGCGGCTCGCAACCAGCCGAGCGCCGCTTCCGGCTCGCCGCTCGCCAACTCGATCCGTCCCCGTGCCATTGCCGCCTTCGCCTCGAGCGCCGGAGTCCCGATCGAGGCGCTCACCTCGCCCAGTTCGGTGGCCACCCGACGGGCCTCATCCAGGTCTCCGGCCGCCAGCATGACCTCGAAATGGGCCGGCAGGTAGCGGATCCGTTCGGTGCTGGTCCGGGTCTCGCTCAGCACCCGGCGGAGGGCGGCGACGGCGGAGTCGGTGTCTCCCTGTGCCAGCCGTAACAGGGAGAGCCCGGGCTGGGGATCGTGCCCGCGCTCGCCGGCTTGCCGAAAGGCGCTCGCGGCGTTTTCGTGATCTCCGGTCAGGCGATGGATCTCGCCCAGTTGATAGAGGGCGGCGCCGATGGCGCCCTCGTCGGCCGCCCCCTGGAAGCGGACACACGCCTCCTCCACCTCGGCGATGGCCCGGTTCCAGTCGCCCCGCCGCCACTGGATCGTGGCCCGGTGGGTGAGGCACTGTCCGGTGAAGGTGACCATTCCATGCTGGCGGTCGCACCACCGGGTCAGAGCGTCGGTCCACTCCGATGCTCGGCGAACCTCGCTGATCTCCTCGCAGGCTTCGATCAGGGAGCAGTAGACGGTGCCTGCCGCCGGGGGCGACAGCTCGCCCGAGATCACCGCCACCATCGCCTCGTCGAGAATGTTGAGCCCCGGGTTGACCTGACCAAGACGGATCTTTCCCCGTCCCATCAGGTTGAGTGCCAGCGCGAGCAGATCCGGCTCCTGACCCCGTCGGGTTGCCTCTACCACTCGCTCGGCGGCGGAGACGCCCTCTGCGTAGCGACCCTCCAGCGCCACCAGCCGGAAGGACTCGAACAGCAGCGGGTAGAACCGCTCGACACAGTCGGCGGGCAGGTCGTCGACGAGACGGGCGATGCGGGCGATCCACCCCCCGGCCTGGGCCGGAGCTCCCTGGCTCAGCATCAGCTGGGCCACCCAGAACCCGCTGCGGACCGCCCCCGGGAGGTCTTCTCCTTCCAGGTAGGCCTGATGGGCACGGGTCATGGCATCGCGGGCGACGTCCAGCCGGCCCAGCAGATATCCCGCCGTGGCCCACTGCTCGAGGTCAGTGGCGTCCAGTACGTGGGTCTCGGCGGCGGAGTAAGCCTCGAATGCCTCGTTCCATTGCCGGGCGCCGGCGGCGTCGCGGGCGGCGGCAAGATGGGGGTGGGAGGTATCGGCCACGGCATCGACTCTATGAGGTCGGGGCGGGCCGTGCCGACCGGAGGCCCGAGCCTGGGTCTAGGCGATCAGCGAGGCAGCGTCGATGACGATGCCCACCGCCAGCAGGACCCAGACCACGGCGATGAAGGCGGTGTAGCGCCAGCGCAGGCGATGGTCGGCCATCCAGAAGCGCTTGAGGCTGTTGTGGCCGAGGACGATGGCGAGCACGGACAGGGCAATACTCACCGGGGCCGCCAGCACTCCCATGAAGCCGATGATCGGGGTGACGATCGGCACCAGCAGATAGGTGATGATGCAGCGTATCCCCGAGATGATGATCGAGCTGCGCAGCTTGTTCTGGGCGTCGAACACGGCCCCCGGGACCGCTTCGCCCTCGATTCCGAGGATGCGGCGCATGAACTGGTCGGCGGTCGAGCGTTGGGGCTGGACGGCAGTGGTCACGTCCGGGAATGGTAGATGCCCGGGCGGCTCATCCAGAACCGGCCGGAGGACGGGTCCATTACCCTGCGCTCCACTCACAGACATTTCGAGGAGTTAGACATGCCCACGGCGATCAGCATGGGAGACGGCGGTCTCCAGGTACCCGACGACCCAATCATCCCCTTCATCGAGGGCGACGGGATCGGACCCGACATCTGGGCCGCGGCGGTGCGCGTCTTCGATGCCGCGGTGGAGAAGGCCTACGGCGGCTCCCGCCGGCTGGAGTGGAAAGAGGTCCTGGCGGGCGAGAAGGCTTACAACGAGACCGGTTCGTGGCTGCCGGATGAGACCGTGGAGGCGTTTCGGACCTACCTCGTCGGGATCAAAGGCCCCCTGACCACTCCGGTCGGGGGCGGGATTCGCTCTCTCAACGTCGCCCTCCGTCAGACCATGGACCTCTATGCCTGCGTGCGTCCGGTGCGCTGGTTCCAGGGCGTCCCCTCCCCCGTCAAACAGCCCGAGCTGGTGGACATGGTGATCTTCCGGGAGAACACCGAGGACGTCTACGCCGGCAAGGAACTGGAGGCCAACAGCGAGGCCGCCCACAAGCTCCTCGAGTTTCTCGACCAGGAGTACGGATGGGACATCCGCCCCGATTCGGGGGTGGGGATCAAGCCCATCTCCGTCACCGGATCGAAGCGTCTGGTCCGGGCCGCCATTCGCTACGCACTCGACAACGGCCGGAAGTCGGTGACGCTGGTTCACAAGGGCAACATCATGAAGTTCACCGAGGGTGCCTTCCGCACCTGGGGCTACGAGGTGGTGCGGGATGAGTTCTCCGACGTCGCCGTTTCCTGGGAGGACTGCGGTGGCGACCCGGGCGACAAGTTGCTGGTCCAAGACGTGATCGCCGACGCCATGCTCCAGCAGATCCTGACCCGCCCCGCCAGCTACGACGTTCTCGCCACGATGAACCTCAACGGCGACTACCTCTCCGACGCCCTCGCCGCTCAGGTGGGAGGCATCGGCATCGCCCCCGGAGGCAACATCAACTACGAGACCGGCTTCGCCGTCTTCGAGGCCACCCACGGCACCGCCCCCAAATACGCCGGCCAGGACAAGGTCAACCCCGGTTCGGTCATCCTCTCCGGCGAGATGATGTTCCGCTACATGGGCTGGAACGAGGCCGCCGAGCTGATCGTCAAGGGCCTGGAAGCGGCCATCGGCGAGAAGATCGTCACCTACGACTTCGCCCGCCTGATGGAAGGCGCCACCGAGGTAGCCACCTCCGAATTCGGCTCCGCGATCATCGAACGGATGTGACGGTCTTCCGTGGACCTCAGTACCTGAGGAGGGCGGCTACCGGGGCGGCGCCGGCGATGGCGTCGGGGTCGACCACGAATACCTCTCCGCCGGTGCTCCAGGTGCGCACGGCGGCGACGTCGTAGAGGTCGATCGCACCGTCGGCTTCGCCCGTGGTCACCTCGAGTGTCTCGGGATCGAACGTGCCCCAGGCCTGAGAGTTGCGGGGGACGAACAGGGTGTCGACCCGACCGTGGGCGGCGGCGGAGACGACATCCTCCACCGTCCAGGCGGCGTAGGCAGGAGCGGCCTCGGTGATCCGTTCTCTCGCCTCGGCCAGATGCTTTTCCTGACGCCGGGCCACTATGTCCCACGCCTTCTCGTGCAGTTTCTCGGCCGGGATCTCGTCCGGGTTGCCCTCGATGCCGTTCTCCATCACCTCGAGGTCGGAGATCGAGCGATAGATCGGGTGGAGGTAGTTCACACCCGCCAGCACCACCGGAGCCCTGGGGTCGGTGATGAGGCTGCGGACGCCGCCGTCGACTTGACGGAAGAACTGCTTCAGTTCCTCGTCGGAGGATTCCTCGCCCAGGCCGTGGCCGTGGAATGTGAGCGCCGTCGCTCCCCGCGAGGTGGCGTGACTGTGGAGGCGTGGTTCCGGGTCTCGATACCACAGGGCCTCGGCCAGGCTGGTGGGCACGTCCTCTAGCTCGAGTTCGCTCACATGGAACCGGGTGCCTCTGAGCAGCCGCACCTGGTTGTGGCTCAGGGCGATGACGTAGAACTCCTGCTCGGCGGATAGGACGGGCAGGAGCGGCTTGAGGTGGAAACGCTCGCCCACCATCACCATCTCCTCGAAGGACTCGGGGAGGCGGTAGCTGTGCATCCCCTCGCGATCCAGGAACAGGGCGAGCCCGTCCTCCTGGTGCTGCCAGAACGAGCTGTCGTCCAGCAACGAGGCCGCCGGCTTGAGATAGGCCTCGATGTCGGGCCGTCGCATCTTACGGTTCTCCAGTTCGTCGACCACCTGCTTGAGGGCCGACTTGAGGACCAGCGGGTTCTGGCGGGTCTCGGGGCCCTTGCGCTGCATCGGCAGGTAGATCGAAGTGAGCGGGGCCTCGCCGCCCTCGATCAGGCGCTCGAGGTCGGCGGTGGTGATCAGATCCATCATTGCGAGCTCTCCTCAGGGGTAGCTGCCCTCAGCGTAAGGAGGCTCGATCGCCTATTCCCAGAGCCGAGAAACGAGCATCACCACGAACACGGCGGCGGTAGCCAGAATCGCCTGCACGACCCTCCCGCCACCACCGCCAAAAGGAGGGCGAGGGTGTTGCGGATCGTCTCGCCCACCGTCATGCCGGCGCTGGCGGCGATGGGAGGCAGCGCCGGGGATTCGAGACGGCGGGAGAGCATCGGATTGGCCATCACGCCGGCTTATGAGGTCCAGTTCAGCTGTTGACGATCATCACCGGACAGGGCGCATAGCGGACCAGGTGCTCGACCCGGGGACCGAAATGGAGCCGGGTGGTGCCGGCCCGCACGCCGGTTCCGAGCACGAGCAGGTCCGGCTCGAACTCATCAACCGCCCGGAGAATGCCAGTCTCGGCGTCATCCGAGCGCCGAATGTGAGCACGAGCGACGTGGCCGAGAGCCGCTCCTACCGTCTCCAGCTCCGCCGTCACCTCGGGGGCGAGATCGGTTCGACCGGACCGGCCCCCCGTTGGCGTGATCACGTGGATGGCGTCGATAGCGTCCGAGTCGGATGCGATCGCAAAGGCGAGCTCGGCGGCGCGACGGGACGACTGGGTGCCGTTTGTGGGCACGAGGACACGTTCAGGATTCCAATCCGGATCGGTTGCCACCCCCCGAACGATGACCGTCGGGCAAGGTGATAGCTTTACCAGGTCGTCGATCACCGGCCCGAAGAGGTTGGCACTAGTGGAATCCAGGCTGGGAGCACCCAGGACCATCAGGTCGTAGTTGCCCTCGGCCTCGGTGAGAATCGCCGGCACCGGGTCGTCGGCGACTACCACCCGGGTTGTCACGTTCTGATCGAAAAGCCCCTGGACCTGGGCGAGGTAGCGGGACGCCACAGGTCGATCTTCGGCCGTGGTGACCGCAAACAGGGTCACAGACATATCTTGCACCCCGATGAGGCGGTTGATGATCGTCGCCTGCATCTCCCTGGTGTACCCGATCGACTGGGGCCGAGCGCGGACCGGTACGAGGATCCGTCGGATTCCCCCAACGAAGGATTTCACCAGGGCTGCCTCCCGCCGAAGGCGCTCCTCCTCCTCATCGTCTGGAGCCACCCTGCGGATGGTGAAACGCAGTGCCACCGGAGCAATCAGCGACGTCACTACTGCCATCACCACGATGATCGAGAACATCTCCTGGCTCAGGATTCCGAGCGAGAGCCCGATAGTGGCGATGATGATCTCCAGGGCGCCCCGCGCGTTGAGGCCCGCTCCGTAGGCAAGAGCTGACCAGTGGTCTTGCTTCGAGAACCAGCGGGCACCGGCGTAAGCCCCCACCACCTTGCCGAAAGTGGCCACGGCGATGACCACGAGAGTGATAATCAGGAGGCGGGGCTCGAGGATTGCCGCCACATTCACCTTCAGGCCGGCCGTTGCGAAGAAGATGGGAGCGAAGACTGCGAGCGTCATTCCCACCAGCTTGTGAACAGTGTCGGAGGGAAGTCGGGGGGAGCGCCCGAACAGGATCCCGATCGCGAACGCCCCGAGCACGGGCTCGAGATGCAGAAACTGGGTGAATGCGCCCCAGGCAAAGGCGATGACCACCACCAGAGTGAGGATCTGATCGGTGCCGCGAAAGCGGTCCTGGACGAAAGCGAGACCTCTAGTCACCAGCCAGGATCCCAGAGTGATCGTGGCGACGATGAAGATCAAGACCATTCCTATGGTCTGGACAACAGTTCCGGCAGTGAGGGTGGCTGTGCTGGCCAGGGCGGTGACCAGACCGAGGAGAGTCCATCCGGTGATATCGTCGATCATCCCCGCAGCCAGGAGGGTCTGACCGATGTCGCGGCGCATGAGATCCAGGTCCATCAACACCTTGGCCAGGACGGGGATCGCAGAGATCGAAAGGGCGGTGGCAACGAACAACACAAAGACCAGCCGCTGATCGGGGTCGACCAGGAGATCGGCAGGGAGCCCGTATCCGAGTACCAGTCCTGATGCAAACGGCAGGACGAGGCCTCCGATGGCCACACCGACTGCGGTCCCTGCCTTCCGTTTGATCAGCTTGAGATCGGTCTCGAGGCCGGTTACGACCAGCAGCATCATGACGCCGAGTAGGGCGACCACCTCGAGCATGTAGCCCTGGACTTCGGTCTGGGGAATGATCCAACGCCCCAACGTCGGGAACAGGCTGGCGATCAGCGAGGGGCCGAGGATCACTCCGGCCATGATCTCGCCCACCACCGTGGGCTGCTTGAGGCGCTGGGCAAGGCCTCCCATCACTCTGGCCGTGAACAACAGTAGGGCGATCTGTAGCACTAATTGCAGCACCGCGTCGTGCGGTGCCGCCCCGAACGTGTCGAGCACAGGCTTCTCCCTTCCCTGAGCGCCTCGGGGGTTAGCTGACGGGCTCGGGCTGGAAGGTCGCCCTACTCGGCCGGGCCGAGATTCGCCCCAGGGGTTGGTTGGGTCCCCCCTTCCGGCATCCGGCCGGGTTCGGCGTTTGGGGGAGCGTAGTAGGTGCCGACTCCCTTGGGTAACGCAAGCTGTAGAGACATCGACATGCCCGACCGCCGGTGGCCCATGGGGCCAATTAGGCTCCGACGATGCGAGTTGACCCCCTGACGTTGTCCGCCGCCGCAGAAGGCTCGACGGCATCGCCACTGAGCGAGCACGAGGTCCTGGTCTTCCTCGTCCAGATGATGCTGCTGGTGGGTGTGGCCCGGATCCTGGGCACCATCATGCGCCGGCTGGGCCAGCCCCCGGTGGTGGGAGAACTGCTGGCGGGTGTGGTGCTCGGACCGTCCCTGCTCGGGATCATCTGGCCGGCCGCGTACGAGTGGGTGTTCGTGGCCGACCCGGTGGTGAACTCGGCCACGTTCGCCGTCGCCTGGCTGGGCGTTGTCTTCCTGCTGGTGGTGATGGGCTATGAGACCGACCTCGGGATCATCGCCCGTTTCCGCAATGTCGCACTGGCGGTGGCCGGCGGTTCGCTCATCCTGCCCATGCTTGCCACCGGTGTCCTCGGCTACTTCCTGGCCGATACCTTCTCCGGTGTGGCCGACCCCCCGGCCTGGGTCTTCGCCGCTTTCTTCGCCCTGGCCCTGTCGGTGTCCGCACTGCCGGTGGTGGGCAAGATCCTCACCGACCTGGGTGTGATGCGCCGCAACTTCGGCCAGGTGACGCTGGCGGCGGCGATGGCCAAGGACGCCGTCGGCTGGTTGATCCTGGCCGTCCTGTCCGGGGTGGCAGTGGGTGGCGTCGAGTTGTCCAGCATCGGGATCTCGTTCGGTGGCCTGGCCCTGTTCGTGGTGTTCATGTTCACCCTGGGTCGGCGGGTCCTCGACGCCATGTTCCGCTTCGTCCTCGCCCGCGGGTCGGAGGTGACGGCAGGGGTCTCGATCGCGGTGGTGGTGGCCCTGGCCGGCGGTGCCATCACCCAGGCCCTGCACGTCGAGGCCATCCTCGGCGCCTACCTGGTCGGTCTGATCCTGGCCCGGACCCGCCACCAGCTTCCCCAGGTGCGGGAACGACTCGAGGTCATCACCGGGTCCTTCTTCGCTCCTGTGTTCTTCGCCGTGTCCGGGCTCCGGGTCGACATCACCGCCCTCGCCTCGATCGAGACGGTGCTGTGGACGGTGGCGGCGATCGTGCTCGCCGTGGGATCCAAGATCCTGGGGACCATCATCAGCGGCCGCATGGCCGGGGTCGACTCCCGCGAGGCAGTCGCGCTGGGTTCGGGGCTCAGTCCGCTGGGTGTGATGGGGGTGGTGGTGGCGATCATCGGCCTCAACGTCGGGGTCATCGACGAGGCCGCCTACACCATCCTCCTCCTGGCCGCCGTGATCACCTCGCTGACGGCGCCGATCATGCTCAAGTGGGCCATCGGCCGCTGGGAGCCGCCGGCCGAGGAAGCCGAGCGTCTCGAGCGGGAGTCGCTCAGGGACGCGGCCGAGATTCTCGGCGCCG
>DATHVR010000005.1:0-4687 GCA_035461175.1 Acidimicrobiia bacterium | reverse complement strand
CCGGCCGGGTCACCAAAGTAGTCAAGTAACGATCAGAGACGGGTCCGGCCGCCTCTGGCCGGGCCGGTATCAGGTGGTAGGTGGTAGGTGCTAGGTACTTACCACCCACCACCCACCACCCACAACGGGAGCGAAGCGACCAAATGCCTTCAGACAAGAGACCTCCGATCACCCTGGCTTGCGACGTGTGTAAACGCCGCAACTACGTGACGACCAAGAACAAGACCAATACCCGCGACCGCATCGAGCTCTCCAAGTACTGCAAGTGGTGCCGTCAGCACACGGCCCATCGCGAAACCCGCTGACGACTTTTCGTCCGGCGTGAGCAGCCTCGAGAGCCTGGAGGGGCACTCTTTTCCTCCCCGGCTCCTGCGCGTCTGCTCCGAGAAGGTGGCGGAGTTCGTGGCCGCCACCGGGGATCTCTCCGATCGCTGGCAGGCGGCTGCTCCGCCCGGGTTCGCCGCCGCGTTGCTCTTTGCCGTGGCTCCAGACCTCCTGGAGGATCCGAGAGTGGAGGGCGCCGTGGTCCACGGCGACCAGACCTTCGTCTGGCATGGCCCGCTCCGGATCGAGACGGATCTCTCTGTCAGCGGGGTGGTGGAGCGGGTCCGGTCCCGGAGCGGGGTGGTGTTCGTGACATTCGCCCTGGAGGCGCGGTCCGACGACTCTCCGGTCCTGGAAGGCCGGTCCACCTTCCTGGTCGGCGGAGAGGGCCTGGGGATGCCCGAGGTGGCGCCGATTCCCCCCGAACAGCGTGGACCCACCGCTAGCGTGGGACACGAGTTGCCCATGCCCCGCTCCACTTCTCGAGCCGACCTCGTCCGCTACGCCGCCGCCACCCGCGACTGGAATCCCATCCACTGGGATCATGCCACCGCCGTGGAGGCGGGGCTGGGCGGCGTGGTGGTCCACGGCCTCCTCCAATCGGCGTGGCTGACCCAGGTTGCCGCCACCGCCGCCTCCGGAGACGCCCCGCTTGCCTCGGCTCGCTTCCGCTACACCGCACCCCTCCGACCGGGTGAGGCGGCCCGGATCGAAGGCAACCCATCGCCGCCTTCGCCCGAGTTGCGCCTGGTGGTGGGCGACACGGTCACCGTAACCGGCCGCCTTCAGGTGCGGGCATGACCTCTTCCGTCGGGCGTCACGAGTTCGACGACCTCGTCGCCGAGCATCACGGCCGCGTCTACAGCGTCGTCATGCGGGTCGTGCGCGATCCCGAACTCGCCGCCGACGTGGTCCAGGAGACCTTCATCCGGGCCTGGCGTGGCCTGGGTCGGTTCCGGGGCGACTCGACCGTCGGCACCTGGCTCCACCGCATCGCCGTCAACACCGCCCTCACCGCCCGCCGGCGGGCGGCGCGCAGTCGCAACGCTTCGCTCGAGATGGTTGAAGAGGTGGTCGCCGAGCCCACCGCCGACGCTGATCCCGACCGCCGGGGCGAGGTGCTGGCTCTGCGCGATCGGCTGGAGCGAGCCCTCGACACCCTCCCTCCCGGTCAGCGTGCGGTGGTGATCCTCAAGGACGTCGAAGGGTGGAGCCACGCCGAGATCGCCCTTCGGCTGGAGATCACCGAGGCCGCCGCCAAGGTGCGATTGCATCGGGCCCACCGGCGGCTGGCGCAGCACCTGGAGGCGTCACGGTGACTACGCTCTACTGTCGCCTGGTCCGGACCACGCTGGCCGCCCGGGTCCTCGACACGGGGGCTCCTCCCCGAGCCATTGAGGCCCACGTCGCCACCTGCCTGCGCTGTCAGGCGGTGGCGGCCCAATCCCGCCGGCTGCGGCGGACCCTGGCCGATTTGCAGCCGGTCGGGGTTCTCGACCCTTCTCCGTCCTCTCCGCCGCTGGGATGGGTGGCGGCGGGCGTGGCCTCGTTGGCAGCCGCCATCGCCATGATGCGCCACCGCCACAGCGCCTGAGTTTCCTCTCCGAACTCGGCGCCGTATACTCAGGTTTCCGCCGAACCCCTAAGGGGTGTAGCTCTAATTGGTTAGAGCGCCGGTCTCCAAAACCGGAGGTTGGGGGTTCGAGTCCCTCCACCCCTGCCAGGAGAGTGTTTGAACGACGGTCTCCCGGGGCCAGTTCAGCCAGATCGCCGAGGAATAATCCGATATGAATCGAGAAATGCGCCGCCTCATGGAACGTGAGGAGCGGCGGCAGAAGAAACAAGACCAGGCCGGTGGGGCCGCCAGTCGGCGGGCCCAGGCAGCCAGTCGCGCCCCCCAGGTCGAGCGGAAGTCGCTCTGGGAGCGCGTCCGGAGCTTCTTCCATGACGTTCGGCAGGAGATGCGGAAGGTGTCCTGGCCGACCCGGGAGCAGATGATCGCCTTCACCACCGTCACCCTGATCACCACCGTGGTCCTCACCGTCGTGGTCTTTGGCCTCGACGTCGCCATGAAAGAGGTCGTCTTGTTCGTCGTCGAGCGGAGTCAGTGATGGCTGAGGTCGCCGAAACGAGCGAAGAGATGCTCAGTGAGAACGAGACCACCGACGCCCCCGAGGCCGAAGTGGTCGAGGGCACCACCCCCGCCGAGGCCGAGGCCGAAGCGGAAACAGGAGCCCCCGAGGCCGAGGCCGAAGCTGAAACTGCAGCCCCCGAAACCGAAGCCGCTGAAGCCGAGGTGGAAACCGAAGCCGCCGAGGCCGCCGGATCCGCCGATGCCGCCACCGGTGAGGAAGCGACAGGCGAGGCAGCGACCGGCGAAGAGGAAGGGGAGGAGGCGGAGGTTCCCGCCCCGCCCCGTCCGGCCAGTCCCTATGACCTCGAGGGCGATTGGTATGTCATCCACTCCTACTCGGGCTACGAGAACAAGGTCAAGGCCAACCTCGAGACCCGGATCCGGTCGATGCACATGGAGGACCGGATCTTCGAGGTTCACATCCCGATGGAGGACGTGGTCGAGATCAAGGGGGGCAAGAAGGTAACCGTCCCCCGCAAGGTCTTCCCCGGCTACATCCTCGTACGGATGCGGCTCGACGACGACTCCTGGTACGCCGTTAGAAACACCCCGGGCGTGACCGGGTTCGTCGGCGGAAACCAGAAGCCGACTCCCCTCTCACGGCGCGAGGTCGAGCGCTTCCTCGGTGTGCAGGAGGAAGAGGAAAAGGTCAAGCCCCGCTTCAAGCCGGCCTGGGAGGTCGGGGAGCAGGTGCGGGTGGTGACCGGCCCCTTCGCCGACTTCAACGGTGTCATCGAAGACATCAACATCGACCAGCAAAAGGTCGTCGTGCTCGTCAACATCTTCGGGCGGGACACCCCCGTCGAACTGGGCTTCGACGACATCCACAAGAACTGAAACTCAGGATCGGAACAAGATGGGACGTAGACGACTCGTAACCACGCTCAAGATGCAGTTGCCCGCCGGACAGGCCACCCCTGCCCCCCCGGTCGGCACCGCCCTCGGCCCGCACGGCGTCAACCTGATGGATTTCGTCAAGGCCTACAACGACGCCACCGCCAACCAGCGCGGTCAGATCATCCCGGTGGAGATCTCGGTCTATGAGGATCGCTCCTTCACCTTTGTTACCAAGACACCGCCCGCCGCCGCCCTGCTTCGTCAGGCGGCCCGGGTCGACAAGGGCTCCTCGGAGCCGAACAAGGACAAGGTGGGAAAGGTGACCCGGGCCCAGGTCAAGGAGATCGCCGAGACCAAGATGCCCGACCTCAACGCCAATGACGTCGAGGCGGCGATGAAGATCGTCGAAGGCACCGCCCGCTCGATGGGAATCATCGTCGAGGGCTGATGAGTCGGAAGCCGGAAGTCGGAAGTCGGAAGCAAGAGCGGTAGCCTCGGCCGACCGGCCTCTGTTCGGGGCCGGTGCGCTCATGAGAGAGCATTCGGCAACGGAACTCATGACACGGCCGGCCCCGAAGTCGGCCGATATCAACACAGTGGGAGACGGGGGAACCCGTCACTCGGACCACATAGGAGACAATATGCCCAAGCGTGGGAAGAAGTACAACGATGCCGCCAAGGGGTACGACAAGCTGACCCCTTATCCGGCCGGACAGGCACTGGAGCTGGTCAAGACCTTCTCCGGAGCCAAGTTCGACGAGACCGTAGACGCCGTCTTCAAGCTGGGAATCGATGCCCGCAAGGCCGACCAGCTGGTTCGGGGCACCATCTCGCTCCCGCACGGAACCGGCAAGGACGTGCGGGTGGCGGTATTCGCCCCTGCCGACAAGGCGAGTGAGGCCGAAGAGGCGGGAGCCGACCTTGTCGGTGGGGCCGAACTGGTGGCCGAGTTGCAGGGCGGCCGCGCCCTCGACTTCGATGTCGCCATCGCCACCCCCGACATGATGGCCGAGGTCGGCAAGCTGGGCAGGGTGCTGGGCCCTCGCGGTCTGATGCCCAACCCGAAGTCGGGCACCGTGACCCCCGACGTCGGCAAGGCCGTATCCGAGTTCAAGGCCGGCCGGATCGAATACCGCAACGATCGCTACGGCAACGTGCATATCCCCATCGGCAAGGTGTCTTTCGATGTCGATTCTCTACACGACAACCTGGCGGCGGTGACGGCGGAGATCGTTCGTGCCAAGCCGGCCGGTTCCAAGGGCCGGTATGTGCGCCATCTGAGCGTGTCCTCGACGATGGGTCCGGGGGTCAAGGTCGATTTGGGCCGAGTGGAGGAACTCGCCGCCCGGGCCAAGTAGCAACTCACCAGCCAAACCCAACACAACAACCGAG
>DATHVR010000004.1:0-47693 GCA_035461175.1 Acidimicrobiia bacterium | reverse complement strand
GCGCGCTATGGCGCGCAATTCTGTCGCGAAAATCAGTTCCGCCTGCCGTCCTGCGACCTCCGGCCTCGGCCGTGGGCTACTCGCGGAACTTGCGGTTCTCTTCGGCGGCTTCCACCAGGATCTGGGCGGGAGCGAAGCGCTGGCCGTGTTTGGCTTCAAGGGCGCGTAGCTTCTCGACCACGGTGGCGGCGCCGACCTCGTCGATCCAGAAGAAGGGGCCCCCCCGGAAGGGCGGAAAGCCGAGTCCCATCACCGCTCCGATGTCGCCATCGGTGGCGGAGCGGAGGACCTCCTCCTCGAGGCAGCGGGCGGCCTCGTTGACGAAGGCGAGGATGATCCGGTCCTGGATCTCCTCTCGAGGAACGCTGCCGGTGGGATGGATGCCCAGGTCGGAGTAGACCGAATCGTCGACGCCGCCCCGCTTGCTCTCGTCGTCGTAGAGATAGAAGCCCTTGCGGTTCTTGCGGCCCTTACGATCGGCGTCGACCAGTCCCTTCATCATCTCGGGCCCGGCCATGCGCTCACCGAAGGCATCGGTGAGGATCACGCCGATCTTGGCCCCCACGTCGATGCCGACTTCGTCGGCGAGACGCAGCGGGCCGACCGGGAATCCCCACGCTTCGATCGCCCCGTCGATGTCCTCGACCGTGGCTCCCTCGGCCAGCATATGGAAGGCCTCGGCCGAGTAGGGACCGAGGATCCGGCTGGTGTAGAAGCCGGTGCCGTCGTTGACCACGATCACGGTCTTACCCTGGCGGATCCCGTAGGCGACGGCGGTGTGCTCGGCCCAGGGGGCGGTCCGGTCCGTCACGATGACCTCGAGCAGCGGCATCTTCTCGACCGGCGAGAAGTAGTGCATCCCGAGGACCGTCTCGGGGCGACTCGAGGCCTCGGCGATCGAGGAGATCGGCAGCGACGACGTGTTGGAGGCGAAGACGGTCTCGGGACCCACGATCCCCTCCACCTCGCGAACCATCTTCTGTTTCAGATCCAGGTCTTCGAACACCGCCTCGATCACGAGGTCACTGTCCTCGAAGCCGGTCCAGTCGACCGATCCGGTGATCTGCAACTGGGTCTTTTCGGCCTCGAACGGGGTCATCCGGCGCCGCTTGACGCGGCCGGATAGCACCTTGGCGACGTAGCTCTGGGCGCGGGCGACTCCGGCGGCGTCGACCTCCTTGATCCGAACCCGGCTGCCCGCCTTGAGGGTGGAGACGGTGGCGATCCCCGCGCCCATCAGACCTCCCCCCAGGACCGCAACCTTGTCGACGGGGCGGGCCTCAGGTGTGTCGGGTTTGTTACGGGTGGCGAAGAAAATCGAGCGCAGTGCCCTGGACTCGGGTGAGACGACCAGTTCGGCGAAGAAGCGGGCCTCGGCGTGGTAACCGTTGGACTTCCCCTCCATCACGCCGATCCGGACCGCCTCCAGCGCCAGTTCCGGGGCCGGGTACTGACCCTTGGTCCGGGCGAGCAGCTTCTCCCGTGCCTGTCGGAAGAGGATCTTCTGGCCCACCGGGTTGGTTTCGAGCGCCAGCTTCTGCAGGCCTTCCGGGGAGAGCCACTGGCGGATCCCGCCGTCTTCGGCCGGCCGGGCGCCGATCGCCTCGGTGGCGCGTCGATGAGCGATCTCGAGGAGCATCGACGGCGGCACTGCTTCGTCGACGAGGCCGAGCTTGCGGGCCTTGCGGGCGTCGATCGTCTTGCCGGTGAGGATCAGGTCGAGGGCCGGGGCAATGCCGATCAGCTCCGGGAGGCGCTGGGTGCCGCCTCCGGCGGGGATCACTCCCAGCTGCACCTCGGGCTGGCCGAGTTTGGTCTGGGGGTGGTCGGTGGCGATGCGGTGGGAGCAGGCCAGGATCATCTCGGTCCCGCCACCCAGGCAGGCACCGTGGATGGCGGCCACCACCGGCTTGCCGCGGTGCCGGTGGAGGCGCTCGAGGCGGGCGAAGATGGCATGTGCGGCCCGGATCGCTTCCTCGGCGCTGTCCTCGGTCAGTTCGGCGAACCATTTGATGTTGGCGCCGGCCAGGAAATTGTCCGGCTTCCCGGATGTCAGGACAACGGCCCGTATCCCGGCGTCGTTCTCGAGGCGATCCAGGATCGAAACGAAGTCCTCCATCAGGGTGGGATCGAGCGTGTTGAGCGCTTCGTCACGACGATCCATGGTCACGGTGGCGATGCCGTCGTCGACGGAGAGGCGGAAGTGGTCGAGGGTCTCGGCGGGGGAGGTCAAAGGAATTCTCCTTGTGTGTCGGCCCGGCTCCGGGCGGAGCCTGGTCGGGTCAGGACGGGCATCAGCGCTCGAGGATCACGGTCGCCCCCAGCCCCCCGGCGGCGCACTGGGATATGAGGGCGGTGCCGGAGTCGCGGCGTTCGAGTTCGTGGGCCATGGTCAGGAGCTGGCGGGCGCCGGTCGCTGCGAAGGGGTGACCGAGACTGACCGAGCCCCCGTACAGGTTGAGCTTGTCGTCGGGAATCTCACCGATCGCCTCGTCTCGGTCCAGGTGCTCGCGGGCGAATTCGGTCGAGGCGAAGGCCTCCCGAACGGCCAGGACCTGGGCGGCGAAGGCCTCGTGGAGGTCGATGACGTCGATATCGGCCATTGTCATCCCGGCTCGCTCCAGGGCGAGAGGGGTGGAGAAGGCGGGTCCGATCAGGAGCTGCCAGTTGGGGTCGACGGCCGCGAAGGCATAGGAACGGAGGAAGGCCAGCGGCTGGTACCCCAGCCGTCGCGCCGTACCTTCCTCCATCAGCAGCAGTGCGGCCGCCCCGTCGGTGAGGGGGGAGGCGTTGCCGGCCGTGATGGTGCCGTAGCGGCGGTCGAAGACCGGCCGCAACGAGGCCAGCTTGTCGAGGCTGGAATCTGCCCGGGGAATGGTGTCTCGCTCCACCACCTTCTGGTAGCGGGGTGGCACCGGGAAGGCCATCACCTCGTCGTCGTAGATGCCCTTCTCCCACGCCTCCACCGCCTTGCGGTGCGACTCGAGGGCGTAGCGGTCCTGCTCGTCGCGGCCGATGCCCCAGATCCGGGCCATCTTCTCGGCTCCGTCGCCCATGGTCTCGCCGGTGGAGCGGTCGGCGATCTCGGGGGGATTGGGGGCGAGGTCCTTGGGGCGCAGGGCCGACAGCGCCTTGATCCGGCCGGTGGCGTCCTTGGCCGACTGCGCCTTCATCATGATCGATACGAACTCGTCGGAGAATGTGACGGGAGGATTGGAGAGGGAATCGGCACCCCCGGTGAGGACGATGTCGGCATCGCCCAGCAGGATCGCCCGGGCTCCGTCGACGAACGTCTGGGTGCTGGTGGCGCAGGCACGGGTGACGCTGTAGGCGTCGGTGTCATCGGGCAGCGGCGAGGAGAGGACCACCTCGCGCGCCAGGTTGGGGTGGTGGGGATTTTGGACCACCGACCCGAACACCACCTGGTCGACAGAATCGATGCCGGTGCGGGCGAGCAGCTCGGTGACGAGGTGGCTGGAGAGTCCGAGGGTAGTGACGGCGTCGAGGTCGGTTCCGGCCTTGGAGAACGGTGTCCGTAGCCCGTCGAGGATGGCCACCCGGCGCCCGTTCACGTTCCCCGGCTTGGCGGCTGCCATATGCGACTCCTGACTTTTGACTGATCGCTCAAAGTTTAACGAGGCCTTCCCCCTGCGGCTCACGATACGCCGCTGCCGGTGGAACACTTAGTCCATGGCTGTGTCGGACATTTTGCGTGGGCGGATCATCTCTACCGCCACCAGCCCGTTCGGGCATGCCCCCTATCCCCTGGCCAAATCACTCCAGTATCGGGGCGATCCGGGGCTGATCGGTCCCGGATCGGTGAGCTGGCGGGTGATCGGAGACGTGGCCGCCTTCATCGGTGGAATCAGGGCTCTCCTGGTCCAGGCCGCCCACCCCGAGGTGGTGGCCGGGGTGGCGGACCATTCCCGCTACCGGGAGGATCCGCTCGGGCGCCTCTCCCGCACATCGGCTTACGTGACCGCCACCACCTTCGGGGCCATGCCCGAGGTGGAGCGGGCGGTGGGTTTGGTCAGGCGCGCTCACCGTCCGGTCGAGGGCCGTTCCCATCGGGGTGATCCCTACTCGGCCGGAGCCCCTGCCCTCGCCGCCTGGGTCCACAATGCCCTCACCGACTCGTTTCTCACCGCTTACCAGTACTTCGGCCCCGAGCCGCTCACACCCGACGAAGCGGATCAATTCGTGGCCGAGCAGGCCCGGATCGGGCGACTGCTCGACGGCGATCCCATCCCCGAGACCGCTTCCGAGCTCGCCGAGTGGATCACCTGGCATCCGCGGCTGGCTCCGTCGCCGGGGATGGAGGAGGCGGTGGACTTCCTCACCAACCCTCCGCTCGACGGGGCCGGCCTCCGCAACGGCTACCGGCTGATGCAGGCGGCCGCAGTGGGGACGCTGCCCGTGCGCCTCCTCACCGTCCTCGGTTTGCGATCCCGCCGGGGGGCGGTCCCGGCGGGTCGGGCGATGATCTCGGGCCTGCGCTGGGCGCTGGGCTCTTCCCCCTCGTGGCAACTGGCTCTGATTCGCAGCGGGGCCGAGGTGCCGGAGGGCCAGTTCCATCAGCCGCTTCCCGCCCCCGCCCTGGAGGCGGCCGGCCGCACCGCCTAGGTGAAACGGCCCCCGGCCTAGTACCCTTGGGTCAATGCCAGACGACGACTACATACGCATGCGCGGAACGGTGCGCGAGGTGCTTCGCGACGCCACCTTCAAGGTGGAGATCGAGGGGGGCCTCGAGGTCATGGCCCGCCCCTCGGGCCGGATGCGGCGCGGCCGCATCATCCGCATCCTCCCCGGCGACCAGGTCGACGTCGAGGTGTCCACCTACGACCCCACCAAGGGCCGGATCGTCTGGCGCTACCGCTGACCGATCAGGCGCAGGCCGCCTCGATCGCCGTCACCAGCTCGACCACTCGTGACCCAGGCGAGTCTGTGCGCCGCCAGGTTGGCCTGTCCGGCGGTGTGACCGAGGATTATTTGTCGAGGCGGGCCGCCAGCTGGCGGTAGGCCTCGGAAGCCCGGGAGGTACGGGCCGTATCCAGCACCGACAAACCTCGTTCCGGGGCCTCGGCTACCCGGACGGTGCGCGGGACGGGCGGATCCCAAACCGGCAGCTCGGCGTCGACGAGGCGCTGGATCACCTCCTGGCCGAGCCGGGTGCGTGCGTCGTGCATGGTGATGATGATCCCGGCCAGTTCCAGATCGGGATTGGTGTAGAGGCGGACGTCGTTGATGGTGTCGCGCAGTTGATCCACCCCGCGCTGGCTGAGAGTCTCCGCCCGCAGCGGGATCACGATACGGTCGGCGGCCGTGAGGGCGTTGACGGTGAGGATCCCCAGCGAAGGCGGGCAGTCGAGCAGGACGTGGTCGTAACGCTCGACCAGAGGCTCGAGCGACCGCTCCAGGACGTACTCCCGCCCGGTGCGGGTATGCAGATGGACCTCGGAGCCGGCCAGGTCGATGCAGGAGGGGAGAAGGTCGATCCCGTTGGATTCGTACAGGATCTCCTCGGCCTGAACCCGGCCCATGAGGACGTCATGCATGCTCTGGTCGAGGTCGTCGGGTTCCACACCCATCGACCACGAAAGCGAGGCTTGGGGATCGAGGTCGACGGTCAGCACCTTGCGTCCCATCTCCACCAGGCCGGCGGCGAGGGCGTGGACCGAGGTGGTCTTGGCCACGCCTCCCTTCTGGTTGGCCATTGCAGTGATCCGTGCCATACCCGGAGTGTATGGCGGGCCGGAACGCAAGAAACCCGCCCTGGCGGGCGGGTCTCTCGTCTCAGGACCGGCGGGACGGTTTGGCCCGTGGCGGTCTTCGGTAGCGTGCTTGCTCTTTGCGGCGGGGTTGGGGGCGCTGCGCTTCCGGCCGGTGATACCGGGCCTTGCGGACGGCCTCTACCGCGCGGTATGACGAGTGCACCATGGGGTGTTCCTCCTTGGCAGGGCGCGTCGGACGACGAGCCGAGGTGGGGTGCGCAGATGTGCGCGGGGGACGGGTCTTCCGACTCCGTCAGTCGGCGAGGCCGCTGACGGAGAAGGCGCCCGTGGCGATGAGCCAATTGATCATGTGGGGTCTCCTTCCGTCGAGACCGGAAAGCTAACTGACCCCGAGACACCCGTCCAGGTAATTAATGAGTCGGAAGCTGGAAGCCTTTGTCCCCCGGAACGAAGCGAGGGGGAAGGGACCCGCGTCAGGCGGGTAGGGGGCGGCTCGAAGGCCGGGGAAACCCGTCTCCCACTCAAGTCGGAAGTCGGAGGTCCGAGGTCGACCGCGGTTTTCGCGAAAACGGGTTCACCGCCCCTCACCCCAGGGGGCGGCAGGACTTGCAGGGGCGGTAACCGGCGGCGGTGGCGGCTTCGTCCGACCGGAATGTGTGCCGATGCGGTGCGGTGATGCGCCGGGCGTGATGGCATGAGGGCACACAGAAGACCCCGGTGGTGTCGGAGGCGAGGTATCTGACTCCCGACGCCGCCAGGTCCTCCAACTGGTCCGGCTCGGCACCTTCGTGGCGGAGCAGCGTCCACTTGTTGTCGGGCCCGCCCAGGGAGTAGGCGCCGATGTGACCGTCGGAGCGCACGACCCGATGGCAGGGAACGATCAGGGGCACCGGGTTGGTGGCCATGGCCGATCCCACCGCCCGGGTGGCCTGGGGCTTGCCGATCCGGCGCGCCAGCCATCCATAGGACCGGACCTCGCCCCGGGGGATGGTGGCCGCCACCTGCAGCACCTGGCGCCGGAACTCGGTGACGGTTCGCAGATCGAGAGGGAGGTCGCCGGGGCGGCCCTCCTCCAGAGCGCGAGGGATACGCCTGGCCCAGGCCTTGGGTGGCCGGGCCTCGACGGCGCGAGGATCCACTTCGGAGGCGAGACGGACAGAGCGCACCCCCTCGGGTGTGAAGACGACCGCTACCTCGCCGATCGGTGCCTCGTAGCGGGCGTAGCCGGGGAGAAGGCCGACGCCGAGTTCGACGGCGGTGCGGGTGGAGGTCGGGGGAGAGGAGCGGAGTCCCTCCAGGGCGTCTTCGATGTATTCGGTCATCCTTCTTCCTCCATGAGTCGGCGGAGGCGCTCCAGCCCCCGGTGGACGTCGCTCTTGACGGTTCCCACTGCCCGTCCGGTGGCCCGGGCGATCTCGTCGTAGTCGAGGCCGACGACGTGACGCAGGACGACCGCCCGGCGCTGGGGCGACGACAACGCCGCCAGCCGGCGGTCCCAGGCCCGGGAATCGGGCGGCTCGGCATCCTCCACGCCCAGCCGGTCCTCCAGCTCCACCGGAGTGGGGCGTCGGGCTCGGTCCCGGGCATGGTTGCGGCCCAGGTTGAGGGCGATCGTCCAGATCCATCCCCGCAACTGCAGGGAGCGGATCCGGTCGGGGTCGTACCCGACCAGGGCGCGATAAGCGCGGATGAAGGTCTCCTGGGTCAGGTCCTCGGCCTCGCTGGGCCCGGCCAGGCGCCGCAGACCCGAGTAGACGTCGGACGACAGGCGCTCGACCAGATCGGGAAATCCCTCGTCGAGGTCGGTGGCCAGGCGTCGGCAGAGATCATCCATCACAGGGAAGAACCCCGGCGGGGCGGGGATGGTTGCACCGTCCTCAGCCGATGACAGCCGAGATCAGCGAGATCGCCCCGCCGAGGACCATGAGCACGACCCCGGCCACCAGTAGCGGGAGGGTGGCCCAGCGCATGGCCTTGGCGAGCTTGGGAACCGTTCGCGACCGGGCCGTCTGGAGAGCGCCCTCCAGCCGACGGCTGGTTCCCTCCAGTCGGCCGGTCACGACCTCGCCGGCACCCGCCGGCCACACCCGGCTCAGAGCGCGGGTGAGCATGGCCCCGACCACGGGGGCGGTGACGGTCCCGATGAGCGGGAAGCGGCGTTGGGTGGCCCGGGTGAGGGCGGGAATGGCCGCCACCAGGGTCATGCCCTTGACCGCGTCGGCGTAGCTCACGACCAGATCTCCCGAGGCGATGTCCGCCGCCACCCGGTCGGTCATTGCGGCCGAGGCATCGAACACGCGCCCAAGTTCATCGGGTGCCCGGTGCCGGAGTCGGAATCCGAAGGCGGCGACAGCCAGGCCGGCGCCGGCCACGACGGAACCTATGACCACTCCCACCGCCGCCTCGCCGTCGATGCTGGTGAAAAGGGTGAGCATCACCGCCGCGATCACCAGGACCAGACCTGCCCCCAGCGCCAGCGCCGCATCGACCACCAGGCCCTTGAGGATCGACCAGCCGGTGACGGCGTCGAGGAACTCGTCGTCGGCGTAGCGGGTGAAGTCGACTCCGGTTCGGGCCTGGAGGTCGGCGCGCACACGTTCCGAGGAGCGGCTCACCTTCCTGCCTCCGGGCGGCGCCGACTCACACCGGGAGCGATGGGTTCGCCCGAGTCCCGCTCGGCGACGGCGGCGCCAAAGCCGATCTCCTCGGCCCGCTGTTTGAACCACATTCCCTCGGGTGAGTGGCGGGTGATCCCGTCGAAGAGGGTGGCGGTGAGCTGGGTTGAGCGCAGGCCCATGTTGTCGAGCGTCTGGTTGATCATCAGCTTCTGCATCATCAACTGGTTGCGCGGCACCCCGGCCATCCGGAGGGCAAGTTCTCTCACCCTGGCATCGAGCCGGTCCGGATCGACTGCCTCCAGGACCAGTCCTATCGCCGCCGCCTCGTCGCCGGTGATGAGGTCACCCGTGAACAGCATCCGCTTGGCCCGCTCGGGCCCGAGTCGGTACACCCACATGGCGGTGGTGGGACACCCCCACACCCGGGCGGGCGGATAGCCGATGCGGGCGTCGGAGGCCATCACCACCATGTCACAGGCGAGTGCGATGTCGGAGCCGCCGGCCACCGCGAAGCCGTGGACCTTGGCGATGGTCGGCTTGTGGCAGTGGAAGAGGCGCATGAAGTCGCTGGTGTTGCGGCTCATGAGTCGGAAGTCGAGCATCGGATCCCAGGGCATCTCCTGGCTATAGGGGGCTTCCTCGGCCTCGGCGTACTCCTTGAGGTCGTAGCCGGAGCAGAAGGCCCGGCCCGACCCCGCCAGCACGATTACATGGATGTCGTCGTCGTCCTCGGCCCGATCCACGGCGGCGGCGATCTCGGCGGGCATGGCGTCGTTGATGGCGTTGAGCCGTTCCGGACGGTTGAGGGTGATCGTGGCGATTCGGTCCTCGCTGGTATAGGTCAGCGTCGAGAATTCCATCCGCCGACGGTACCGAATCGGGGCGGCGAGGGCGGCGAGAAGCGACCTCAGGCCAGCCGGCGTCGGCCAAGCCGGCGAAGGCCCCGGTCTCGGCCAGGGGTCGCTCGCCGAGGGTGAGGATGAATGTGTCGATCCGGTGGGTGAGGGCGAGTTCCTCGATCCGGTCGAAGGACGGAGGGATGTTGTAGGAGCGGCGGATCAGGTGCGGGTCGCGCTCGGCCGTACGGGCGGCGGCGTCGATGCCGTCATGGGCGGCGGCGAGACGCTCGACCGGGAAGTTCGGGGCGGACACTACCCACCCGTCACACAGGCGCCCCGTCACCTCGAGCATGCGGGGTCCGTAGGCCCCTGCCCAGATGGGAACAGGGGCGGGCGGAACCGGGCCCGAATGGACCCCCTGGAGCCGGTAGTGGGCGCCGTCGTAGTGGAGTCCCCTCTCGCCCGACCACAGGAGGCGCATGACCTCGATCCCCTCGGCGAAGCCGTCGACCGCCTCACCGGGGGTGCGTCGCGGTCCGCCCATCCCCTCCACCGCCTCCCAGAAGGCACCCGCCCCGAGTCCCAGGATGAAGCGGCCGGGGTGGAGGACGGCCAGCGAGGCAGCCGCTTTGGCCGTCATGGCTGCGCCCCGCATCGGCAGGCTGGCGACGTCGGGCATGACCTGGATCCGCTCGGTGCGGGCGAGGACGGTGGTGAGGAGCGTGAACGTGTCCAGAAACCGACGTTGATAAGGATGGTCCTGGATGGCCACCAGATCGAGCCCCGTCTGGTCGGCGATCCGGGCCGCCTCGAGTGTGGTGTCGAGGTCGTCGGCCGCCGGTGACGGAAAAATGCCGAACGCCACCTCCGTCATGGGGGAAGGGGGATGGAGCCGTCGGTCCGGTGCATCGCCGCGTGGGCTGCCACCAGTTCCTCCCAGTTGGGCGGATGGGCCACGTCCACCCCGAGCAGGTGGTTGGTCACGGGGCCGCCGGCCCGATCGAAGCTGACCGCGTGGCGGAGGAGATTCCGGGAGGCGTCATCGATGCGCCGGTGCTGGGAAAGGTGCTCGCGCCAGGACTCGACCACGAATACCTCGGTGAACTTCTCCGGCTTGCCGACGTTCCGATACAGACGCCAGCGCCGGGCGCCGGTGGAGAGGCGGACCAGACGCACCCGCTCCATCACCTCGAGGAAATCGTGGTAATCGTCCTGGTCCACGGTCCAGGTGCTGAGGACCATCACCGGGCCGCCGTCCAGCTGTTCGGGATGTCCGGCCAGGCCCTGGTCCTGGCTGAATTCAGGCGCCTCGACATCGTCCAGTTCGGGGATGCGGAAACGGGGGGTGAGGAGTCCCAAAGCCACCGTTCCCACCGACAGGATGGCCATCGACATGCCGGCACCGACGGCGTCGGCCACCGCTCCGCCCAGGATGGATCCGAGAGGGAGGATGCCGGTGAATGCCAGCGTGTAGAGGCTCATCGCCCGCCCCCGGATCCATTCCGGGCTGATGGTCTGGCTGGTGGCATTGAGGGTGACGAGGGTCAGGACCCAGCATGCCCCGGCCACCGCTAGACCGAACCCGACGATGACCAGCGAGTCCACCAGGCCCAGCATGATTCCCGCCAACCCGAAGACCACGATCGTCACGGGGGTGGCGCGAGTTCCCATCCGGTCCATGATCCCCTGCCGCCCGAACGCCCCGGCGAGGGCGCCCAGCCCCATGCAGCCGAGCAAGATCCCATAGGTGTCGGCGCTGCCACCGAGTTCCTGGGTACGGGAGGGCAGCGCGCTCTGGATGACTGCGGAGGTGATGGCGAATATGGCCAGCAGCCCCAACAGACGCCGGAAGGCGGGGGTGAAGCGGGCGAACCGGATGCCGAGGGCGATGGCCGACGAGATCGAAGTGCTCTCGGGCTCGGGCATCTCCACGTCGCGGGCGATGAGGAGGACGGCCACGATCACGGCGCCGAAGGAGACGGCGTTGATGCCGAAGGCGGCGGCTGCACCGGCCGCGGCCACCACGAAGCCACCCAGCGCCGGACCCACTGCCCGGGCGACGTTGAACCCGGCCGAGTTGAGGGCCACGGCCGAGGCGAGCATGCCGCGGGGAACCAGGTTGGGGACCAGTGCCTGCCAGGCCGGGAGGTTGAACGCCACCCCGACTCCCAGCACCAGTCCCAAGCCCAGGAGGAGGGGCGGTGTCATCAGTCCCTGCCACGTGAGATACGACATGGCGGCGGCCGATGCGCCCATCAGGATCTGGGCGAAGAGCATCACCTTGGTGCGGTCGAAGATGTCCGCGATGGCTCCGGCGGCCAATGCCAGGAAGAGGAGCGGCAGGGTGTTGGTGGCCTGCATGAACCCGACCCAGGTGGCCGAGCCGGTCAACTCCAGCATCAACCAGGAGGCGGCCACGGTGTGGAAGAACGAGCCGACGTTGGAGAGGACCGAGGCCAGCCACAACGAGCGGAAGCGTCCGATTTTGAGGGGTGCGACGGCGGCCATGTCCGCACGTGAGTCTATGGCGTTCGGCTAGGCGCCCGACCCCACCATGATGGGCCGGAGAGCAAAGGAGCATCGATGGAGATGGAATATCGGCGGATGGGTAGCGCCGGGCTGAAGCTGAGCGTGCTGTCCTACGGGTCATGGGTTACCTTCGGCAAGCAGGTCGACCTCGACGCCGGGATCGAATGCATGCAGGCCGCACGGGACGCCGGCGTCAACTTCTTCGACAACGCCGAGGCCTACGCCGGGGGTGAAAGCGAGCGGCTGATGGGCCAGGCTCTGGCCGAGTTGGGGTGGCCCCGGCACTCCTATCTGGTCTCGACCAAGTTCTACTGGGGCATGCACGACGGCCCCAACACCAAGGCCACTCTCAATCGCAAGTACCTGATGGAGGCAATGGACGCCTCGCTGGAACGCTTCGGCCTCGACCACGTCGATCTCGTTTTCTGTCACCGCCCCGATCCCGAGACCCCGATCGAAGAGACCGTCTGGGCCATGTCGGACATCATCGCCGCCGGTAAGGCGCACTACTGGGGAACTTCCGAGTGGTCGGCCGCAGAGATACGAGAGGCCTGGGACATCGCCGAGCGCCATCACCTGCGCAAACCCCAGATGGAACAGCCCCAATACAGCCTCCTCCACCGTGAGAAGGTCGAGGAGGAGTTCGCGGATCTGTACGAGTCGATCGGGTTGGGTCTCACCACCTGGAGCCCGCTCGCCTCGGGGTTGCTCACCGGCAAGTACATCGACGGCATTCCTGAGGGGAGCCGGGCGGAGATGCTCGACTTCGTGGCCGAGCGGGCCCGTGACGCCGATCTGATGGACCGGATCCGCCGGTTCACCGAGGTGGCCGATGAACTCGACTGCACGCCCGCCCAGCTCGCCATCGCCTGGTGTGCCGCCAACCCGCGGGTGTCGACCGTGATCACCGGTGCCTCCCGTCCCTCCCAGGTGCACGAGAATATGCGGGCCCTGGAGGTGCTGGACCGCCTCGACGAAGAGACCACCAAGCGGGTGGCCGAGATCTTCTAACGGACGGCCGGTGGTTGGCTCGCCGGTATCGGGTTATGGGTGGTGAGTAATGGGTCGACCCACCACTCACCACTCACCACCCGATACCGCCTTGCCGCGAGGCTGACCGACCGACGACCTAGAGACGCGCCCGGAGGAAGGCGCGGGTTCTTTCCCAGGCCAGGTCGGCGGCGGCGGGGTCGAAGGCAGGGCTTTCGGGGTCGGCGAAGCCGTGGCGGGTGCCGGGGTAGGTCTCGACGCTGACATCGAGGCTCGCCATCCCGATGGTGGCCTCCATGAACACGGCTTCGTCGTCGGAGATGAATCGGTCCTGGTCGGCGAGGTGGATCTGATAGTCGGCCCGGGCCCCGGCAAAGTCGATCACCTGACTGCCGTACAGAGAGACGGCGGCGGCGACGAGGCCGGGCCGCCGCACCGAGAGCCACAGTCCAAGCGAGCCACCCATCCCCACCCCCACCACCCCGAGCGGGCCGACGGCCCTCTCGGCGAGGAGATCGGCCGACGACAGCACCAGGGAGGCGAGGCGATTCGGGTCCGCTTCGCCCAGGATCTTCTCGGCTTCCTCTTCGGTCTCGGGGCGTTCCCCCAGCGCCAGGTCGGGAGCCAGCACGGTGAACCCCGCGTCGGACAGGAAGTCGGCGCGGCGTCGGGCCGAACGGGTCAGTCCCCACCAGGCGGGCAGGAACAGGACGCCGGATGCGGGCCCGGACGAGGGGGGAGCGACGAAATAGGCCTGGTCCTTCATCGCCGTGAAGGCTATCGGGATGCCTGGTTAGTCTCCCGGGTGTGAACGAGAGCCTGGAGCCGCTGGGGCCGATCGTCGGACTGCAGGTGCAGACGGACCACCTCAAGCTGGGGCAGCCGCCGGCACGCCGCTACGACCCCACTCCGGTGACGGCGGTAGCCGGGCTCGACATCGACCGAGATGGGGTCACGGGCATTCTCGACGACGGGACCGTCCTGCTCGACGTCCATCACCGCCACCACCCCCGTTCACGCCATCGCGGCGACAACGGGGTGTCTCTGGGCTTCAGCGGCCACTACCGGGCGATTGGGGAGCGGTTCGCCAGGGAGCTTCCGGTCGGCGCGGCCGGGGAGAACCTGATCATCGACGACGACCGAGTTCACGACCCAGCCCGGTTCTATCGAGGCGTGGTGATCGTCGGCGCCGCCGGCCGGGTGCGGCTCACCGCCGTCATCGCCGCCCCGCCGTGTGTCGAGTTCACCCGCTACTGCCTGGGGCTCTCGGATGGCGACGATCGAGGATCGGTGACGGCCGGACTCGAATTCCTCGGCGGTGGGATGCGGGGCTTCTACGCCGAACTGGAAGGCGAGACGGCCCGGGTCCGACCGGGCGACATGGCCTACGCCGTCACCTGAGTTCCGGTCGCGGCTTATAGGCTCCCCGGATGGCCGAACGGGCGCTCGGACTGTGGATGACCCTGGCGGCGGCGGTCCTGTTCGGCGTGGCGGCGGTGGCGGCCGCCGACGTCTTCATCCTGGTGGCCCCGACCCGGGTGGCCCAGTTCCGGTCCGTGATGGCCGCCCTCGTCCTCGGTGCCGTCGCCCTGCATCGCGGCCGGATCCACCCCCGGGGTCAACTGCTCAAGCTGATCCTGCTCGGCGCCAATCTGGCTGCCGTCACCGTCACCTTCTACTGGGCGATCGAACGCCTCGGGGTCGGGCCCGGCACCACCATCCAGTTCACGGCTCCCGTTCTGGTGCTGGCCTGGATGCGCCTGGCGGAGAATCGCTTCGTGCCGGCCGTGGGTTGGGCGGCGGCGGCCACCGCCGTGGCCGGAACGGCGCTCATGACCCGGGCCTGGGATGCGAGTCTCGACACGGTCGGGGTCCTGGCCGGCGTGGGAGCCGCCGTCACGTTCGCCAGCTATCTGGTGCTGGGGGAGCGCCTCGGTGCCGTGCTTCCCTCCCTCACCGTCATCGCCTACGGCTTCGCCATCTCGGCGTTCATCTGGTTGGTGGCCGTTCCGCCGGCGGTGGCCGACCTGACTGCAGGTGCCTGGTGGCGTCTGATCTTCATCGGGTTGGCCGGGACGGCAGTTCCCTTCCTGCTCGAGGTGTCGGCGCTGCGGCGGGCGGACCCCGGCTCGGTCGGCGTGGTGGCCACCGCCGAACCGGTGGTGGGCGCGGCCTTCGCCTGGGTGGTGCTGGGCCAGGTCCTCACCCCAATCCAGGTGGTGGGGGGCCTGCTCACCGCCGTCTCGGTGGCGGCGATCCATCTCTTCACCAGCCGCCGCTCCACCTGGCCGGGCTGAGCGGCTCATTCTCGAGAGAGTTTTGTACCGTGGTGGTACAGCCGAACCTCAGGTTCGCGTTCAGTAGTCGATGCCGCGGCGGGCCATGATGCCCTGGTCGTAGGCATGTTTGACGTTGCGCATCTCGGTGACGGTGTGGGCGATGTCGATCAGTGGGGCGGGGGCGTCGCGGCCGGTGCAGATGACGTTGACGTTGTCGGGGCGGTCACGGATGGTATCCACCACCTCGGCGGTGGATATCCAGCCCCAGTTCATCGGGTAGGTGATCTCGTCGAGGATCACCAGGGCGAACTCGCCGCCGGCGATGGTCTCCGCCGCTTTGTTCCAGGCTTGACGGGCGATCGCCTCCGACTCGGTCATGTCCGCCGAATCCCAGGTGAAGCCGTCGCCGATGGCGTGCCAGTTGACGCCGAGGTCGCCCGCCACCTTCTCCTCGCCCACGCTCCATTCCCCCGACTTGAGGAACTGGATCACCGCCACCTTCCACCCCCGGGCGATGGCCCGGATCATGGTGCCGAAGGCGGCGGTCGACTTGCCCTTTCCGTCGCCGGTGTTCACCAGCACCAGGCTCGGCTCCCGCCGGGTCGCCCTGGGGGGAGGCTCGGTGGGAGGCTGGGCGGCCGCCTCGCTCATGCCTGCACCAGGCAGAAGGGATGGCCGGCCGGGTCGAGGTACACCCGGAAGGTGGTGCCGGGCTGAAAATCGGCCTTGCGGGCCCCGATCGCCAGCACCGCCGCTTCCCCGGCATCGAGGTCGTCGACGTCGAAGTCGAGGTGGAGCTGCTGGGGGTGCTCCTGGCCGGGCCACACCGGGGGACGGTGACCGGGGACGTGCTGGAAGGCGATGGTGGCACCGCCATCGGAAACCAGCTCGATCCAGTCCGACTCCTCGCCGGCGACCACCTCCCAGCCGGTTATCTGCGAGTAGAAGCGGGCCAGGCCCTCGGGATCGGCGGTGTCGAGGGCCACCAGGGAAAAGCGAGCGATGGGACTCATTGATCTCCTTCCAGGATCTCGGCGCGGTCGCCGGTGCGGACGAGGCCTTCTTCGAGCACTTCGGCATACATGCGGCTCCAGCCGGGGTGGCGGCGCTGATGCATCCGTCCGAAGTGGCCGTCGACGAACCAGCCGGCGTTCTGGTGGCAGGGGTTGGTGGGGGCGGTCACCGCCAGTAGTACCGGACCGACCCGCAGGCGGGCACCGGGCACCACCCGATTCCAGTCGACGCCCTCAAGAGTGAGGTTCTCGCCCGCTGCCCCGGCGAAGATCGAGTGCCCTTCGGCGCGCAGCGCCTCGATCACCTCCAGCGAGTAGAGACACACCGCCTTGTCGGGGCCACCGTGGAGCCGGCGGTTCGCCTGGCGGTCACCCTTGACCCCGGAAGCGCTCACATACGCCTCCTCTACGGGGAGTTTGGGCACCCCGCCGGGTGACACGTTGATCTGATGAACTCGACCGGCCATGATTGCTCCGTCCGCAGGGTAGGAGTCTGAATGCCGGAAAACGTCACCGTCCTCGATCATCCCCTCATCCAGCACAAGCTGACTCTGATGCGGAGGAAGGAGACGGCCTCGGCCGACTTCCGGCGGCTGCTCCGCGAGATCGCCGGGCTGATGACCTACGAGGCGACCCGTGACCTCCCGGTCGACAAGGAGCGGATCGAGACTCCGCTCACCGAGATGGATGCCCCGGTGATCGAAGGCAAGAAGCTGGCAGCCATCTCCATCCTTCGGGCCGGCAACGGTCTCCTCGACGGAATCCTCGATCTGGTGCCTTCTGCCCGGGTCGGCCACATCGGCCTCTATCGCGACCCCGAGACCCTGGAGGCGGTCGAGTACTACTTCAAGGTCCCCGACGAGATGGAAGACCGCGACGTCATTGTGGTGGACCCGATGCTCGCCACCGGCCATTCGGCTGCGGCCGCCCTCACCCGCATCAAGGCGACCAAGCCCCGCAGCATCCGCTTCCTGTGCCTGCTGGCGGCTCCGGAAGGCATCGAATACCTCCGCCAGCACCACCCCGACGTCCGCATCATCACCGCCGCCGTCGACGACCACCTCAACGACCACGGCTACATCGTCCCCGGCCTGGGCGACGCCGGCGACCGCCTCTACGGCACCAAGTAGCCAGGTCGGTCCCGGCCGGCCACCTAACGGGTCATCTGGTCGAGGTCGGCGGCGAGTACCTGCCGGTCTTCGTCGTCCTCGACCTGCTCGCACAGCTCCCGGGCCGCCGCCAGGTGCTCCTCGAAAGTGCCGAGGTCGTCCACCGAGGCGGCGGCACGGGCGATGGCCTCGTGGCCGAAGCCGCGCAAGAACGGATCGAGGGCGGCCGCCTCGCGAAGGGATCGCTCCCCGAAACGGCGGGACAGGTCGGGGTAGCCGGCGATCACCGCCGCCCGCGACACCTGCCAGTCGGCGATGGCGCGATTGCGGGCGTCGCCCACCTGATACCAGTGGGCCCGCTGGGCGAAGGCGGACGCGAGCAGTTCGTCGATGCCGTCCTCATCGAGGACCTCGCGATCCATCAGTTCCCAGGTGTGGTTGAAGAAGCGCGGGGCGAAGGTGCGATGCCAGCGGGTGATGTCCTCGACGCTCGGATTTTCGACCGGTTCCACCATGCGGTCAGCCTATACCTGTGCGCCGGGCCGGGGGAGGCGGTTCTGCCTTCCGGGTCCGGGGGTTCAGTCGTCCCCGGTCTCGAGGATCCGCTTCAGTTCGGCCAGGTCGACTTCTACCTGGGCCACGTCGGCGGCGTAGGCATCGTCGCTCATCCCCGGCATCCGGTAGACGGTGAAGATCACCTCGCTGCCGTTGCCGTTGGCCACCACCCGCATGGGGATGTAGATCTCGGACCCGGCCGGGGTGATGACGTGGTGGTCGAGTACGCCGAATTCGTTGGGTGGGGAGAGTCGCAGCCGCGACTCGCCGCCGGAAGTCGTCACCTTCCAACCCGACGCGTCTTCGGCGGCAGCCTTGAAGAAGGACCAGCGAGGAAGGTTGTTCAGGTTGGCCGCGAAGGCGTAGACCTCCCCGGGCGGAGCCGCGATGGTGACGGTGAGCGTCGTGGCGGGGCAGGGTCCGGAGTCCGTCAACGCGGGGCGGCCTCGGCGGGGAGGGGAAACCACCGCAAAGGCTCGGCCGCGGGCGGAAGGCCGGTGGCGTCCTCGCATCCCGTTGCCACCTGGTCCAGGATCCGGCGCCCCTCGGCCAGGTACTCGGCCAGGCGCTCGATCGGCTCGGTGTGGCGCTCGGACCTGCTCTCGCCCAGGAAGCCGGCCAGGGTCAGCGGCGGAGCGGCGAGACCGTCCCGGTGGCGCCACACGCCGCTGGCGGCCTCGAAGCGATACCGGGGCAGCAGCTTCCATCCCTCCTCTGCCACCAGGTGCACGGCGTCGACCAGGTATTCGAACTCAGCCTCGGGGATGAAGTAGTTGAAGTTGATCCTGACCCATCCCGGTTTGATCACCTCGCACCCGGCGGCGATCTGGTCCTCGAAGCGGCGACTGGTGGCGGCGTCGATGCCGAGCAGGCGATGGCCGTAGGGACCGGCACACGAGCAGCCGCCCCGGGCCTGGATCCCGAACAGGTCGTTGAGCACGGCCACGACGAAGTTGTGGTGGAGGAAGCGCTCCTCGCCGAGGTGGGCGGGGGCGCGGATCACGAAGGAGACGATCGAGAGGCGCTCGGCCTTGGGGTTGCCGAGAATGCGGATCGCCGGGTCGGCCGACCACGAGTCGATGGCCCTGCGGATGAAGTCCTCCTCCCGCTGCCGGATCTCCTCGCTTCCCACCGCCTCCTTCAGAGCGAAGACCAGCCCGGCCCGGATCGACTCGACGATGGCGGGGGTGCCGCCCTCCTCCCGGTGCTCGGGATCGGCGACGTAGCGGTGGTGGTCCTCGTTGACATAGGCGACGGTTCCACCTCCGGGAACCGACGGCACCCGGTTGGCGAGGAGATCACGCCGGACCACCAGGACTCCCGGCGTGCCGGGTCCGCCGATGAACTTGTGGGGCGAGATGAAGACGGCGTCCTTGTAGTCGTCGCCTTCGGTGCGGGGCGATCGCATCTCCACGCCCACGTAGGGGGCGGCGGCGGCGAAATCCCAGAAGGAGAGCGCGCCGTGGCGGTGGAGGAGGGTGGAGATGGCGGAGGTGTCCGAGATGATCCCGGTGACGTTGGATGCAGCCGAGAAGCTGCCGATCCGCAGGGGTCGATCGGAGAACTCGACCAGCCGTCGCTCCAGATCGGCCAGGTCGATGTGGCCGTCGGCGTTCTCGGCGATCTCGATGACATCGGCGATCGACTCCCGCCATCCCAATTCGTTGGAGTGGTGTTCGTAGGGGCCGACGAATACCACCGGGCGCTCCCCGGCGGGGATGTGGTCGGTGAGGTGATAGCGATCCTCGAGGTCGGCGGGGATGCGCAGCCCGAGGATGGTGATCATGCGGTCGATGGCACCGGTGGAGCCTGCTCCGGCGAAGATCACCGCGTGCTCGTCCCGGCTTGCCCCGACGCAGCGGCGGATCGTGTCGCGGGCTTCCTCCCGGAACCGTGTCGTCTGCAGTCCCGTGCCGGAGGTCTCGGTGTGGGTGTTGGCGTAGAGCGGGAGGACCGATTCGCGGATGAAGTCCTCGACGAAGCCCAGCGACCGTCCCGAGGCGGTGTAGTCGGCGTAGGTGACCCGGCGCAGACCGAATGGGGTCTGGACGGCGGTGTCGGCCCCGATGATCGAGGAGCGGATCTTGTCGACCAGGTCGCTCACCCGACCCAGGCTAACGGCCGTCCTGGCGTGACATCCCGTCCGGGAGCGGGGCCACGGCGCGCGAGAAGGGAATCGGAGGGTGCCAGACTCCCCTCCATGGCCGACGTCTACACCCACGGGCACCACGACTCCGTCCTGCGATCGCATCGCTGGCGGACCGTTGCCAACTCTGCCGCCTACCTGGTTCCGCGTCTGCGGCCGGGGCTCGACCTGCTCGACGTCGGCTGCGGGCCTGCCACCCTCACCGCCGACCTGGCCCGCCTGGTAGCCCCCGGCCGGGTGGTGGGACTCGACGTGGCCCCGGCGGTTCTGGGGGAGGCGCTCGCCGCCACCGGCGACCAGCCCAACGTGGAGATCGTGGCCGGTGACGTCTACCGGCTCCCGGCGGATAGCGACAGTTTCGACGTGGTCCACGCCCACCAGGTCCTCCAGCACCTGACCGATCCGGTGGCCGCGCTGGTGGAGATGAAGCGGGTGTGCCGGCCCGACGGGGTGGTGGCGGTTCGTGACGCCGACTACGGGGCGATGACCTGGTGGCCCGAACTCCCCGCTCTCACCGCGTGGCTGGAGCTGTACCGGCAGGTGGCCCGGACCAACCGGGCCGAACCCGACACGGGCCGACGGGTGGCGGCCTGGGGTGCCGCCGCCGGGTTCGGCGAGGTGGAGGCGTCGGCATCGGTGTGGTGCTTCGCCACCCCCGAGGAGCGCCGCTGGTGGGGCGGGCTGTGGTCGGAGCGGATGCGCGAGTCCGAGCTCGCCCGCCAGGCCTTCGACTACGGGCTGGCCGACCGCCCGCTCCTGGACTCGATCGTGGCCGGCTGGGAGGAGTGGGCCCGCCGTGAGGACGGGTGGTTCGCCGTCCTCCATGGCGAGATCCTGTGCCGACCCGGTTAGCTTGCACCCGACAAGGAGGAACCCATGCGTGAAGCCGTCATCGTTTCGACCGCCCGCACCCCGATCGGCAAAGCCTATCGCGGTGCCTTCAACGACACCGATGCCCCCACTCTCGGGGCCATGCCCGTCCAGGCGGCCGTGGAGAGGTCGGGGGTCGACCCGGCCGAGATCGACGACGTGATCATGGGCTGCGCCATGCAGCAGGGCAGCCAGTGGCCCAACGTGGGGCGCCTGGTCGCACTCGCCGCCGGCTTGCCCGCCACGGTGCCGGGGATGTCGATCGATCGCCAATGCTCGTCGGGGCTGATGGCGGTCGCCACTGCCGCCAAGCAAATCATCGTCGACGGCCAGTCGGTGGTGGTGGGAGGCGGGCTCGACTCGATCAGCCTGGTCCAGAACGAGCACATGAACCTGTACCGGGCGATGGATCCCCGGCTGCTGGAGATGCAGCCCCACACCTACATGCCCATGATCGACACCGCCGAGGTGGTGGCCGAGCGCTACGGCATCAGCCGCGAAGCCTGCGACGAATACGCCTTCCAGTCACAGATGCGTACCGCCACCGCCCAGGAGGCCGGCATCTTCGACGACGAGATCATCGAGGTCACCACCACCAAGAAGGTGGTGGATCGGGAGACGGGGGAGGAGTCGGCCGAGGAGGTGACGCTGCGTCTGGACGAGGGCAACCGTCCTTCGACGACACTCGAGGGACTGGCCGCGCTCCCCCCGGTGCGAGGTGAAGGCAAGAACGTCACCGCCGGCAACGCCTCCCAGCTCTCCGATGGAGCCGCCGCCACGGTGGTCATGGAGGCGGCCGAGGCGGAGCGGCGGGGGCTGGAGCCGCTCGGCTACTACCGGGGTATGGCCGTGGCCGGGGTGGCGCCCGAGGAGATGGGAATCGGTCCGGTGTTCGCGGTCCCGAAGCTGCTCGAACGGGCCGGCCTGTCGATCGACGACATCGACCTGTGGGAGCTCAACGAGGCCTTCGCCGTTCAGACCATCTACTGCCGGGACGAACTGGGGATCGACAACGAGATCTACAACGTCAACGGCGGTGCCATCTCGATCGGTCATCCCTACGGCATGACCGGCGCCCGCCAGGTGGGCCACCTCCTCCGCGAGCTCAAACGCCGGGGCGGCCGCTACGGCGTGGTCACGATGTGCGTAGGCGGCGGCCAAGGCGCCGCCGGCTTGTTCGAAGTGGTCTGAAAGCTCTGCCCGCCGTCGTGTGTGACGGTATTGGGTGGTGGGTATTGGGCCGGTCCCACTACTACGCAGTGGCATTACTCATCACTCTCATGACTCACAACCCACCACTCGATACCCGTGGGCGGGACAGCGGCAAACCCGTTATCTACCATCGCTGCGATGGGAAAAGACGAGACGCACGTCGAGATCGGCGGTGAGACCGTTCGCATCAGTTCGCCCGGGCGGGTGGTGTTCCCCGAACAGGAGTGGACCAAGATGGACGTGGTCGAGCACTTCGTGGCGGTGGCCGAGGGGGCGGCGCGGGGGATCCGCCACCGGCCCACCATGCTCAAGCGCTACATGCATGGCGTGGACAAGGATCCCGTCTATCAGAAGCGGGTGTCGAAGAACACACCGTTCGACACGGTCCAGATCCGGTTTCCCTCCCAGCGGCCCGGCCGGATGAACGTTCCCCGCTCCCGGGCCGACGTGCTCCGCCTGGCCCAGCTCGGGTGCCTCGACTTCCATCCCTGGCCGGTCCGCGACGACGACATCGACCACCCCGATGAGCTGCGCCTCGACTTCGACCCCACTCCCGGCTACGGCTTCAACGACGTGCGCCGGGCGGCGGCGGGAGCCCGGGACCTGCTCGACGAGGTCGGCCTGGTGGGATGGCCCAAGACCTCGGGCAGCCGGGGAATCCACGTTTACATCCGCATCGAGCGGCTGTGGGACTTCTTCCAGACCCGGAGGGCGGTTCTCGCCTTCGCTCGGGAGCTGGAGCGGCGGATGCCCGACCTGGTCACGACGGCGTGGTGGAAGGAGGAGCGGCAGGGGGTGTTCGTCGACTACAACCAGAACGCCCGTGACAAGACCGTCTCGTCTGCCTACGGAGTGCGCCCCACCGGATATGTGTCGGCCCCCTTCCGCTGGGAGGAACTGGACGACATCGCCATCGAGGACTTCCCCCTCGATACCTTCGCCTCCGCCCGCTACGCCGCGGTGGGCGATCTCACCGAGGGGGTGGACGAGAGCGCCGGGCGGATCGACACCCTGATGGAGTGGATGGCCCGGGACGAGGAGAATGGGATCGGCGACGCCCCCTGGCCCCCCCACTACCCCAAGCAGCCGGGCGAGCCGCCCCGGGTGCAACCGTCACGCCAGCGCCGCCCCGATGAGGACTACTGATTCGCGCGACAGTGCGGGCAGCCTACGCCCCCAACCCTGGGTTCGGGGCCTCGGTTTCCGCTGTGTGCAACCCTGGGTTCGGGGCCCTGTCAGGGTGTCTCGACCACGTCCTCGAAGCCGGGTCCCTCGGGCCGTTCCAGCTGGTCGAAGGTGCACGACTCCGCCTCCTTGTCGGGGCGCCAGCGGTGGAAGCGGGTGGCATGGCGAAAGCGATTTCCCTCTAGCTGGTCGTAGCTGACCTCCACCACCACCCCCGGCACGACCGGGGTCCAGCCCAGGTCCTTTCCTGCCGACCACCGGCTCTCCGCCCCGGGGATACGCACTCCTTCTCCGAACGACTCGGTGGCGGCGAGATCGCTGAAGCGACGGAACAGGTCCTCACGGTCGGCGTCGGGGAAGCCCGAGCAATGGCCGATGAAGGCGAGTTCGCCCTCGTCGGTGAACAGGCCCAGGAGCAGGGAGCCGATCTTGCCGCCGTCCTTGTGCTCACGGAAGCCGCCCACGACCACGTCGATCGTGCGCCGGTGCTTGATCTTGATCATGGCTCGCTTCCCCGACTGGTAGGCCGAGTCGAGGGGCTTGGCGATGATGCCGTCGCAGCCGGCCGATTCGAACTCGTCGAACCAGCGCCGGGCGACTTCCTCATCGTGGGTGGAGGGGGTCAGGTGCCAGGGGTCGGAGAGGGATGGCCACAGCTGTTCGAGACGGAGCCGGCGCTCGGCGAAGGGGAGGGAGCGGAGATCTTCACCCTCGAGGGCGAGGATGTCGAAGGCGACCAGCTCGGCCGGTGTCTCCCGGGACAGCTTCTCGATACGCGACTCGGCGGGATGGATCCGCTGCTGGAGGAGGTCGAACTGGCTGACGTCGTCGATCACCACCACGATCTCGCCGTCGACCACCGTGCCCTCGGGGAGCTGGTGGAGGGCGTCAGTGAGCTCGGGAAAGTAGCGCAGCAGTGGCTTCTCGTTGCGGGAGTCGAGGCGGACCGCGGGTGGCGACCAGGCCAGGGAGCGGAAGCCGTCCCACTTCGGCTCGTAGGCGACTTCGCCTTTGGGCCAGCGCTCCGAGGTGCGGGCCTCCATTGTCGACAGGGGCGGGGGAAAGGGATGGGAGGTCACGGGACGTCAGTCTACGAGCCGGTACGATCGTGAGTCGTGGCCCACTCCGATCTTCCCCTACACAAGCGAATCTTCGAGATCCTGAAGGCGGCCGGAAAGGAATTCGGCGAAGACACGGCCGGGCGGCTCGCCGCCGCCCTCTCCTATTACACGCTGTTCTCGCTCATCCCCCTGCTGTTCCTCGCCGTGGCCGTGGTCGGGTTCGTGTCCACAGACTCGGTCCTGGTGGGAGCCAACTGTGACGTCGTCTCGGCCGTCGTCATCCCCGGCGATGCCACCAACCCGCTCGATCGGGCCATCGAGCAGGTGAGCGACGTCGCCGGGAGCCAGATCGCCGACCAGATGGCCCAGCTCACTTGCCGTGCCGCCGACTACCGGAGCGGCGCACTCATCATCGGTATCGCACTGTCGGCCTTCAGCGCCTCGACGATCTTCCTGCAGATGCAGGGGGTCCTCAACCAGATCTTCGACATCCCCGAGGAGAAGACCACCGGTCTCGTCAACACGCTGGTCCAACGGGGTATCGCCATCGGTTCGGCCGTGCTGCTGGCCGTCCTCGTGCTGATCCCCATCGTGGCGGTGGGCGCCGTCAACTTCATCCAGGATCTGGTTGACGTGCGCTGGCTTCAGAACCTGCTCGCCGTGGCGGTGCCCCTCACCTCGCTGCTGGTGCTGGTCATCGTCACCGGCCTCACCTTCCAGTTGCTCACCCGGGCCAGGATCCCCTGGCAGGCGGCCCGGCGGGGTGGCCTCTTCACGGCAATGATCAGCCTTCTCGGCGCCTTCGGGGTGGGCCTGTACCTGCGGGGCCCCGCGAGCGGGGGCGCGCTGGGGGCCCTGGGAGGCGTGGCGATTCTGCTCTTCTTCTTCAACCTGATGTGGGCCATCTACCTGTTCGGGGCCGAGGTGACCAAGGTCTACGCCGACTTTCTCGAGTACGGCGATCTGAAGCAGCCTTCCGAGCGGGAACGGGAACGAGAAGCGGCCCGCTGGGAGGCTGCCACCACCGCCAACACCCAGCCCGAGTCACCTGCCCGGACCGGCATCGTGGCGTTCGTGATCGGACTCGTCACCGGCTGGGCCGCCTCCCGCCGCGACTGACCGCGACAGAATTGCGCGCCATGACTCTGCCCGCCCATCCCCCGAACGCGCACTCTGACGCGAAAACGGGGATCGCGGCGGGCCCGACCCACTATGCCGACCCCGGTTGTAGGCTCGCGGGGTGGCCATCGACATCGCCGGGTTCGTCGCGGACCTGAAGGAACACGCCATCGACCACGGGTTCCACGTCCACGACGAGCGTCACATCATCGAGACCTACTCCCTCCGCCAGTCGTGGGAGGTCGACCTCCACCCCGAGGTGGGCTGCGGACGGCCCCTCGATCTCCACCTGGCACTCGACGTCGACCCGCGGGTGCTGTTGGCACTGCAGGACACGCTGGAGTCGATGGCCGAAGACTGGGAGGAGCCGCCCGACGACTTCCATCTCGATCTGTTCTTCAACTGGGCGGTGCCACCGCTCTCTGACCCGCCCGACCTGCTGGTCCTCGCCACCGATCTGGGCGGGGTGGGCGGCATGGCCCTTTCTGTCGAGGCGTCGGCCATCGACTCCTACGGAGCCGTCACCGACGCACCCGAGCGCCGGCTCGCCCTCATCGGCCGCACCACGGTGTCGCTGGTGGACATGCTGATGGGCCGGGACCAGTTGTGCGAGGCGCTGGACCGCTCACGGGAGGTGAGCGAGTACCTACTGGATCGGATCGATACGTGGTTGGGAGACCAGGCCTGATCGATCAGGCCTCGGGCGCCACCCGGAACTCGATCAGCCCCTCGGAGACCGTCGCCTCGTAACTGACCCCGTTGCGGGACACCGAGCCACCCATCTCCTCGAGCTCGGGGTCGTCGACGTCCACTCCCATCGCCCCCAGCACCTCCTTGCGTCCCTCGGGACTGAGGGCGGGGTCACCCCAGGCCACGGCCAGGCCCATGGCGAGCAGCAGATCGCGGTCCGAACCGGTTCCCTTGGGCACCATTTTCAAACCGAGGACGCCGTTCTCGTCGTAGGTCAGGTGGACCGTGGGGGCCGGGGCCACCGAGATCGGGAGGCTGTCGGCGCTGATGGACAGGTGATAGGCGTACTGGGTGGCCAGACGGTTCCAGGATTCGACGAAACCGGAGGCGGCCGCCTCGTTCTCGGGGGAGATGGTGGTGACGGGAGGTGTGGTGGTAGTGGTGGTGGTCAGCGGGGCGGCAGTGGTGGGAACGGTAGGAGTCGTCTCGACGGCGGCTTCGAGCGGATCGTCGCTGCCCAGCATGGAGGCCAGGCCCCAGACCACCATTGCGATCAGCGCCAGCAAGACCAGTCCCCCCGCCAAGACCAGGCCCCACTGGCGAAGGTTCTCGTGGTCATCGATCGGCTGGGGGGTGAACCCACCGTCTTCCGACTCCTCGACGTCCGTGTCGACCGTCTCGTCGTTGGACCGATCCCGGAAGGCGGCGATCACGTTGCGGGCGAAACCGGCGACGGCCGCTCCTCGTCCCGTCGCCGGCCCGCCGGGGATCTCGGCCGCAGCATCGGTTGCCGCCGGCTCGGCACCGGACGACGGGTCGACGACGGGTTCCACATGTCCGGCGTCCGCCTCGGCCACATCATCGGTTGCCGCCGGCTCGGGCAGGTCGTCGGCCGGGGGTGTCACCGAGGAGGGGAGGTCGTCGGCCGGGGGTGTCACCGGGTCGGAGAGACCGGGGGCGGGGATCCCGGTCGTCGCTTCGCGCCGGGGTTGTTCCCAGGTTGGTTCTTCGGGGTCGGCACCGGCCCTGTCGGCCGCGTCGGCCCCCTCGGCACCCACCGGGGCGACGGGCGGAGGCGGGGTGGGGACGACGGCGGATCGGAAGGGAGACGGGGTGAAGTCGCCGGGGCTGCCGTTGAGACCGGCGGCGTAGAGTTCGTCGGGCTGGGAATCCCAGCTGATGGCCGGCTCTGGCTCGTCCCCCTCGTCGACGAAACTCGGGCTGAGGTCGGACAGCGGCTCGTTCTCCTCGGTTGACTCCCGGAAGAGGCTTGCCTGGGCGGGAAGTGGGGCGTCGAAGATCGGATCCGGGGGCAGATCGAAGGGTTCGTGTCCGACCGGGGCCGGACCGGGGGGATCGAACTCGACGGAGGGAACCGTCTCCGGCATCGAGACCCCCGAGTCGGGTTCGTCGGTGGCGGCGGGAGGCTCCGGGTCGGTCAGGTGAGCCTGGAAGCCGTCGGTGTCATCGGGAAGGAATGAGATCGAGTCGCCCTCGGCCTGGAGCTCGTAGGACTGGCCCTCGGGCACGATGGCGATCTCGTGGCTTCTCCATGTGCCCACCGCGTCGTTGCCCACGAGCAGGCTTACCTCGCCACCGCCGAAGCGGATGGTGGCGGTCACCGGCTGGCCCCCGATGTCGAGGGTGCCCGTGAACGAGCGTTCGATGGTTGATGTCACGGAGGTCACCGATGAGTGATCGTCAAAGTAACGACGCGTCTTGAATGTTTGACTTCCGAAATCTCCCGGCCGACCCTCGGGGGCGCTGCTCCGGTGGGGGCTAGGCTGGTCGACCATGAGCTCCGATCGTATCGCCCGGCTGGGTCAGGTTCCGCTCTTCTCAGAACTCGATCAGCCCGGTCTCGAACGGCTCGAGACCATCGCCAACGAGTTCGAGGTGTCCCAGGGTCATGTGCTGATGGAGCGGGGCCAGTCCGGCCTGGGGATGTTCATTCTCGAGTCGGGCCGGGTGCGGGTCGATGTTCCCGGGGCCGACCCGGTGATGCTGGGGCCGGGCGACTTCGTCGGTGAACTCTCGGTTCTGGCCGAGACGCCCCGCACCGCCCGGGTGGTGGCGGAAGAGGAGGTCCGGGGTGTGGCCATCCGCCGTCAGGATCTGACCGCGCTGCTCATGGAGCAGCCCACCATCGCCCTCGCCATGCTCCGTTCGCTCGCCTTTCGATACGGGGCTCACTGAGCCCTCTCGCGTTTCGGCGATGACTACGCTCGCCTCAGCCAGGTGTCGCCCGGCGCCGGCGGCCGGGGCGGGGAAGGAGAGACGGTGAGCAGGCCCCAGGTCCTGTCGATGGTGCTGGCGGGCGGGGAGGGCAAGCGTCTGATGCCCCTGACCCAGGAACGGGCCAAGCCGGCGGTTCCCTTCGGCGGCCACTACCGGCTGATCGATTTCGCCCTGTCGAACCTCGTCAACGCCGGATACCGGCGGATTGTCGTCCTGACCCAATACAAGAGCCACAGCCTCAACGTCCACCTCTCCCTCACGTGGCGGATGTCGACCCTGCTCGGGAACTACGTCACCTCGGTGCCGGCCCAGATGCGGGTGGGTCAGCGCTGGTTTCTGGGTTCGGCCGACGCCATCTATCAGAACCTGAACATCGTCTCCGACGAGCAGCCCGACTACATCTTCGTGTTTGGGGCGGATCACATCTACCGGATGGATCCCTCCCAGATGCTCGAGGCCCATATCGAGAGCGGCGCCGGGGCCACCGTCGCCGCCATCCGGGTGCCCCGCTCCGAGGGGTCGGCGTTCGGGATCATCCAGATGGAGGAGGGCACGAGCCGGATCGCCCGCTTCTGGGAGAAGCCGGAGGATCCGCCGGCGCTTCCGGGCGACCCCGAGGTCTCCCTCGCCTCGATGGGCAACTACGTCTTCACCACCGAAGCCCTCCTCGACCAGGTGCGATCCGACGCGGGCGACGACGACTCCCGCCACGACGTGGGCGGCGATCTCATTCCCAGCCTCGTCGAGAAGGGGATCGTGCATTGCTACGACTTCACCCACAACGTGGTGCCGGGCCTGGGGCCGCGGGAACGGGGCTACTGGCGCGACGTGGGAACCATCGACTCCTACTTCGAGGCCCACATGGATCTGGTCTCGGCCGAGCCGATCTTCAGCCTCTACAACGACGAGTGGCCCATCTTCACCCAGATGCGGACCAGCGCCCCCGCCAAGATCGTGGCGGTGGCCGACCACGGAGCGGGCGGGGTGGCGGACTCGGTTCTCTCCAACGGTGTCATCCTCTCCGGGGCGTATGTGCGCCGCACCGTCGCCTCCCCCGGGGTCCGGATCGCCCCCGGGGCCTCGGTCGACGGCGCCATCCTCCTGGACGACGTGAAAGTGGGGGCCGGGGCGGTGCTGCGCAACGTCATCGTCGACAAGAACGTGGTCATTCCGCCCGGGTACGAGATCGGGGTCGACCATGCCAGGGATGCGGAGCGGTTCATGATCTCCGAAGGGGGAGTGGTGGCGGTGGCCAAGAACCAGGTGATCGGCGGGGATCAACCGGCGGGCGAGTAGAGGCGCAGGCTCCAGGCCGGGATGATCACCTCACCCGAGTGGACCTCACCTTCGACCTCGGGCCCGGTCGAATCCAGTTCCAGCCGCCATTCCCCCGAGGGAAGTGTGAAGGGGCGGTCCGCTTCGGCCTGACTCGGGACCACCAGCAGCGAGGCATCTCCTTCCCTGATCTCGATCGCCGCCCGGCCCGATCCGTGCTCGCTCTCCAGGACCTGGTGGTGCCCGGACCACAGGAGCGGCAGGCGGCGGCGGCAGGCGATGGCCCGATGGACGAGGTCGGCATGGACGGGATCGGACCAGTCATACCAGCTGATCTCGTTGTCGAGCGGGTAGGCGTTGTTGTTGCCACCCTGAGTCCGGCCCAGCTCGTCGCCCCCGAGGAGCATCGGCACCCCGGCGGCCAGGAGCAACGTGGCGAGGTGGGCGGCGGCGCGGCGCCGTCGTACCTCGAGGATGGCGGGGTCGTCGGTGGGCCCCTCCACCCCCGAGTTCCACGAGCGATTGTCGTCGTGCCCGTCCCCGTTGGCCTCCCCGTTGGCCTGGTTGTGCTTGTGGTCGTAGGAGACGAGGTCGGCGAGGGTGAAGCCGTCGTGGGCGGTGACGAAGTTGACCGAAGCCTGCGGCGCCCGGGCGCCGAACACATCGGTCGACCCTCCCATCCTGGCGGCGAGGGTGAAGGGGTCGCCTCGACCGGTCCAGAAGTCACGGACGTCGTCCCGAAAGCGGGCGTTCCACTCGCTCCACCCGTAACCGAACCCGCCCAGCCGGTACCCGTGCGGGCCCAGATCCCATGGTTCGGCGATCAGCTTGCAGCCCTCCAGGACCGGGTCATCGGTCAGCCACCGCAGATGCCCGGGCTCGAAGTTCTCCTGCTCACGACCCAGAGTCACGCCCAGATCGAAGCGGAATCCGTCGACACCGAGCGAGGTCTTCCACCAGCGCAGCGCCTCGAGGATGGTCTGGCGGATATGGGGATGGTGGGTGGCGACGGTGTTGCCGGTCCCGGTCCAGTCGACGTAATCGCCCTGACCGTCGAGGCGGTACCACCCGGGGTTGTCGAGGCCCTTCATGGAGAGGATGGGGCCATTGAGGTTCCCCTCGACGGTGTGGTTGAAGACCACGTCGACGATCACCTCGACCCCGGCGGCGTGGAAGGCGTCGACCATGGCGGCGAATTCGATCAGCTGGCGTCCGTCGTCGCCGGTGGCGTAGCCGGCGTGGGGTGCGAACCAGGCCAGGGTGGAGTAGCCCCAGTAGTTGGTGAGACCGCGGGCCTGGAGAAAGGGCTCGGGAACGAAGTGGGCGACCGGCATCAGTTCGACCGTCGTCACCCCCATCCGGCGCAGATGATCGAGCACGGGGCCGGAAGCGGCGGCAGTGTACGTTCCCCGCTCCGACTCGGGAATGTCGGGGTGCAGCCGGGTCAGGCCACGCACGTGGGTCTCGTAGACGACCGTCTCCGACCAGGGGACGGACGGACCGGGCCGGGGACGGGGCGGGGTAGGGACCAGCACCCCCTTGGGGACCCGGGGAGCGGTGTCCAGGCGCGGGCCCTGGTGGCGCAGCGAGGGATGGTCGTCGAAGTGGCCCGTCACGGCCCGGGCATAGGGGTCGAGAAGCAGTAGCGAAGGGTGGTGCCAGAGGCCGCGGCCGGGGTCCCAGGGCCCGTGGGTGCGCAGGCCGTAGGCGGTGCCGGCAGCGACACCCGGGACGAAGCCGCGGTGGTAGCCGCTGCCGTCGCGGGTGAAGGGATGGCGCGTCTCGTTCCCCGCACTGTCGAAGAGGCACAGTTCCACCATCTCGGCGGCGGGGGCGAAGACGTCGGCATCGACCCCTTGCGGGGTGAGGGAGACTCCTGGCACGCCCCGCAGCGTAGGCTCGGGCGCATGGCGGTGATGACGCTGGCCGGTGTCGAGGTCCGTCGAGGGGCGGACACCGTGCTCGACGACGTCAGCCTGGAGGTCGAGCGAGGGGAGAGAATCGGCCTGGTGGGACGGTCGGGCTCGGGCAAGACCTCGCTGCTGCGAGTGATGGCGGGACTCGATTCACCGGCCTCGGGGGACGTCCTGGTCGCCGGACGGCCGATGGCGGGCACGCGTCGGGAAGTGACGATGGTCTTCCAGGAGGACGCCGTCTACGACCACCTCGACGTGGGTGAGAACCTCGAGTTCCCCTTCCGGGTCACCTCGCGTGCAGGTGGTCGCCACATCGATGACACCGCCGACCGGTTCCTGATCCGGGCATTGCTGGGTCGGGCCGCTACCGAGCTCTCGGCCGGCCAGCGCCACGTCGTCTCCGCCGCCCGGGCCCTGGTTCGTCCCGAGGTCGAGGTGGTCCTGCTCGACGAGCCGATGGTCGGCACCGACCCGCACCGGCGCCGCTTGCTGGTCGAGGCGCTGGCGGGCGACTCCACGCTCACGCTCGTCATCTCCACGAATGATCCCGCCGATGTCCTGCGCTGGAGCACACGGGCCGTGGTGCTGGCGGACGGTGGCATCGCCCAGACCGGGGTGCCGGTAGACGTCTATCGCCGGCCGGTCTCACTCGAGGTGGCCGAGGTGATGGGCGAGCTCAACCGGCTCCCGGCCGGCCTGCATCGCAACGGGGAGTGGTGGCTGGAGCTGGCCGGCTCTCGCATCAAGATCCCCGATCCACCTCGCAATCTCGTTCCCGGGGAGCGGGTCGTCCTGGGCATCCGGCCCGAAGCTCTGGCGCCGGCCGACGAGACGGTCCCGTTCGCCCGCCGGCTGCGCGCCACGGTGGGGAGGACCGAGGTCGTGGGCCCCACCCGGCGGATCTACTTCGGAATCGGCAGCGTCGCCGGAACCGGCTTCGTGGCCGAGGTCGACTCCCGCCACCGGCTCCAGGTCGGTGACCGGGTCGATTGGGAGATTCGCTCCAAGGACATGCTGCTGTTCGATGCGCCCACCGGCCGGCGGCTGTGACGCTTAGGGCCGGCAGGCCCAGGCCGACCAGGGGTCGGAGCCCCGCGAGGAGTAGTAGTCCGTGAGCCAGGCGGCTGTCCCGATGTTGGCCTCGGCGTCGAAGACGCTGGCCCCCTCGAACCCGGCCCGAGGACTCACCGTGGCCCAGGTGGAGGGGAGAAACTGGAACAGGCCACTGGCGCCGCTGTAGGGGTTGTAGGCACCGGGATCGCCGTAGCTCTCACAGCGGATCACGGCCAGGGCGCCGTCGACCTGGGCGGGGGCGAAGTAGGCGGTCACCAGCGGGCGCCAACGCTCCACGGCGGGAGGAAACTGGCCGCCCTGGACCGGGGGCGGCGGGGCGGTGGTCGGGGTGGTCGAGACGGGCGGGGCTGTGGTGGTGGAGGTCGAGGGTGGATCCTCCTCGCCTCCGGTGGTGGCCGGAGTCGTGGTCGTGGTTGTGGACGAGGCCCGATCCTCCTGGCGCTGCCGCTCGGCCTCGCGGGCCTGGGCCAGGTCGACCGCATCCAGCGCCGCCCGGTAGTCGGCGTCGGCGGAGCGAGCGGTGGCCACGGCGGCGGCAAGTTCGGCATCGGCCTCGGCCAGCAGCGCCTCGAGGTTGGCGGTCTCGGAGTCGAGTTCGGCCTGGACGACCGCCACCGCCTCCTCCTCGGCCAGGAATTCCTGGCGGAGGCGTTCAAGCTCACGTCGTTGGATCGTGAGGTTGGCCACCGCCGCCTGGTCGGAGCCGATCGTCGACTCGAGCGAGGTGGCGGCGACGATGGCGGATTCGGCATCGTCCGTACCGATCACCGCGGCGGCCGGGGTGCTGACGGCGCGTACGTAGGCATCCACGGCCTGCAAGGTCAGATCGTCGGTGATCGACCCGAGGTCGGTGTCGGCGCGTGCCACCGCCACCCGCAACTCATCGAGATGGACCGAGAGCCGGCTGAGCTCGGCGTTGAGCCGACCCAGTTCTGCCATCGAGGCGAGGAGTTCGTCCTCGATCCCCGACCGCCGGGAGGCGGTCGAGGAGAGCAGGCTGTCCGCCTCCTCCGCCTGGCGACGGAGCCGCTCGGCGTCCTCCTCGGCCTCGTCGACGCTCTGAGCCCGCGCCGGAGAGTCCTCGCCGAGGACGAGCAGCATCGAGGTCATGAGCAGGAGGGCGGCACTCAGCGCCCGGAGAAACCGCATGAATCAGATCAGCCTACCGGGACATCTGAAGGCGTGGGAAACAGATCGCGCCCACTCGGCTCCATCGGAACGGATTGCGGGAGCGTCCTAGGCTGGGTGGTTCGAGACCGAGAGGCTGAAAAATCATGGCCACCCCCCGCATCCTCATCGTGGGCCAGGACCCCTCCGTCCTGGCTCGCACGATCCGCGAGACCCGCGCGCTCGGGTACGACGTGGTGGGCGTGACCGCCAACGCCGACCTTCGACATCTGTGGCGCAACGAGCGCTTCGACGCGGTTGTCCTCCGGGCGGGCATCGACGACGTCACCCGTGCCGAGTTCCTCGAGGAGATCGGCGAGCGCAATCCCGACCTGCCCATCTTCGACCGGGACGACCCGGCCGAAGAGATGGGGCGCTTCCTGGCCGGCGTCGTGAGCAAGCTCAACTCATGAGTGCCGTCCAGCAGGTCCCGCTCGATCAGGCTCTGCTCGACTACCTGGTGCGTCATTCCAGTTCGCTCCCGGACGGGGTGGAGCGGGCCTGGGAGCAGGCACGGGAGCTGGAGCGCTCCAGCATGCAGATCTCGCCCGACCAGGCCGTTCTGGTCCGCCTCCTGCTGCGAGCGGTGGGGGCGGAGCGGGTGCTGGAGATAGGTACCTTCCTCGGGCTCTCGGCCCTGGTGATGGCCGAGGCCGTCGGGCCGGAGGGAAGGATCGTGTGCCTGGATCGCAGTGAGGAATGGACTGCCGAAGCTCGCAAGCTCTGGGAGGAGGGCGGGGTCTCGGAGCGGATCGAACTGCATCTGGGCGATGCCCACGAGACCGTGCGCACGCTGGAGGGCTCCTTCGACGCCGTCCTGATCGATGCCGACAAGTCCGGTTATCTCGACTATCTCGACCAGGTGACGCCGCGCCTTCGCCCGGGTGGCCTGCTGCTGGTCGACAACACCCTCTGGTACGGCAAGGTCACCGACCCCGGCGACATCTCGACCGACACCGAGGCGATCCGGGAGTTCAACCGGGTGCTGGCCGACCACTCCGACTACGAGGTGGCGGTGGTGGCGGTCGGTGACGGTCTGAGCGTGGCCCTCAGACGGTGAGCATCAGCCCAACTGGCTGAAGGTGTCGCACTGACCGGGGTCGCCCGAGTCGATCCCGCGCTGGAGCCACTCCATCCGCTGCTCGGCCGATCCGTGCGTCCACGTGTCCGGGTTGACCTGGCCGGTGGACTGGGCCTGGATTCGGTCGTCGCCCACCGCGGCGGCTGCTTCCAGCGCTTCGGACAGCTCCCCGGGATCCAGCTCGATGAAGCCTTCGTCGACCTCACCCCCGGAGGGGTCGATCGAGACCGTCGACAGCCAGACGCCGGCGAAGCAGTCGGCCTGCAACTCCATCGCGATCGAGAGGTCGTTGGCCTGGTTCGGGTTCTGCTGCTGGAGCGAGCGCACCTGCTCGGAGATACCGAGCACGGTCTGGATGTGATGGCCGAACTCGTGGGAGACGACGTAGGCGGGCGCCAGGTCACCCCGGGCTCCGAACTGCTCGCGAAGCTGGCTGAAGAACCCGAACTCGAGGTAGATGGTCTGATCCAGCGGGCAGTAGTGGGGCCCGAGGCGCTCGTCGGCGCCGCCACAGCCCGACTCGGTGAAACCCTCGAAGTAGACGAAGGTGGGCGACTGATAGTCGGTGCGGCCGGCGGTCTGGAAGATGTCCTGCCACATCAGGTCGTTGTCGGTGTAGACCGCCGACATGTACTCCTTCAGCTCCGAATCCGGGTCGGCCGACGGTGCCATGGTGGTGAGGGGGGTCTGAGAGGGAGTGTCGGCCGGCGCCAGGCCACCCGCCATGCCGCCGAGGTCGCCCAGACCTCCGCCGACGCAGAAGTTGAGAATCAGGATGAGGAGGATGCCGCCCAGGCCCAGCCCGCCCCCGCCGATTGCCATGCCCCGCCGTCGGGTACCGCCCTGGCCCCGCCGGTCCTGGATATTCGGGTTGGCCGGGGCCTTGCGATAACGAACCAAACGTCCTCCTCCGTGTTCGCGGCCATGTTATCGGGCGGCGGTAGCTTGAACGGCGGGAACGATTGCCCCTCCGATCGTGTTGACTGGAACTGACAGGAACCGAGGAGGACCCCGAGATGTGGTTCGGAACGCAGAAGAGTGAGATGGTCGATCCCAACGGGGCGCTGCCCGGACGGTCCGAGGCGATCGTGGTTCCGTCCCAGCACTACGTCAACGACAACCCGATCGCTCCTCCCTTCCCCGAGGGAGTCGAGACGGCGGTCTTCGGCGACGGTTGCTTCTGGGGAGCCGAGCGGCGTTTCTGGCAGGTGCCGGGCGTGTACTCGACCGCGGTGGGCTACGCCGGCGGTTTCACCCCCAACCCCACCTACGAGGAGGTGTGCAGCGGACGCACCGGCCACGCCGAGGTGGTGCTGGTGGCATACGACCCCTCGGTCGTGTCGTATCGGGAGCTGGTGGAGATGTTCTGGGAGATCCACGATCCCACCCAGGGGATGCGCCAGGGCAACGACATCGGCACGCAATACCGGTCGGTGATCCTCACCACCAGCGACGCCCAGCTGGAGACCGCCAAGCAGACCCGTGACCTCTACCAGGAAGCCCTGAGCGAACGGGGCCTGGGGGAGATCACCACCGAGATCGCCCCACTGGGCGACTTCTATTTCGCCGAGACCTATCACCAGCAGTATCTGGCCAAGCACCCCAACGGCTACGACTGCCACAGCACCACCGGGGTGCCATTCCCGCGCGGCTGACGCCCGTGCCCGGACCGTGAAGGACGGCGCCAGGGGCGGGTCGAGCCCAGCCTGTGCGGACTCGCCCGTGGGAGCCGTGCGGGAAGTGGAGCACGCCGGGCCCGCCGGCAGAACTCACGTGATCGAGGCCCGGTAGATGCTCTCGATCGAGGCGTCGAGTTGAGCGTTGAACTCCGCGTCGCTCTGGTGGGCAGTCAGCCCCTCGGTGAGAGCACGCGAGAAGCTCGCCACCACCCCGTGGTTGCGGGCGAGGCGTGCATTCGCCTCGTCGCGGCTGTAGCCGCCGGACAGGGCCACCACCTTCGGCACCTTCGTGTGCTCCACGAGGGGCAGGTAGAAGTCGTCCTCCTCAGGCAGCGTCAGCTTGAACATCACCTGCCGGTCGTCGCCGAGCTCGTCCAGCCCGGCGAGCAACGCATCGCGTAGCTGCGCCTCCGCCTCGCCCTTGGTCGGGCTGTGGATGTCGATTTCGGGTTCGAGGATCGGCATCAACCCGGCGTCGAGGATGCGACGACCGAGCTCGAACTGCTGGTTTGCGATGGCGGCGACGCCATCGGTCCCGGCGTGCTTGATGACGGAACGCATCTTGGTCCCGAACACGTGCTTATCACGCGCCCGGGCGAGCAAGCTGTCGAGCTGTGAGATGGGCTTCATGACCTGGACGCCGTCGGCCTCTTCGTCGAGGCCCTTGTCGACCTTGAGGAATGGCACGACCTGTTTGACCGACCACAGGTAGTCGGCCGAGTCCTGGCCCTCGATCTGCCGGTCCATGGTTTGCTCGAAAAGGATGGCCCCGATGATGCGGTCACCGGTGAAGCCGGGGCTCGTGATGATCCGGGTCCGCATCTCGTGGATGCGGTCGAACATCTCATCCTCCCCCGAATACGAGTCCTGGCGGATCCCGTACACATTCAGCGCTTTGGGCGTGCTGCCGCCGCTCTGGTCGAGGGCGGCGATGAAACCTCGTCCGGCAGCGATCTTCTGTATCTGCTCGTCGTTCATCTTCGACCTGTTTCCTTGGGAGGGACTCACGTCGAACCCTAGGCCCGGTGGGCGGACACCGGCGACGTTCGGCAGCGGAGTAGGCCTTGTCGCGCGACAATTCGTCCCTGGCGCGGCGAAATGCCGCCCGATACTGTCGTTGAATTCGGGAGGTATGAGGATGAACGCGGTGGTCCAGTGGCTGTTGGATTCCGATCCGGCGATCCGCTGGCAGGCCATGCGTGACCTGGCCACCGCTCCGGCCGAGACGGTCGATTCCGAGCGGACCCGTGTGGCGAGCGAGGGCTGGGGTGCCCAGTTGCTGGGACTCCAGGACGCCGACGGTCGCTGGGATGGCGGCACCTACCGGCCGGGCTGGGTCGACGACGCCAAGCCGTTCTTCGATGCCTGGACCGCCACCCACTTTTCCCTTCAGCTGCTGAGCGTGTTCGGGCTGGATCCCGGCAGCGACCAGGCCAGGCGAGCCGTCGGACTCGTCCGGGACAACGTCCGATGGGACGTCAACGGGGCCGGTTACTTCGAGGGTGAGACCGAGCCGTGCATCAACGGAGTGGCACTCCAGATCGGCGCCTACTTCGGAGAGGACGTATCCGGGATCGTCGACCGGCTGCTGGCCGACGAGCTGGAGGACGGGGGCTGGAACTGCTGGGCAGAATTCGGGGCGACCGTCTCGTCATTCCACTCGACGATCTGTGTGCTCGAAGGTCTGCTGGCCTGGCAAACGGCCGGAGGAGACTCGCCGGAGGTGGCCGAGGCACGAAACCGGGGCGAGGCGTACCTCCTCGAGCGAAGGTTGCTCCGCGCCCGCTCGACGGGGGAGGTGGTCGATCCCAGGTTCACCATGTTCTCGTTTCCGACCTACTGGTACTACGACGCCCTGCGCGCCCTGGAGTACTTCCGCTCGGCCGGCGCGACCGCGGACGAGCGTTTCGCCGAGGCGCTGGAACTGGTGGAGGGCAAGCGGGACGAGGCGGGGAGGTGGCCGCTGGAAAACGTCCATCAGGGCCCCACCCATCTCGAGATGGAAGGACCCGAAGGCTTCCCCAGTCGCTGGAACACCCTCCGCGCCTTGCGGGTCCTGGACTGGGCCGGTCGGGCCTGATCCAGGCCCGGGGTCAGGCCAGTGGTCCCAGTACCTCGGAGACGATCTCGGCGGCGGTGAGCTCCTCGGGGATCTCGGCGCTGACATCGGGGGTGATCCCGGTCCCGCCGAAGTCATGGCCGTTGGGAGTCAGCCAGCGGGCGATGGTGAGCTTGAGCGCTCCTCCGTTGGAGAGCGGAAAGCGCTGCTGGACCGTGTTTTTGCCGAATGTATTCTCGCCAACGATCGTTGCCCTGCCCGCGTCGGCCAGCGCCCCGGCTACCACCTCGGAGGCGGAGGCGCTGCCGGCGTTGACCAACACGTAGAGCTCGAGTCCGGGATCGGTGGCGATGCCGCCCTCTTCGACCAGGTAGGGGGTGGAGCTCTCGGGGGACTCCGTGGTGACCACAAGCCCCTCGGCGACGAACTCCGACGTCACCTCGACTGCGGTGTCGAGCAACCCGCCGGGATTGTTGCGCAGGTCGAGGATCAGGACCGCGGGGTCGTTGGAGAGGAGGCTGCTCAGCTCGCCCCGCAGCTGCTCGTCGGCATTCTGGGTGAAGATGTTGAGCCGGAGATAGGCGACGTCTCCCACCATCTCCGAGTCCACGACCGGGACCTGGATCGCCTCCCGCGTGATCGTGATCGTGAACTCTTCACCGTCGCGCCGGAAGGTCAGATCTACGTCCGTCCCAGCGGGACCCCGAACCATCGCCGTGATCTCGTCCACCGCCCAGCCTTCGATGGACTGGCCGTCGACGGCCAGGAATTCGTCCCCCTCCTGTAGACCGGCGGCCCGGGCGGGGCCACCTTCGATCGTGGAGACGATGCGCAGCCGGCAGGTGGGGGAGATGACCTGGCAGCTGTTGGAGAGGTCGGATCCCTCTTCCTCAGTGGCGACCAGGGCGCCGATGCCCTCCACCTGGCCCGACTGCTCTTCCTGGATGAGCGTCAGAGCTTCTTGGTCGATGTAGCCACTGTTGGGGTCCAGGGCGAGTGTCGCCATCCCGGCCACCGCCGCTTCCTCGGCCGCGTCGAAGTCATACATGCCGTCGTCTATCGCCTGACAGAGCACGAGAAACTCGTCGCTGGGGAGGGGGCAGGAACGGACTCCGTTGCCCGCCTCCACCTGCTCGGGGTCGAGGCCGGCCAGGGCGCCTTCCACGAGTTGATCGTCCGTGACCTGGTCGACGTAGTGGCGCTGGATGAGCTCGTAGGCCTCGCACAACAGGGCCCCGGTCAGCTCTCCGCAGGAGGCGGTCTCGAAGTCGACCGCCGGCAAGGTCGAAGTGGAAGGCGATGCCGTCGTCCCGGGCTGGCTGTTGGCGGTCGAAGTCGGGGCGGCCGTGGTGACGGTGGTGGCGGGAGCGTCGGTGGTGGGGGCGGTGGGGGTGGTGGGGGTGGTGATCGTGCTCTCGTCGCCGGGAACACAGGCGACCGTCAGCAGCGCTGTCGCCAGCAGCCAGGCCAGTCGGGATGCGCGTCGGTTCATGAGGTCACCTCGTCACCAGGTCGACGACCTCTTCGGGGGAGGCTTCGGGCGGGATCTCCACGACGACGTCGGGGATGACGCCACCGCTGGCCACCGACGTCCCCGCAGGTGTCACCCATCGGGAGATCGTCACCCGCAACTGGCCGTCGTTCCTGAGCGGAAATCCTATCTGAACGGTGTTCTTACCGAACGTGGGCTCGCCTACGATCGTCGCCCTTCCCCGCTCCTGGAGGACCCCGGCCAGGATCTCCGAGGCCGAGGCCGATCCACCGTTGACCACCACCGTCAGGTCCACCCCCGAGGTGGCAAGTCCGCCGGCCTGGACCGGATATGTCAGCTCCTCGTCGGGGGAGATGCTGCGGAACACGAGGCCGTCGGAGAGGAACTCGCTGGCGACGAGCGTGGCCACGTCCACATAGCCGCCGGGGTTGTCTCTCAGATCCAGGATCAGGCGGCTGACACCGGTGTCGCTCAGCTCGGCCAGGGCGGTGTGGAGAAAGACGGGGATGTCGGCCTCGAAGTCGGGGAGGCGGATGTAGCCGACCCCGGAACGAGGGACCTCCACCTCCAGCCCCGGGAACTCCGGCGGGCGCCGCTCCACCTCGATCTCGTCCGCTCCTTGGATCCCGATCGTGACAGAGGTCCCTTCCTCGCCGTCGAGCTGGGCGGCGACATCAACCAGAGTGAGGCCGGCGACGTCCTCGCCGTCGACCGTGACGATGATGTCACCCGCGCGGATTCCCGCCTCATAGGCGGGGCCGTCGGTCAGCGCCGACGTCACCTCGAGGCGACAGGACGCCTCTATCCGGGTGCAGTGGGAGCCGACCGGGTCGGAGATCGTGAGCAGGAGGCCGACGGCGGAGACGATGCCGTCCTCGGTCAGGGCGCCCGAGAGCTCGGGCGGGATGTAGTAGGTGAAGGGGTCGAGGCTGAGAGCGATCATCGACGCCACCCCCGCCTCGATCGCCTCCTCGATGTCCAGGCCGGCGGCGAGGCGGCGCGCCAGCGTTTCACAGGTGGTTTCGAAGGCGGGATCGGGAATGGCACAGACGAAGCTCTCGGTGGGAGCGTCGGCGTCGCCGGTGAAGGCGTCGACCCCGAGTTCGGCGCCCGCCGCCAGCGCGGCCGGCTCGAAGGGGGCGTCGACGTGATAATCGGCGAGGTAGTCGTAGACGTCACACAGGAGGGCGAAGGTCACCGGAGGTGTATCGCAGTCGGTCACCTCGTAACTGGCGCCGGCGGTGGGGGGCGCCACCGTGGACGGGGGAGAGGAAGTGGACGTCGTCGACGGGACCACCGGAGCCGTGGTAGGGACGGGAGCCGGGTCGGGACCGGCTGCGGAGCAGCCGACCAGGATCAGCGCGAGTATGGGAGCCAGGCGCGACACCGGGCCAGCATAAGTCGGGGTTAGCGTGGGGGAAGATGCAAGTCTCACTCAGGGTTCCCGGTCAGGCGGACGCTCATGTCCTGGAAGTGGACGACGGCGGGCGCTGGGCGGTTCCCACCGCCTCTCGACAGATCGACCTGGGAGAGGACTGGTGGGCGCTGCCGGGCCTGGCCGATGCCCACGCCCATCTGGCTTCCGACGAGCTGAATCTGGAGCCGGGCGACCCCGCCGCCATTCGCCGGCGTGCCTTCGCCTGTCTCGAGAACGGCGTCTTCGTGGTGGTCGACAAAGGCTGGAACGACGACTCGGTCGTGATGACACTGTCCGACCTTCCCCCCGCTTCGCGCCCCGATTACGAGGCCGCCGCGCGGATGATCTCCGTCGCGGGCGGGTACTACCCCGGATTCGCGGTCGAAACCGACACCGCCGGCATAAGCGAAGCCGTGGCCCAGGCAGTGGAGGACGGCCATGGTTGGGTCAAGCTGGTCGGGGATTGGCCCCGCCGGGGCCGGGGTGCGGTGGCCAACTTCGATGCCGACGGCCTGTCGGCGGCCGTGGCGGCCGCCCACGCCGGCGGTGCTCGGGTGGCGATCCACACCATGGCGCCCGAGGTTCCCGGAATGGCGGTCGCGGCCGGAGTCGACTCGATCGAGCACGGCCTGTTCCTCGATCGGGACGATCTCGAGAAGCTGGCCGCTCGTGGTGGGGCCTGGATTCCAACTTTGATCCGGATGGAGGCGACGGCCGCCATGCTGGGCCCTGGCTCGAGCGGGGCGCGGCTTATCCGCGAGGGGCTGGACAACGTCGCCGGTCTGCTGCCCCGGGCGCCGGAGGGGCTGGCCGTGCTAGCTGGCACCGACCTCGCCGTCCGCTCTTCCGAGGTGGGACGTGAGGTGGAGGCATTGGTCACAGCCGGCCTCTCGCCGGAACGGGCGGTGGCGGCGGCCTCGATCTCCGTCAGGAGGTATCTGGGCCTCCCTCCGGGTTTCCGGCTCGGCGATCCGGCCGATGCGGTGTTCTTGCCGGCCGATCCGCGGGAGGAACCCGCCGTTCTCACCGAGCCGGTGGCGGTGCTGCGGGGCGGGATCCGGCTGCGATGAGCCATCTCGTCCTCGCCTCCGGTTCGCCCCGTCGGCGCCAGTTGCTGGAGACGCTGGGGGCGGAATTCGAAGTGCGACCCGCCGACGTCGACGAGAGCAGCCGACCCGGCGAGCATCCCCATGAACTAGTCGAGCGTCTGGCCCGAGCCAAGGCATCGCTCCAGGTTTCTCCCGGCGAGGTCGTCCTCGGAGCCGACACCGTGGTCGTCCATGAAGGCCACGTGCTGGGCAAGCCCGCCCATCCGGCTGAGGCCCACTCCATGCTCCGGCACCTGTCGGGAGCCGTTCATCACGTGGCCAGTGGGGTGGCGGTGGCGGTGATCGAGGATGGGAGGGTGGCGATGGAGTCGCTGGTGGTGACGGCGCTGGTGCGGATGGCCCTCATGACCGACGATGAGATCTCGGCCTATGTGGCCACCGGCGAGCCGCTGGACAAGGCGGGAGCGTACGCGATCCAGGAGAAGGGCGGCCTCTTCGTCGAGGCGATCGAGGGGCATCCGACCACCGTGGTGGGCCTGCCCCTGCCGGACACCCGGCGGCTGCTCGCCCGCCGCGGCGTCCACGTACTCGGCTGACCTCACCCACAGAGCGGGGGTCCTGCGCACACGGGCGAGGCGGGGCCGACCCTGTCACAATCGGGGCATGCTGGTCGAAACCCACCTCCCCCTCGGCAAGGTAGATCCCGGGTTGCGAGAAAGCGACAGACCGCTCCAGGTTGACCGGGTGCCCGGGGACGCGGCCCTGGTGGAAGAACTGGGATACGACGGCCTGGTCCTCACCGAGACGAAGGAGGACCCGTTCGTGGTGATGGCGATGGCAGCCACCACCACCAGCCGGATCCGACTCACGACTGCGGTGGCGATTGCCTTCCCGCGCAGCCCGACCGTGACGGCGATGACGGCCTGGACTCTGCAACGGGGCTCCCAGGGGCGGTTCGTGCTCGGCCTCGGGACCCAGGTCAAGGGCCACATCGAGCGCCGCTACGGGATGAAGTGGTCGGCCCCCGGCCCCTGGATCGAAGAGTACGTCCAGGCGGTGAGAGCGGTCTGGGACACGTGGCAGAACGGCAGCTCCCTCGACTTCCACGGGGACCATTACGAACTGACTCTCATGAACCCGCTCTTCGATCCCGGACCGATCGAATGGCCCGAGATCCCGATCCAGCTGGCGGCCGTCAACCACCACATGGCCCGGGTCGGAGGTCGGGTTGCCGATGGGGTGCGCCCTCATCCCATCTGCACCGGGCGGCACCTGGAAGAGGTGATCAGACCGGCCATCGACAAGGGTGCCACCGAATCGGGCCGTGACCCCGCCGCGGTCGAGGTGATCGCCAGTCCTCTGATAGTCACCGGGCCCGACCAGGCGACCGTGGAGAAGCGGCTGTCGGACGTGCGGGCCAGGATCGGCTTCTACGCCAGCACCCGCACCTACCGGCCGGTTTTCGACACTCACGGCTGGACCGACGTCGCCGAGCGCCTGTCGGTCCTCTCCCGCCGCCAGGAATGGGATTCGATGGAAGCCCACGTCACCGACGAGATGGTCGAGACCGTGGCCGTGGTGGGAACCTACGACGACATCGCCCGCAAGGTACGCGAGCGTTTTGACGGTGTATGCACCGGCGTGGAGTTCTCGATTCCCGTCCCGGATCCGGCCGACCGGGAGCGACTGTCCCGGATGGTGGAGGAGATCCGGGACTAGCTCTCTTCGGGCCGGGAGGGAGCGGGAGAGCGGAACAGCAGGAGGCGAGCCTCTTCCTGGCCGCCGTTGAAGTAACCGTACTCCTCGCCTTCGGCGATGTGGATCACGTCGCCGGGTCCGATCAGGACGCCTTCCCCCTCGATCGTGAACTGGACCTCGCCGGCGAGGCCGACGTAGACCCGGTCCACCTTCTGGGAGTGGCGGCTGGGCCGCTGGACGCCGATCGGGATCGTCACCTCGGCGATCGACCCGGCCTGCATGGCATCGGGGGAGAGTTCGCGCAGCCACAGGTCGGCGAACTGATAAGGGGCTACATCTGAGTAGCGGGTGGTTTGCATGTCGACACCGAGGCTAACGGGGCGTGGTTAGCCTCGTAACATCATGGAAGACTTCCACGACGGCACCAACTACGTCACCCACAGCGAAATCGAACTGACCGACATGAGTCCCGAGCGGGCGGTCGGGCGGGTCGTGGTCAAACCTCACCATCATCAGCCGTACGGCGTGGTGCACGGTGGTCTCTACTGCACGCTGGTCGAGACGCTCGCCTCCACCGGAGCCGCGTTGTGGGCGATGGAGCGGGGAATGATGGGTTGCGTGGGCGTCCACAACGCCACCGACTTCCTGCGCGCCACGCGGGAAGGGACGCTGATCGGGACGGCCACCCCCATCCACCAGGGCCGCACCCAGCAGCTGTGGGCGGTCGACGTGGTACGGGAAGAGGACGGCAAGCTGGTGGCCCGGGGACAGGTCCGGCTCCAGAACCTGACCGACGCCGCCGTGATCGAAGGCTGAGCCGGGTTCCGGTCGGAGCCCCTCCTAACCTGGAGGGCGTGACCCCCCTCTCGATCGGTTCGTTGCGCGTCGACCCGCCGGTGATCCTCGCCCCCATGGCGGGCGTGACCAACGCTCCCTTCCGGGCGCTGTGCCGTCGTTACGGGGCGGGCCTGTATGTCTCGGAGATGATCGGCGCCCGCGCCCTGGTCGACGGCGAGCCCAAGACGCTGGCCAACGCCGCCTTCGCCGAGGGCGAAACCCCCCGTTCGATCCAGCTCTACGGGACGGATCCTCTCTACATCGGCCTGGCGGCTCGTCTCCTCGTCGATGCGCATGGCGTGGACCACGTCGACATGAACTTCGGGTGTCCGGTGCCCAAGGTCACCCGTCACGGCGGTGGGGCGGCCCTGCCCTGGAAGATCGACCTGTTCGACCGGATCGTCGAGGCCGCAGTCGTCAATGCCGGCCCGGTTCCGGTGACGGTCAAGTTCCGGATGGGCATCGACGACCACCACCTCACCTATCTCGACGCCGGCCGGGTGGCCGAGGAGGCGGGGGCGGCGGCGGTCGCCCTCCACGCCCGCACCGCCCAGCAGCGCTACTCGGGGTCGGCCCGGTGGGAGGCGATCGCCGCCCTCAAAGAGACGGTCACGACGATCCCGGTGCTCGGGAACGGCGACATCTGGACCGCCGGAGACGCCCTCGACATGATGGACCAGACCGGATGCGACGGGGTGGTGGTGGGCCGGGGATGTCTGGGGCGGCCGTGGCTGTTCGGCGAGCTCTCCGCCGCCTTGGCCGGTGACCCGATCCCCGCCCCGCCCAGCCTGGGCGAGATCGGCGCGATCATGTCCGAGCACGTGCGGCTCCTCGTCGACCATTTCGGGGAGCGCCACGGGATCAACCTGTTCCGGCGACATCCCTCCTGGTACCTGAAGGGTTTCCCGGTAGGCCGTGAGATCCGCGACCGCTTCTCCCGGGTGGCCGACATCGCCGAGGTCGATCACCTCGTCTCCCTCCTCGACCCCGACATCCCCTTCCCGGAGGAAGCGGCCAAGATGGTCCGGGGCCACAGCGGAGGTGCCCGCAGCGTCCGCCTCCCGCACGGATTCCTCGACAGTCGCTCCACCGAAGGTCTCGACCGTGAGGCCGACCTGGTGGCCAGCGGAGGTTGATTGATTGTCAAGGGGGGACGACCCCCCTGTAACCCCCCGCGGCTGATTGCGTCGAGGTCTCGGAGGATGGGGCCATCCGCCGGACCGTCACGCGAGTTGCCGTTGTCTGTCACAGGACACCCGGGGGGGTACCTCAGACCAGCTTTTCGCGACAGAATTGCGCGCCATGGCGCGCAATTCTGTCGCGAGTCAGGTCGTTGCTTCGGCGGGGCGGACCACGGTGTGATAGCGGATCAGCATCAGGGCGGCGGTGGTGAAGTAGGTGGCGGCGAAGATCATGATCGGCACGTCGCCGTGGAACCACCCGTAGTAGCTCCACAGGGCGCCCTCGGTCCCGGCGATCCACCAGGTGGCGGGGGCGATCCCGGTGGGCCGGTCGGTCTGATAGGCGGTGATGATGGCGGGAGCGACCTGCAGGATCTGGGAGAAGCCGAGGACCGTACCCAGGGCGAACCATCCGGCGGTCAGAGTGAGGGCGACCAGAAACAGCATCCAGGCCAGGCCGCGCCCCAGCGACGGTCGCAGGCTGCTCCCGGCCCGGTGCAGGGCCCACATCACCACGGCGTAGAAGATCACCATCAGACCCGTCGAGACCGTGGCGGGCCACAGTCCCGCCTGGAGGAGGTAAGCGGTCCAGGCCGCATTGGTGACCCACCCGATGGCGGGCCAGGTAGCGGAGACGCCGGCGGGATCGCGCGTCCGCACCAACTTGACGATCTGGGGGATCAGGGACAGTCCGGCGAGGACGGTGGCCCCGACCAGGGCGAAACTGGCCAGGGCCTGGGACATCAGCTTCCGAGACCGGCCTGCTCCAGCGCGGCGAGGGCGGCGGGATCACCCTCGAGTTCCACCTGGGCGGCCTGACGGCGTCCGCTCAGGTAGAGGAGGATCTCGCCCGGGCTCCCGATGATCTCGGCCCGGGGCTCGGGACCGCGGCGGTAGACGACGCCCCCGTTCCAGACCAGGTCGATGCCGCCGTCGAAGTTGCGCAGGAGCAACCGGGCCGAACCCCGAACTAGACGCACCAGGGCCTCATCGAGGTCGGGCCGGTCGGTGCGAGGCGGCAAGCCGTTGGGGCGGCGGACGTCCTCGTGATGGATGTAGAACTCGTTGAGCTGGGTGCCGGCGGGGGCAAACCGGAAGAGGGCCGGCTCTCCCCGTCGCAGCATGACAACTAGGCGCTCCAGCCCCTGGCGTCGCCTCCGCTTCCTCGCCATCTCGGTCAGCTTCGCCAGCGGGCCACCGATGACGATGCCGGGGCCGGCCCAGAGGTCGTGCTCCCGCGATACCAGGTGCGCCGCCAGATCGACCACGGTCCAGCCCTCGTTCAGGGTGGGAGCGTCGGGGCCCACCTCGAGCATCAAAGCGCACAATTCTTCACGTTCCGACCGGGCGAGCGAGGAGAGCGACATCGCCGAAAGGGTAGATACCCGGGCCGCCGACCGGTACTGGCCGAGCGGGCGGCTGCCCACCACTACCCGATCAACCGCCTGCCCACCAATACCCATTAAGTCCCCACCCACGATTACCCGATCAACTGCCCGCCCACCACGACCCGATCAACCGCCCGCCACCGCTGCCGACGTGATCCGGGTAGTGGTGGGCGGGGATCTAATGGAGTAGTGGTG
>DATHVR010000003.1:0-4837 GCA_035461175.1 Acidimicrobiia bacterium | reverse complement strand
TCTGCTCGACTCCGGTGACGATCATCACGTCCCGCCATCCGGCCTGGATCTGGGCCAGGGCGGAGAGGGTCGCCATCGAACCGGAGGCGCAGGCAGCCTCGTGGCGGGAGCCGGCCTTTCCGGCCAGGTCAGGGTGGATGGCGGCCACCATGCCGCCCAGGTGCCCCTGGCCGGTGAACAGTTCACCTACGAAGTTGCCCACTTCGAACCCGTCGACGTCGGACGCATCGATCCGGGCGTCCTCGAGCGCCGCCGTCACCACCTCGCTCAGGGCGTCGGCGACGGTAGTCCCTTCCTTCGACCAGTTGCGGGCGAAGTCGGTCTGGGCTCCGCCGAGGATGAACACCGGCTCAGGCATCGGCTCCGGCGCTCTCCCTCTCGTCGAGAGTCTCCTGAGGGACCCAGCAGGCGTGGAAGCCGTTGGGGATGCGCTGGGGGATGATCACCCGCCCGACCTCGGACATGGTGGGGGCGTCGACGATGACACACTCGGAGTGGCCGTCGGCCTCGTCGTAGACGAACGAGACCAGGTAGCCGTCGTCTTCGTGCTTGGCGTCCGGCCTGGCGGCGAAAGGAGCCTCCGAGCCCCAGCGGCCGGGGCCGAAGTCGTAGCGGCTGGCCGACTGGGCCTGGTTGTCGTATTTAACAATCCCGTCGAAGAGGGTGGTGTAGGAGTTCTCGATCGCGACGTGATAGGAGTAGCGGCTGGGACGACCGAGGCGGGCGGTGTTGATCATCGGGAACTCGGTGTTGAGGTCGTCGAGGGGCCCTTCCTTGGTCTGGCCGGTACGGAGGTTGAACCGGTAGCGGTACCACTGGGCGTCGAGGCGGAGATACTCGAGCACCGACTCCAGCGGCCCACTGAAGGGGCGGGCCGGGGGCTTCGGCTGGCGGGTTCGGCACAGGTCCATGACGATCTCGTCACCGTCTTCCCAGGCGTTGATGGTGTGGTAGACGTAGCAGGGGTCGGCCTCGAACCACTGCACCTCGGTGGTAGACCCGTAGCGGGGGATGACCGCGAAACGGGCGGGCAGGTTCTGGTCGAAGACCAGCTTGTGGCGGCCGGCGGCGAAGACCTCGGGGTCGGCGAAGAGGGGCAGGTCCATCAGGATCGAGTAGTTCTCGGTGATGGCCATGTCGTGAGGCATGCGGGCGGCAGGGAGCGGCACGGGTACGTAGTGGCGCAGCACTCCGTCGGCGGTCACCACCCCGTACCACATGAAGGGCGCGTCCGGCCCGTAGTCGAAGAAGAGGAGTTCGCCGGTGTGCTCGTCGACCTTGGCGTGGGCGGAGACACAGCCCTGCCGCTCCCCACCCCAGTCTTCGGTGCCGACGGTCTCCAGGGTGGCGGGATCGATCTGGTAGGGATCGCCGGCCAGGTACCACAGTGCCATCAGGTTGCCGTTGTGGAACACGACATCAGTGTTGGCCGTGTCCTTCAGCGATCGGTAGTGGGGCCGGATGTCACCGTCCTGGGGGTTGGCGGTGGAGGGCTCGACCATTCCCGTATATAGGGCCGCCCCCGCTTGAGACTCGCGCTGGAATCCGACGGTACGGACCCACCGGTTGCGATAGGTGGCCTCTCCGTCGCTGAAGTGGAGGGCGTGGAGCATGCCGTCGCCGTCGAACCAGTGGTAACGACCGGCGGGGGCGTGCTGGGGATTGGGGCCGTTGCGAACGTAGAGACCGTTGAGGTCGGTGGGGATCTCCCCGATCACCTGGAGATCCGCCGCCTCTATCTCGGTGTCGACCGGGGCGAAGGGGCCCATGAGGTAGGGGTTGTCCGTGGTGTCGAGGGCGAGATTGAGGACGTCGTTGCGCATGCTGACCATGAGCCGAGATTATCGACGCCCCGGATGAAATTCAACCCGTGGGTCAAATTAATGACCCGTGGTCGATCGTCATCCCACCGGAGACAGGCCGCGCATGGTCCGCCCGGTGAACTCGAGTTGCTTGCTGCGGGGGAGCGGATGGAACTGGCTTCCCAACAGGTCGCGCAGGTGCATCTGCAGGTTGGATGCTGCCCCGTACGAACTGCCACCGATGAGCTCCATCGCCAGGCGTCCTGTTTTGATCAGGGCTCCGGCCGCCGTGGTCTTGCGGCTCAGGGTGAGAGCCGCCATCTCGTCGATGTTGTCGAAGGTCAGGTCGGCGGCGCTCTCGTACATGGCAGCGACGGCATCGGCCGCCGTGGTGTGGGCGTTGACCACCTCACCCAGCAGTGAGTCGAGCTGGCTGCCCTCTCTCCGCCCCGCCGCCTCGAGGGCGAGGTCCAGGACGGCGTCGCCGATCCCCATGTATGCCGACACGATCAGCGGCATCGCCGCTCCGATCACCGTGTTCCACACCGGATGCCAGCGGTCGGCCGGACGGATGAGCGAAACCGAGGAGTCGGGGACGAATACGTCTTCCAGGACCACGGTGTGCGAGGCGCTGGCGCGCATGCCCAGGGTGTCCCAGGTCCTTTCGATGCTGACTCCCTCAGAGCTCATGGGTATCGAGCAGTGGATGACCTGGGGCCCATCGGGACTCTCCTCCCAGCGGATGCTGGTGACGAGCACCTGGCCCACCTCGCATCCGCTCGCCGGCGACTTGCGGGCAGAGACGATGTAGCCGTCCTCCACCCTGCGGGCGGTTCCCCCGGCGCCGACCCAGTCGGATGCGCCGGTGCTGATCAGGAGGACGCCGTCCGCCACCCTGCGCAGCACCCGCTCGGCGTCCATGCCGTGCTTGTGGCGCCACACCTGGGCGGCGACCAGATGCGTGTGCATCGACAGTGTCACCGCCGTGGGACCGTCGTAGCGGCCGAGTGTGCGCAGGATGACACCCATCTGAGCGTGGGATACGCCGCCTCCACCGAACTCCCGGGGCACCAGGGCGCGGCTGATCCCGGCCTCTACGATGGCCTTAAACCCGGAGAGGGAGATGGCGCCGCTGCGGTCACGTTCGGCCACGCCGGCGGCCAGGTCTGCTCCCACCTTGGATGCAATCGACTCCCAGTCGGGACTGGAGGTGTCTTCGAGGTTGGTTGGGTCTGTCATGGGTGGCGACCCTATGGGGAGAAATGCCACCGAACCAGTACACAGTTTGTACCTCACCGGTACAGTGCCTGTACCTGGAAAGGGACTCGATTGACCGAAGTGACCTACGGCCAGTACTGCCCGATTTCTCGTGCCCTCGATGTCCTCGGTGAGCGGTGGTCGCTCCTGATAATCCGGGACATGCTGGTGGGCGCCACCCGCTTCAACGAGCTGGCTCGCGGCCTGCCCGGGCTCTCCCGCAGCCTCCTTGCCAAGCGGCTCCGGCAACTCCAGATGCGCGGGATCGTCGACAAGGTCGATGGCGAGTACATCCTCACGCCGGCTGGTCGGCAGCTCGAGCCGGTTGTGTTCGGTCTCGGGGAGTGGGGAGCGCGGTGGGCGTTCGAAGATCCCGACCCAGGGGAACTCGACTCCGAGCTGTTGATCTGGTGGATGCACACACGCCTCGACTTCTCCGACCTTCCGGGACGCCGCCATGTGATGCACTTCCGATTCACCGACGACCCGACGCTGTTCTGGATCGTGGTCGAGGACGGGGTGCCTTCTGTGTGCTTGGACGATCCCGGATTCGAAGTGGACATGACGATTCGTTCCGAGGTGTCCACTCTCTACAAGGTGTGGGAGAAGCGGCTCGACCTGAAGGGAGTACTGCGTGACGGGAGCCTCGAGGTGACCGGCAAGCGGGCCTACACGCGGCGCCTGGGAGAGATTTTGCGCTTCAGCCCCGTAGCTCCGATCGTCGAGGAGGCCACCCGCTCCGCATCCGTTCGGTCGTAGCGCTGTCAGCACCCCCGCCCATCACCCCTAGGATTCTCGGGTGTCGAGCCTGGCCGGAACCTGGGAACTGATCGAGTGGACCGCCACGGTGGGCGAGCGCCTGCAGCGCCCCTTCGGAGGCGATGTGGTCGGAAAACTCACCTACACCGTCGACGGTCACATGTGGGCGGCGCTGATGCGGCGTGACCGCAGGCCGGTGGGCGCCACCACTCTGGCCGGAGCCACCGCCTCCGACCGCGCCGCTGCCGCCGCCGGGTATCTCAACTACGCCGGCACCTACACCGACCTCGGTGATCGGGTCGTCCATCACGTCGAGGTGTCGCTGATGCCGAACTGGGTCGGCAAGGATCAGGAGCGGATCGTGCGCTGGGTCGATGGGGACCTGGAGTTGTCGACCGACCCCGAGACCGGCCGCTCAGGAGAGCCGATCATCAACCGCCTCCGCTGGCGCAGGGTCAGTGGGTGATAGGTGGTAGGTGGTGAGTGGTGAGTGGTGAGTGGTGAGTGGTGGGTCAAACTCACCACCCGGAACCCACTACCCGGTACCGGCTCTCGCTAGCCGGGTGAACCCGTCCCAGAGGTGGCGTCGATGGCGTGGAGGGTCAACTCGGCGTACTGGTCGGCTAGCTCGTCGACGGTGAGGCGGCCCGTCGGGTCGTACCAGACCAGGGTGGTGTTGAGCATGCCCATGATCGCCTTGACCGTGACCGGTATGTCGAGATCGGAGCGAGGCCCGGTCTCGGCCACCATCTTCGCCCAGGCCTGCTCGTACTGACGGCCCAGGTCGTCCACCACCGAGGCCGCCTCCCGGCTGATCAGGTGGAGGCGCTCGGAGTTGAAGATGGTGTAGAGGTCGGCGTGCTCATGGAAGACGCGGAGATGGGTGGTGACCGCCCGGCGCATCTTCTCGGTCGGGGTGGCATCGGAGGCGGTGATGTCGAGCAGCGACTCCAACGCCAACCCCACCCGGGTACGGATCAACTCGACCAGGATCGCTTCCTTGGAGTCGAAGTAGTAGT
>DATHVR010000002.1:0-45971 GCA_035461175.1 Acidimicrobiia bacterium | reverse complement strand
ATGGCGGAGGCGTTCGTCGAGGAGCTGAGCCTCCCCGGGGCACTACCCAGGGTCGGATGACGGACTCCTCAACAACTACCGCCCGCCTCAGGACGAGCTCCTGGCAGAGCTCGCCGCCAGCGCAATTCTGTCGCGAAAACGGACCTCCGAACTCCGACCTTCGACCTTCGACCTCTTCCGGCTAGCCGCGCCGGCGGCGTCGTCGTTCGGCGGGTTCGTCGCGGTCGGGTCCGACCTCGGCGGCAAGGTGGACGAGGGCATCGCCGGGGGCCACCAGCGGGTTGAGGGAGCGAGCGATCACCCAGCCGGTGCCCGTCGCTTTCACCCTCGAGGGACGCACCCCGAAGGAGTCGGCTATCGAACCGATCACCTCGCCGTCGGTGACCCGTTGCCCCAGTTCCACGTCGAGGTTGACGATCCCGCCCCGGCGGGCGCGTACCCAGCTCGTCCGGCGCACCCGATGCACCGGCCCGGTCGCCGTCGTTTCGGCTTCCGCCATTCCCAGATGCGCGAGCACGCGCAGCACTCCGTCGACGCCGGCCGCGATCGACCTCTCCTCGAAGCGGTGGGCCTCACCCGCCTCGTAGACCAGCACCCGGATGCCGCGCTCGGTGGCGGCCTGACGGAGCGAGCCGTCGCGCAGCCGGGCATGGATGGCGAAGGGGGCCCCGAACGCCTCGGCCAGGGCCGTCGCCTCCGGGTCGTCCAGATCGGCCCGGATCTGGGGCAGATTGACGCGATGGTTGGTCGCGGTGTGCAGGTCGATGCCCACCGAGCACTGTGACACGACCTCGCGCATGAACAGGTCGGCCAGGCGAGTGGCGAGGGATCCCCGGGTCGACCCGGGGAAGGATCGGTTGAGGTCGCGGCGATCCGGCAGATAGCGGGACTCATTCAGGAAGCCGAATACGTTGACGATCGGGACGGCCAGCACCGCCCCCCGCAGACGCCGGGCCTCGATCCGGCGCAGCACCCGGCGGATGATCTCGACGCCGGCGATCTCGTCTCCGTGGATGGCGGCCGAAAGCCAGATATGGGGACCGGCATAGCGGCCGTTGACGACCGCCACCGGCAGCGAGGCGACGCTACCCGTGGGCAGGCGGGCAAAGGGCAGCTCGAAACGGGAGGTGCGGCCCGGCAGCACCGTGGTCTCGCCCACGGTGATGGGGACGTTGCGGTGGTCAGCCCTGGATTCGGTCACGGGTCCGTCCCGGGCGGGCGTTCTGTTCGACGAACTCGATGATGCGGCGGGCGATATCGAAGCCGCTCGCCTCTTCGATCCCCTCCAGGCCAGGCGACGAGTTGACCTCGAGGACCAGCGGCCCATGATTGGACTGGACCATGTCGACCCCGCACACGTTGAGACCCATGGTGCGGGCCGCCTTCACGGCGGTTGCCCGCTCCATCGACGTGAGCCGGATCTTCTCGGCGGTGCCGCCTCGATGCAGGTTGGAGCGGAACTCGCCGGGTGCGCCCTGGCGCCGCATGGCCGCCACGACCTTGCCGCCGATGACGAAGGCGCGCAGGTCGGCCCCTTTGGCTTCCTTGATGAACTCCTGGACCAGGAAGTTCGCATCCAACTGGCGGAAGGCACCGATCACCGACTCGGCGGCCTTCTTCGTCTCGGCCAGGACAACACCCAGGCCCTGGGTTCCCTCCAGGAGCTTCACGATCACCGGCGCTCCGCCGACGACCTCCAACAGCCCGTCGATGTCCTGAGTGCTGTGGGCGAACCCGGTTACGGGCAGCCCTACCCCGGCTCGGGCGAGAAGCTGGAGCGACCTGAGTTTGTCGCGCGAGCGGCTGATCGCCTGGCTGGTGACGAGCGGATACACGTCCATCATCTCGAACTGGCGCACCACCGCCGTCCCGTAGAAGGTGTAGGTGGCGCCGATGCGGGGGATGACGGCGTCGAAGCGGAGCTCCTCTCCCCGGTAGAGGACCTTGGGGCGGGTGCTGGTGATGTCCATGTAGCAGCGCAGGTAGTCGATGATGCGGACGTTGTGGCCGGCGTCCCGGGCCGCCTCGGCCAGCCGACTGGTGGAATACAGGCCGGTCTTGCGGGAGAGGATCCCTATGTCCATCACTTCTCCTTTCCGGGGCGTCCCCCGAGGAACGAGCGCCCCGGATCGACGACGAACTGGTTCTTGAGGGCTTTGCGACCGAGCAGCATCCGGAATCCCATCTCGTCGCGACGGGTGAGGTTGATCTCAGCTTCCCAGATCACCTCGGCCCAGCGGAGACGGGTCCGGATCACAGGCCGGGTTTCGGCCCGTCCCCCCGGATTCCGCACCTGCCGTTCATCCACCACCTCGGCTTCCACCGTCGTAGCCCCCTTCGCCGAACGCTGGCGGGGATGGATGTCGAATCGGACCATCTCGGTCCCGTCGCCGGTGAAGCGCTCGAGATTGAAGGCGTGGAGAGAGGCGGAGGCGGCCCCGGTGTCGACCTTGACTTTGATGGTGACGCCGAAGAGGGGGAGGGCCACCCATTCCCGCCAGCCGATCACGGTTCGTTTCACGCTTCCGCCCCGGACGCCACCCGTGCCGCCAGCCAGGTGGTGAGCGGGACCGCCGCCACCAGGCCGATCGAACCGACCAGGGTGCGGAAGATCTCCACCGCCACCACCTCGGAGTTGGCCACGAATCCGAGCGGGAGATCGGAGAGGGTGAAGAGCAGGAGCAGGGGCATCGAAGCCCCGGCATAGGCGAGGAGCAGGGTGTTGACGGTCGAAGCGATGTGGTCGCGACCCACCCTCAGGCCACTCCGGAACAGATCGGCGGCCGGGGCCGCCGGGCTGATGCGGCGCATTTCGAACACCGTCGAGGCCTGGGTGACGGTGACGTCGTCGAGGGCGCCTATCGCACCCAGCACGGCGCCGGCGAGGATCAGGCCCCGGATCTCCAGGCCCTCGACGAACGTGAGGAAGAAGGCTTCCTCCGAGCCGAATCCGGAGAAGTGGGCCAGTGCCGCCACCCCGGCGGAGAGGGCCAGGGTGAGGATGAGGGCGCCGAAGGTGCCGATGGCGGCGACGTGGGTGAGGGCGTTCCAGCCGTGGGCGAGATAGAGGGCGACGAGAGCGATGGCAGATCCGCCTACGGCGGCAATGAGGACGGGACTGTGGCCGGTGAGAATCGCCGGGGCGATGAAGGCAACGATTATGAATACGGAGGCAGCCAGCCCGCCCAGGGCGGCCAGGCCGCGCAGTCTGCCCAATCCGACGACGGCGAGGGCGAAGAGGGCGGCCAGCCCCCACAGCACCGGCCGCCGGTCCCGGTCGGAGTATTGGTATCGGAAACGAGGCTCGGCTTCGGGCACCACGTTGAGCACCACCCGCTCTCCAGAAGTGAACCGGGGGGCCGCGGCCGAGATCTCGAACTCCTGAGAGGTGGGGCTACCGGCATCGGGCCCTTCGAGGATCGTGAAGATCACCCGATGACAGTTGAGATCGGGCGAGAAGCTGCATTCCCCGTCGGTGGCCGAGGCGACCTCGGCCACCACCACCTCTCCGGTCAGGCCCATTTCCTCGCCATCGAAGGCGGGGGCTCCTCGGGGCCACAGCCAGATCAGCCCCACCATCGTCAGGGCGGCCAGCGCCAGAACCGACCCCGATAACCAGCCGAGCCGCAAGCGGCGGTCAGTCCCGAGCAACCGGTCGAAGTCGGAGTGTCCCGATCCCATGCGTCCTGCAGGCTAGGACCCTCGGCGTCGGCCGGAGGCACCCGGCCGTTGGTGAGTGGTGAGTCGGAAGTCGGAAGGTCCTGAGTCGGAAGTCGGACGCCAAACCCGCGACGTCTAGCGAGGCGGAAGCACGTCGGGCGACCGGCGTCTGTTCGGGGCACGGCCCCGAACAAGCCGAGAGAGGCGTGACCCGGCGGGGTCAGTGTGGCGCAGGCGGCCCCAAAGTCGCCCGACCGGCGTCTGTTCGAGGCTCCGCCTCGAACGACCCGGGAGACGGAAAACCCACAACAGCGAGCCGGCGCGCGGCCTCGAGGTCGCCCCAAGGATGATCGGTTGGAGCGGGAGGTCCGGCGGATCGCCCCATTCGGTGAGACTCTGGGACGCGAGGCGGCGGGGGGTTTCAGGGGGGTCGTCCCCCCTTGTTCACACGGTTAGCGTGGCGCCGATGTTCGATCCAGAGCCGCTTCGCTCCCGGTTTCCTGCCCTTGCCCGCACCCATCGGGGTGCGTCCGTGGCCTATTTCGACGGACCGGGGGGGACTCAGGTCCCCGAGTCGGTCATCGGAGCCATCGCCGGCGTGCTCGAAGCGGGGGTATCGAACCTGGGTGGCCCGTTCGCCGCGTCGCAACTGGCCGAAGAGACCATGATCGAGACGCGTCGGGCGGTGGCCGACCTGTTCGGGGCCGCCGATCCCGACAGCCTGGTGTTCGGACAGAACATGACCTCGCTCACCTTCTCGGTCAGCCGGGCTCTGGCTCGCACTTGGCGGCCCGGGGATCGCATCGTGGTCACGAGCCTCGACCACGACGCCAACGTCGCTCCCTGGCGGATGGCGGCCGCCGACGCCGGGGTGGCGGTGGACATTGCACGCTTCGACTCCAGCACGTACCAATTGCCGGTGGAGGCTGTCGAAGAGGTCCTCACCGACCGCACCCGCCTCGTCGCCGTGACCCATGCCTCCAATGCTCTCGGCAGCATCCCCGATGTGGCTGCCATTGTGGAAGCCGCCCACCGGGTGGGAGCCCTGGTCTATGTCGACGCCGTCCACTACGCCCCGCACGGTGTGGTCTCGGTTGGCGACCTCGACGCCGACTTCCTCGTCGCCTCTGCCTACAAGTTCTTCGGTCCTCACACCGGGTGTCTCTACGGGCGCCGGGAGCTACTCGAGGAACTCGATGCCTACAAGGTGCGGCCGGCGCCGGCGTCGGGCCCCGAAAAATGGGAGACCGGGACCCAGAGTTTCGAGTCGCTGGCCGGTGTCACCGCCGCCGTCGATTACCTGGCCGGCCTCGGCGAGGGTGAGGACCGGAGGGCCCGTCTCATCGACGGATATCGCCGGGTCGGGGAGTATCTGGATGGGCTCACGGCGATGTTTCTCGACGGGCTGGGTGAGCACCTCACCCTCCACGGGATCGCGGGGACCGGCGCCCGAACACCAACCTTCGCCATCACCGTTGAGGGTGTTTCGCCGCGGCGGGTGGCTCAGCGCCTGGCCGAGGCAGGCCTGTACGTGGGGGACGGTCACTTCTACGCCATCGAACCGATGACCCAGCTCGGCCTCCTGGACCAAGGCGGAGCAGTGAGGATCGGCTTCGTCCACACGACGACGCGTGGCGAGGTGGATCGGTTGTTGGAGGCTTTGGCTGCTTTCGGGTAGCGGGTGAGTGGTGAGTCCTAAGTCCCTTTTTGGTTTGGCTCACCACCCTTTACTCACCACTTGATACCGTCGGGCGCGTGGCGAGGTGAGTCGGTTGTTGGAGGCTTTGGCTGCTTTCGGGTGCGGGTGGTGAGTTGTGGGTTCTAAGTCTCTTTTTGGTTTGGCTCACCACCCGTTACTCACCACTTGATACCGTCGGGCGGGACCAGGCCGGTCCTACCCGCAGGTCGGTCGGACCACCCACCACCCATTACTCACCGCTCGATACCGTCGGGCGGGACCAGGCCGGACCCGTCTCATCCCTCGGGCCGCGTGGTCGGGTTGCCGTTGCAGTCGAAGCCTTCGCCGGGGCGGTATGTGGCGAAGACCGAGTCCTCGACCTGGCGGCCGTCGTCGTAGGTGCGGAGGCGATGGGTGTCGACCCGGGTGCACTGACGTGCCGGACTGACTTCCTGGCCGAGGTCTTCGACCTCGACCGACTTGGTGGAGTAGATCGAGACGGTGATCGAGGTGTCGGTGTAGGTGGGCCAGATCAGGGCCGGGTAGTCGGTCGTGTTCTCGATCACGAGGTCAGGAGCCGGCCAGGAGATGGTGGCCTCGCGACCGTACGGATATCGGCTGAAGTAGATCGAGTGGCTCTGGTAGTCGACGAAGTCGAAGCCGGCGAAGAAGGCGGCGTTGAACATCGTGGTGGCGAACTGGGAGACGCCTCCCCCCACGGTGGGAACCAGATGGCCGCTCAGAATGGTGCCGGCGGGCACGAATCCCTTCTCCCGTGTCCGCTCCCCGACGTGCTCATTCAGGGACAGCGTCTCGCCGGGGATCAGATACACGCCCCGGACTATGTCGGCGAAGCGCTGGATGTTGGCGACCCGGGCCTGGCAACATTGGTGCTCGGTGGTGAACTCCGCCACCTTCTCGATCACGGCCTCGCCGGTGGCCCACTCGACGAAGCGGGGGTCCTTGCTCGGCTTCGGCTCGACATCGATCGTCCCGGGCCGGTCTGAGAAGATCGCCTCGGCCACCACGGCGGCCGCCTCGGGAGCGCAGCACTCGAGCGGCGGCCGGCCTTCTTCCACCACAACCGGGGTCTCGTCTTCCACCTCGAACACCGGATCGTCGCCACCGAGCCGAACGTCGCCGAAGGTGTGCTCGATCAGGCCTTGAAGCGAGTCGAGGTCGAAGGCGGGGGCGGGAACGCCGTCGGTGCTGGTGACATCTAGACGCACCCGCAGGGCGGAGGCGGGGAGGAGTCTTTCCTCTCCGTCGACGGCGATGGTGGCACCGCCGGCGGTGAGGGCATTGAGCTTGTCGGCCACCGAACCCAGTTCGTCAGCATCGAGCTGGGGCGGCAGGGTGGTGAGGGGGGCGTCCACATCGAACGGCCCACCCGCGTCTACCTGGTCGCCCAGCCGGTCCACGATGGCTGCCCGGTCGACCCGGAGCCCGTCCTCGCCTGAGCGGACAACCAGTCCCTCGTCGCGTCCCATCACCAGCCGTGGTTCGACCGGTTCTCGAACCACCAGATTCTCGAATCGGGACACCGTGTCGGCCGCCCGTTCACGGTCGTAGGTGAGGGTGAGAGGAACATGGCGTGGCGTGGTGAAAGAACCCAACCAGGCCCGGAACCGCTGGAAGGCATCCCCTCCCTTGCCCGCGGTCAGGGCGGCTTCGATCACGGCCTCGTCGTCGAGCGAGATTCCCGCCTCGGCCGCAGTGACTGTGCGCGGGCCATCCGGGAGGTCGATGCGAATGTCGGTACCTTCCACCTGGTGTCTCAGCCGGGCCACCACCCGTTCCAGTTCGGCCGGGGAAAGGTCTCCGGCCGGGGCCCCCTCGATCATGAGACCGCGCAGCGTCTGGGGTCCGCCCCCGTCCAGGGCGTAGGCCCCCACGACCAGACCGGCGAACACGACCAGCGTCACGCCGGTGGCGGCGAGAATCTGGAGGAGGCGGCGTCGGGTCCTGTGGCGGGCCATGGGACAGAGATGGTATTGGTTCGCCGGGGCCAGCTATCCGATTGTCCACAGCCCGGTGCCTGGTCTAACGTGGGAATCACCGACCGCCACCGCTCGTGTGGAGATAGGGACCGAGAGGTGGGGTAAGCGCTGGACAGGTCGACGGCACGGCCGACCGACGGAAAAGATCATGCGCGCAGGTCCCGCATCTCAACACGAAACCCTCCTCCGGCGCTTCCAGCGCGACACCGACTACGCCCAGGAACTGGGTGTACGAGGCATCCGATTCGACGATGTGGGCGACGGCTCGACCCTTCGTGTCAACGGGCGGGTGCTGGCCAATTTCGGCAACTGCTCCTATCTCGGGCTGAACGTCGACCCCCGACTCAAAGCGGGCGCCATCGAGGCCGTTGAGCGATTCGGTCCCCTCTATTCCTCATCGATCGCCTACTCGGCCGTCGACCTCTATGACCTGCTGACCGAGAAGCTTCAGCAGGTGATGGGTGCTCAGGCCGTGGTGATCCCCCCGACCACCACTCTCGGCCACCTCGCCGTGTTGCCCTCATTGGTGTCCGGGTCGGACGTGATCCTCGTCGACCGCCACAGTCACGCCTCTCTCCAACTCACGACCCAGGTGCTGGCCGGCCGCGGGATCCCGATCCAACCGGTTGCCCACAACGATGTCCCCGCTCTGGTGGATGCCATCGAGTCGGCCGAAAAGCGATATGAGAAGATCTGGTACGTGGCCGACGGCCTGTATTCGATGTACGGGGACACCGCCCCGGTCGAGACTATCGATGCCCTCATGCGCCGGCACCCTTCGCTCCACGTCTACTTCGACGACGCCCACGGGTTCTCGTGGACAGGAAGACACGGAAGGGGACTGGTGCTCTCGCGCATGCCCTGGAATGAGCGGCTGATCGTGGCCGCCGGGCTGGCCAAGTCGTTCGGGACGGGAGGGGCGGTGGTCGGATTCGGTGATCCCAAACTGGCCCGACGGGTGGAACTCGTGGGGGGTCCGATGAACTTCTCCGGTCCTATCCACCCGCCCACGCTGGGAGCGATGGTGGCCTCGGCCGACATCCACCTCTCCGACGAACACGAGATCCTGCGGGAGCGGATCGACGCTCAGATCGACCGGGTGACGACCCTGCTGGCCCGCCACTCTTTGCCGGCGGTGTCGTGGGCCCGAACCCCGGTATGGCTGGTGCGGGTGGGAGAGCTCCATCACATGCTCGAGGTGGCGCGCCTCATGCTCGACGACGGCTACTTCATCAACGTGTCGGGCTTCCCGGTGGTGCCGGTGGGAATGGCCGGGATCCGTTTCACTCAGACGCTGTCGAATACCGACGAGCAGATCATCGGAATGATCCAGTCGCTCCAGCGCAGCCTCCACCAGGTGGTGGGCGAGACCGAGGCCGTGGTCGACCTGACGGAGTACCACGCCAGCTGAGTTCCGGCACACGCTTTCCTCAACCCGGAGGCTCCACCAGCCGATTCTTTGAGCGTGGAAACCATCTGGTCGAGGCTTGTAACTGTTGTAGAGGAAGCCAGTTGGCCGCGCCGCGCTCTCTTCGCCCTCACTTTCGTCGTGGTGGCAGTAACGGTTGTCGCCTTTTCCGTTGAGGAGATCGCCGGATATGTCGGGCTTCCGGTCATGGTGGTCGGCTACGGGGTGGGAGGGGTGTTGTTCCTCAAGAAGCCCCGCGAGGGGGCATCCACGGAGGCGCGGGCCTGGCGCCTGATCGGGAGTGGTTTGGTGGTCGGCGCTACCGGGGTCGTTGTGGTGGGTGTTGCCACCGGGCTCGGCCTCAATCCCCCGGCGTTCGGACCGCTGGACTTGTTCTTCATCACCGCCTATCTGTTGGTTCTCATCGGTTTCTGGACCCTGCCGCATCTGGAGGGGCCGCCCTATCGGCGCCTGCGGGTGTTTCTGGATGGAGCCGTCGGAGCAGTGTCGATCGCCGTCGTGGCCTGGGTGGCGGCGCTAGACGACATCGTGGCCGCCATAGAGAGGGCCAGGGGGATAGAAGTGGCGATTGCCACCGCCTATCCCCTCCTCGACGTGGGAATTCTGGTGGCCGTGATGCTGGTGACGCTGCGACGGTCGAACTACCGCTTCGATCCCCGGATGCTTCTTTTCGGACTTGGCGTCTCCGCTCAGGCGATCGCCGATCTGATCTTCTTCGCCGAAGGAGTAGGGGTGGGGTTCGCCCAGACCGAACCCCCCTATGCCCTCTACATGCTGGCGGGAGCGGCCCTCCTCACCTCTGCTGCCATCGTCGACCGCGCTCCGGAGCCCCGCGAGTACGCCGAGCGCAAAGCCCCCTGGTGGGCGGTGCTGGCTCCCTACGGAGCGGCGGCCGTTCTTCTTGTGATGCTGGTCGTGAAGCTGAGCGACTCGGCCTTCGAGCGCCAGACGATCGTGCTGGTGGCCGGCGCTCTCGTCGTCATGCTCCTGGTCTTCATACGCCAGGGCGTCTCGATCCGTGAGAACCGCGAGCTGGTCGAGCGCCAGCGAACCGCCCTGGTGTCGTCCATCTCCCACGAATTGCGCACCCCTCTGACTGCCATGGTGGGGTTCCTGGACATCCTCACCGACCGGGACCAGCACGTGGACGAAGCCAGCCAACACGAGATGTTGGGGATCGTCGACCAGCAGGCCCGCTATATGGCCCGGATCGTCTCGGATCTGGTGATGCTCAACCGCCGACAGCCCGACATGGTACTCCACTTCCGCTCGGTGGGGATCGAATCTCTCATCGCCGCCGCCGTCGACTCCACCGATGTCGGGACGGCGTCGGGGGTGATGGTGGAGATGGAGCCGGGCCTGGTCGGCTATGTCGATCCTGATCGCATCCAGCAGGTCGTGGTGAACCTGCTCACCAACGCTGCTCGGTATGGCGGCCCCCATCGACTGGTGCTGGCGAAGAGCGTCGAGGACGGTCTGGTGATCGAGGTGCACGACGACGGGCCTGGGGTGCCGAAGCGGTACGAACTTGCCATCTGGGACCGCTTCGAACGAGGAGCCCACCGCTACGACGCCGGCATCCCTGGCTCGGGAATCGGCCTGGCGGTCGTGGACATGCTGGTACGCGGTCACGGCGGCAACGCCATCTACCGCCGCTCGGAGCGACTCGGGGGAGCGTGCTTCTCGATTTCCCTGCCGGGCCGGGCGGGCGCCCGGGTGGAGATGGAGTCGCCTCCCGTCCGCGAAGTGGGTGATCCGGCCGGATCACGGCGTCCATAGGACCCGCGAACCCTTGACGCCTTTCGCGAGGATGCGATAGGATGCCCCCAGCCATCCGGTTCGGGACCGTTCGATGAACGGACACACCCCCGGATAACGGAAGGCCGCCAGCCTCCGGGCTCATCCCGGGGGTCTTGAGGGGCGCCGCTTGCGCGTCCGCTTGCGCGTGTGTTAGCATGCGCTTTCTGCGTATTCCGTTTGCCATCACGCTCGCCCTTTATGCCGGCTTTCAAGGAGGCTCCTTTGGCTTCGCGCGTCGCTGAACGTCTTTCGTTCGCCAAGATCCCCGAGGTTCTACCTCTCCCGGATCTGCTCGCCGTTCAACACGATTCCTTTCAGTGGTTCCTCGATGAGGGCCTGAAGGAGATCTTCGACGAGATCAGTCCAATCGAGGACTTCACGGGCTCGCTCGCCCTCGAACTCACCGACCACCGTTTCGGCGACGAGACGATGAGCATCGACGAGTGCAAGGAGCGCGACGCCAACTACGCCAAGCCCCTGTTCGTCACCGCTCGCTTCATGAACAAGTCGACGGGTGAGATCAAGGAGCAGCAGGTCTTTCTCGGCGATTTCCCGATGATGACCGACAAGGGTGTGTTCATCATCAACGGCACGGAGCGTGTCATCGTCTCCCAGTTGGTCCGCTCGCCGGGCGTCTACTACGACTCGGCCCGCGACAAGACCTCCGACACAATCCTCTACACCGGCAAAATCATCCCCGGCCGGGGTGCCTGGCTCGAGTTCGACACCGACAAGCGCGACACGATCGGCGTTCGCGTCGACCGCAAGCGCCGTCAGTATGTGTCGGCCTTCCTGCGGGCCCTGAGCATCGCCGAGACGGACGAGGAGATCCTCGATCTGTTCGACGGCGCCGAGTCGATCCGCAACACCCTCGAGCGGGATCCGGCTGCCGACCGTGACGAGGCTCTGATCGACCTCTATCGGAAGCTCCGACCCGGCGAGCCCACCACGGTCGAGTCGGCCAGGGGCCTGATCCAGACCCTCTTCCGCAACCCCAAGCGCTATGACCTCACCCGGGTGGGCCGCTACAAGGTGAGCCAGAAGTTCCGCGAGGACGCCCCCGACGACTATCGGGCCGAGGGCCTGCAGTTGCTGCGCGACGAGGACGTCGTCGACTCCATCCGCTACCTGGTCGCCCTCCACGCCGGCGAGCAGACCTTCACCACTCACCAGGGCAACGAGATCCCCGTCCAGACCGACGACATCGACCATTTCGGCAACCGCCGGATTCGCACCGTCGGCGAGCTGATCCAGAACCAGGTTCGGGTCGGTCTCAGCCGCCTGGAGCGAGTGGTCAAGGAGCGGATGACGACTCAGGATCCGGACGCCATCACCCCCCAGAGCCTGATCAACATCCGTCCGGTGACGGCGTCGATCAAGGAGTTCTTCGGCACCAGCCAGCTGAGCCAGTTTATGGATCAGCCCAATCCGCTGGCCGGCCTCACCCACCGGCGCCGGCTGTCGGCGCTGGGCCCGGGTGGCCTCAGCCGGGAGCGGGCCGGCTTCGAGGTCCGTGACGTCCACCCCTCCCACTATGGCCGTATGTGCCCGATCGAGACCCCGGAGGGTCCCAACATCGGCCTGATCGGCTCCCTGGCTACCTTCGCCCGGGTCAACCGCTTCGGTTTCATCGAAACCCCTTATCGCAAGGTGGTCGACGGAAAGGTGACCACCGACGTGGAGTACCTCACCGCCACCGAGGAGGAGCGCTACGTCATCGCCCAGGCCAACGCCCCCCTCACCGAGGACGGGTCGTTCAAGAACGAGCGTGTCCTGGTGCGAGCGGGCGGCGGCGGCGAAGTCGACACCGTGCCCTCGGAGATGGTCGACTACATGGACGTGTCGCCCAAGCAGATCGTTTCGGTGTCGACTGCCCTCATCCCCTTCCTCGAGCACGACGACGCCAACCGCGCCCTGATGGGCTCGAACATGCAGCGCCAGGCCGTGCCGTTGCTCCAGGCCGACGCCCCCCTGGTGGGGACCGGTGTCGAGCAGCGCGCCGCCCAGGACTCGGGCGACATGATCGTCTCCCCTGTCGACGGCGAGGTGGTCGAGGTCAACGGTCGGGAGATCGTGGTCAAGGAGAAGGGTGCCAATAAAAAGCACACCTACCCCCTCAACAAGTTTGAACGTTCCAACCAGGGCACCTGCATGAACCAGAAGGCGCTGGTGCGAGAGGGCGACACCGTCAAGAAGGGCGACGTGCTCGCCGACGGGCCCTCGACCGAGAAGGGCGAGCTCGCCCTCGGCCGCAACCTGCTGGTGGCGTTCATGCCCTGGCAGGGCCACAACTACGAGGACGCCATCATCATCAGCCAGCGGCTGGTGAAAGAGGACACCCTCTCTTCGATCCACATCGAGGAGCACGAGATCGACGCCCGCGACACCAAGCTGGGCGCCGAGGAAATCACCCGTGACATCCCCAACGTGGCCGAGGAGGTCCTCGCCAACCTCGACGAGGACGGAATCATCCGGATCGGTGCCGAAGTGGGCCCCGGCGACTACCTGGTGGGCAAGGTCACGCCCAAGGGCGAGACCGAACTCACCCCCGAGGAGCGACTGCTCCGTGCCATCTTCGGTGAGAAGGCCCGGGAGGTGCGCGACACCTCGCTCAAGGTGCCCCACGGCGAGTCCGGCAAGGTGATCGCGGTCAAGATCTTCAAGCGCTCCGAGGGCTTCGATCTCCCGCCCGGGGTCAACGAACTGGTGCGGGTCTATGTCGCCAAGCAGCGCAAGATCGCCGAGGGCGACAAACTGGCCGGCCGTCACGGCAACAAGGGTGTCATCGCCAAGATCCTCCCCGAAGAAGACATGCCGTTCACGGCCGACGGCACCCCGGTCGACATCATCCTCTCGCCGCTGGGTGTTCCCTCCCGGATGAACCTGGGCCAGGTGCTCGAGACCCATCTGGGATGGGCTGCCGCCCAGGGCTGGGAGCCTCTCGGCATCGAGAGCCCCGCCGCCGCCGGCGCCGAGCCGTGGACCAAGGTGGCGACACCGGTGTTCGACGGTGCCCGCGAGGACGAGATCATGGAGGTCATCAGCCACGCCCGTCCCAACCGGGATGGCGACCGCATGGTCCAGGACGACGGCAAGGCGATCCTCTACGACGGTCGCTCCGGCGAGCCCTTCGACACCGCGGTGACCATCGGGTACATCTACATCCTGAAGCTGGTCCACCTGGTCGACGACAAGATCCACGCCCGTTCCACCGGCCCCTACTCGATGATCACCCAGCAGCCGCTGGGCGGGAAGGCCCAGTTCGGTGGACAGCGCTTCGGCGAGATGGAGGTGTGGGCGCTGGAGGCCTACGGAGCCGCCTATGCACTCCAGGAGCTCCTGACCATCAAGTCGGACGACGTCCAGGGCCGGGTCAAGGTGTACGAGGCGATCGTCAAGGGAGCCAACATCCCCGAGCCTGGCATTCCCGAGAGCTTCCGGGTCCTGGTCAAGGAGATGCAGAGCCTGGGCCTGTCGGTGGAGATGCTCTCCGCCGGAGAGGAAGTCGAGCTGCGGGAACTGGAAGAGGATGCCTATCGCCCGGCGGATTCGCTGGGGATCGACCTCTCCCGCCCGGAACGCCCCGAAACCACTTTTTGAGAGAGTCCTAAGTGGTAGGTGGTAAGAACCTACCACCTACCACCTAATACCCGATTTCGAGACCACCGAGAGCAAACCACGAACCAGGGGAACAACACATTGGCACAGCAGCTATTCGATGAACTGAAGATCGGTCTGGCCTCGAGTGACCAGATTCGCGCCTGGTCATACGGCGAGGTCAAGAAGCCGGAAACGATCAACTACCGCACCCTGCGCCCCGAGAAGGAAGGCCTTTTCGACGAGCGCATCTTCGGTCCCCAGCGGGACTGGGAGTGTTACTGCGGCAAGTACAAGCGGATTCGCTACAAGGGCATCATCTGTGAGCGCTGTGGCGTCGAGGTGACGCGCTCCAAGGTCCGGCGCGAGCGCATGGGTCACATCGAACTGGCTGCTCCCGTCACCCACATCTGGTTCTTCAAGGGCGTCCCCAGCCGTCTCGGCTATCTGCTCGACATGTCGCCCAAGGACCTGGAGAAGGTCATCTACTTCGCCGCCTACATCATCACGTGGGTAGACGAGGAGAAGCGCCAGAAGGACCTGCCCCAGCTCGAAGAGGACATGCAGCACGAGCTGGCAGTGGTCCGCGAGGAATTCGACGAGTGGAAGTCCAACCGTCTCGAGGCCCTCGAGGACGAGCTCGAGCGGATGGAAGAGGGCGGAGCCAAGACCCAGGAGATCAACGCCCGGCGCAAGGAAGTCGAGCGCGAGATCAAGGACCGCGAGGAGCGGGCCGAGCGCGAGGACGAGCTGATCCAGGACGCCTTCGACCAGTTCAAGTCCTTCAAGCCCAAGGCCCGGGTCGAGTCGGAGAGCCTGTGGCGGGAGATCTACGACCGCTACAACCAGTACTTCGTCGGCGGCATGGGTGCCGAGGCCATCAAGGACCTGTTGGGTCGGATCGACCTCGACGCCGAGATGGCCGCCCTGGAGGAGAACCTCGAGGCCAACTCCCAGCAGAAGCGCCAGCGGGCCACCCAGCGGATGAAGGTGGTCAAGCCGTTCTGGGAAGGAAAGAACGATCCCAAGGACATGATCCTCGAGACCATCCCGGTGATCCCGCCCGACCTGCGCCCGATGGTGCAGCTGGACGGTGGCCGGTTCGCCACCTCGGATCTCAACGATCTCTACCGACGGGTCATCAACCGCAACAACCGGGTCAAGCGACTGCTCGACCTCGGTGCCCCCGAGATCATCGTCAACAACGAGAAGCGGATGCTGCAGGAGGCCGTCGACGCCCTCTTCGACAACGGGCGGCGCGGCCGGGCGGTGACCGGTCCCGGTAACCGTGCCCTGAAGTCGATCTCCGACATGCTCAAGGGCAAGCAGGGCCGGTTCCGCCAGAACCTGCTGGGCAAGCGCGTCGACTACTCCGGTCGTTCCGTGATCGTGGTCGGTCCCCAGCTCAAGCTGCACCAGTGCGGGCTGCCCAAGATCATGGCCCTGGAACTGTTCAAGCCGTTCGTGATGAAGCGACTGGTCGATCTCGATCTCGCCCCCAACATCAAGGCCGCCAAGCGGATGGTGGAGCGTCAGCGTCCCCAGGTGTGGGACGTGCTCGGCGACGTGATCATGGAGCACCCCGTGCTCCTGAACCGTGCCCCCACCCTCCACCGTCTCGGCATCCAGGCCTTCGAGCCAGTGCTTGTCGAGGGCAAGGCGATCCAGATCCATCCCCTCGTGTGCGAGGCATTCAACGCCGACTTCGACGGCGACCAGATGGCCGGTCATCTGCCCCTGTCGGCCGAGGCCCAGGCCGAGGCCCGGATCCTGATGTTGTCGTCGAACAACGTGCTGTCGCCGGCCTCGGGCCGTCCCATCGTCACCCCGTCCCAGGACATGGTGATCGGGATGTACTACCTGTCCGAGATCTCTGAAGGTGCCAAGGGCGAGGGACGCACCTTCGCCTCGATGGAAGAGGCCGAGATGGCCTACGACATGGGTGAGTTGTCGCTGCATGCTCTGATCAAGGTGCGGGTTGGCGACCTGGCCGGTGACCCCGAACAGCACGCCGACCTCAAGAAGACGCTTCCCAAGCTCCTCACCGAGGAGCCGGTGGACGGGTCCAAGTTGCACGAGACCACCTTCGGCCGGGTGCTCATCAACACGGTGATGCCGCCGGCGTTCCCGTTCGTGGACTCGGTGTTGGTCAAGTCCGACATCCGCACCCTGATCGAGGTGGCGATCGACCGCTACCCCCGTTCCGAGGTGGCGGAGATGCTCGACGGTATCAAGGACCTCGGTTTCCGATTCGCCACCAAGGCGGGTCTCACCATCGGTCTCGACGACGTCAAGACCCCCGCCGACAAGGCCAAGATCCTCGAGGAGTACGAGGAGCGGGCCGAGAAGATCCAGAACCAATATCTCAAGGGTGTCGTCACCGACGAGGAGCGGCGCCAGGAGCTGATCGAGATCTGGACCGAGGCCACCGAGCGGGTGACCGACGCCATGAAGGCCGGCCTCAAGACCGAGAAGTTCAACTCGCTCGACATGATGGTGGGCTCGGGCGCCCGCGGGAACATGATGCAGGTGCGCCAGATCGCCGGTATGCGTGGACTGGTAGCCAACCCCAAGGGTGACATCATCCCCCGCCCGATCATCTCGAACTTCCGCGAGGGGCTGTCGGTGCTGGAGTACTTCATCTCCACTCACGGCGCCCGCAAGGGTCTGGCCGACACCGCCCTGCGTACCGCCGACTCCGGCTATCTGACCCGCCGCCTGGTCGACGTTGCCCAGGAGGTCATCGTGGTGGCCGAGGATTGCGAAACCGACAAGGGGATCGTGATCCGCATCGTCGACGACCGCGGTGCCGTGATCCGCAACATCCGTTCCCGGGTCTACGGGCGGGTGCTGGCCGACGACGTCAAGATCGACCGCAAGCTGGTCGAGACCGAGGACGGCGACAAGCTCAAGGCCGGGACCACGCTCAAGACCAAGGAGATCCAGGCACTGGTCGACGCCGGTGGTCAGGTGGAGTCGGTGCGGTGCCGTTCGGTGCTCACCTGCGACACCCGCAACGGCGTGTGCCAGACCTGTTACGGGCTCTCTCTTGCCACCGGCCGCCAGGTCGAGCTCGGCGAGGCGGTCGGGATAATGGCCGCCCAGTCGATCGGCGAGCCGGGCACCCAGCTGACGATGCGTACCTTCCACACCGGTGGTGTGGCCGGAGACGACATCACCCACGGCCTGCCCCGTGTCCAGGAGTTGTTCGAGGCCCGTTCCCCCAAGGGGAAGGCCGTCCTCACCGAGGTCGGCGGGCCCGTGCAACTGGTCGAGGACGAGGATGGCCGCCGGCTGGTGGTCGACTCCAAGGAGGACGGCGAGGTCGAGTACCCGATCTCCCGCTACGCCCGCCTGCGGGTGGCGAGCGGAGACGTCGTCGAGCCGGGCATGCAGCTCACCGAGGGTCCGCTCGACCCCAAGGAGGTGCTGGAGGTCCGGGGTGTGCGCTCCACCCAGCAGTACCTGGTGGACCAGGTCCAGGAGGTGTACCGCTCCCAGGGCGTGGAAATCCACGACAAGCACATCGAGTTGATCGTGCGCCAGATGCTACGCCGGGTTCGGGTGGTCAAGCCCAACGACTCCGAGTTCCTGCCGGCCGAACTGGTCGACGACCAGACCTTCCGGGACGTGAACCGGGCCCTGGTCGAGGAAGGCAAAATCCCCGCCGAGGGACGCTCTGAGCTGATGGGTATCACCAAGGCGTCGCTGGCCACGGACTCGTGGCTGTCGGCGGCCTCCTTCCAGGAGACCACCCGGGTTCTCACCGACGCCGCCATCCAGTCCAAGTCGGACTTCATGCGCGGTCTGAAGGAGAACGTGATCATTGGCAAGCTGATTCCCGCCGGTACGGGAGCCGATACCTACCAGACGCTGCAGCCCACCCTGCCCGGCGCCACCACCGTGGCGGCGCTGGAACTGCTCGGCGGCGAGGGGAGCCTCCCCTCGATGGAGGACGAGCTACCCGACAACCCGGCCGAGTGGCTGGCCAGCCTCGGCTCTCAGAAGGCCCCCGAGGTCGACGCCGACGGCGAGGGAGACGACTCCGAAGAGGAGTGAGTCTCCACACCGGTTCGAGAAAACGGCCGCCTCTCCGGAGGCGGCCGTTCTCGTTGGGGCGCGGGAGTGGCCCGCGGGCGCTAGCCCGCCACCGCGGCCATACTCGGAGCATGGGAAGGGCATTCCTCTCGCTGAGTGGGCTCCTCGCAGCCGGCACCGTGTTCCTGGTCACCGGAGTCTCGGCCACGTCGGGCGAGTCCGTGCTCCTTGCAGAGGTCGACGGCCCAATCACTCCCGTGGTCGCCGACTACCTGGAGGACGCGGTGAGCGAGGCCGAGGCTGCCGATTCGGTGTTGGTCGTCACACTCGATACTCCGGGAGGTCTAGACGTGTCGATGCGCGACATCGTGCAGGCATTCCTGAATTCTCGGGTTCCGGTGGTCGCCTTCGTCCACCCCCAAGGTGCCCGGGCGGCGTCGGCGGGGACTTTCATCACCATGTCTGCCCACGTTGCCGCTATGGCCCCTGCCACGTCCATCGGCGCCGCCACTCCAGTCGACCTGCAAGGTGGCGAGATCACCGACAAGGTCATCAACGATGCCGTTGCCTTCGCGGTCTCGGTGGCCGAACGGCGGGGTCGTGATGCGGCTTTCGCCGAGGATGCGGTGCGGGACGGAGTGTCGATCACGGCTCGGGAAGCAGAGGAGCGGGGAGTCATCGACTTGCAGGCGTCCGATCTCGAGGACCTTCTGGAGCGGATCGATGGCCTCGCCGTCGACGTCGGTGCTGATCAAATCACACTCTCTACCGGCGGAGCGGCGATCGAGCGCCATGAGCTGAGTACCTTTCGCCGGGTGATCGGCACCCTCGCCGATCCCAATCTGGCGTTCATATTCATCTCGTTCGGGACGCTTGCCATCGTCTACGAGGCGGCCAATCCCGGGTTGGGATTCTCCGGCATCGCCGGTGTCATCTCCCTCGTGCTCGGCTTCTTCGCCCTGAGCGTGCTGCCCGTGACGACTGCCGGAGTGGCCTTGCTGATCCTGGCGGCTGCCCTCTTCATCGGCGAGGTGTTCGTACCCGGAGTGGGGGTGATGGCGGCAGGCGGCACTATCGCCCTCGTGCTGGCCGGTCTCTTCCTCTTCGAGGGCACCTTGTCGATCAATCCTCCCGTGCTGTGGCCGACGGCGGTCGTCCTCGGAGCAGCCACCACGCTGGCAGGCCGATTGGCGATCCGCTCCCGGCGCGCCCGTCCCACCACGGGAACGTCGACCTTGGTGGGCCGGTCGGTTACGGTGAGCCCCAGAGACGAACGGAGCGGGGACGCGTTCGTCGACGGAGCCTGGTGGACGGTGCGAGCCCTCGAAGGTCCCCTGAGACCCGGACCGGCGTCAGTCGTGGGGATCGACGGACTGACCCTGATCGTTCGACCGACTGGAGAAGAGAATGAGCACTGAGTTGTTGATCGGCCTGGGCGTTGCCCTGCTGGTCCTGTTGAGCCTGCTGCGAGCGTCGATCCACATCCTCGACGAGTACGAGCGGGGAGTCCTGTTTCGACTGGGTCGGGTGACCGGAGAGCCGCGCGGCCCCGGACTAATCCTCATCATCCCCATCATCGACAAGTTGCGTCGCGTGAGTTTGCGTACGCTGACCATGGACATCCCGCCTCAGGACATCATCACCCGGGACAACGTGACCGTGCGGGTGAATGCCGTCACCTACTTCAGGGTCCTGGACCCCAACAAGGCGGTTCTCGAGATCGAGGATTTCCGTTTCGCCACGTCGCAGATCGCCCAGACCACACTGCGCAGCATCATCGGACAGGCCGACCTCGATGGCTTGCTCGTCAACCGTGACGAGATCAACAGACAGCTCCAGCAGATCATCGACGATCTCACCAACCCCTGGGGAGTCAAGGTGAGCCTGGTGGAGGTGAAGGATGTCGAGCTGCCCGACGCCATGCGGCGGGCGATGGCCCGTCAGGCCGAGGCGGAGCGCGATCGCCGAGCGAAGGTCATCCACGCCCTGGGTGAGCAGGAGGCGGCCGAGAAACTGGCCGAGGCGGCAGACGTAATGGGGAGGCATCCAGGCTCGATGCAGCTGCGGCTCCTACAGACGATGACCGAGGTGGCGGCGGAACAGAACTCCACCCTGATATTCCCGCTCCCGATGGAGCTGCTGCGGGCCCTCGAGGCGATGGGAGGGCGGGGCGACTCCTGACTCAGTCGGGTAGGCGGCGTCCCGAGATGTCCTCCACCACGATCTCGATCCAGTTCATCTGCGGATTGTCGAGCCACGGCTCCAGCCCGAGTTGCTCGAGCTCGGCCAACCGGGCCTCGTCGTCGACCTCGCGGATATGGCCGTTGGCGACGACGCTCCATCCCGACTTCGTGTGCGGGTCCCACTGATCGGCCTCGAACGTCACCCGGCGCCCCATCTCGGCGGCGTCGAGCTTGGAACCGACCGGGGAGCGGAACACGACCCGTTCCCCGTCGACCTTGTAGTTGATCGGGAAGATCTGCACCGAGCCGTCGGCGAGAAAGGCGATGCGACCTACCGGGGTGTAGCCGAGCAGCCCGAAACACTCCTCCGAGGACAGCACCTCCATTCTGGCGTGGTCGGACGTCTCACTCATCGGTTACCTCCTGGAGCAGCAAACTTGTCCTCCACGGTAGGCGAGGGCCGGAGGCCATGGTCCCTGATGGCACGATCTCAGCTCCCCCGGTAGGTCGAGTATCCGAAGGCGCTGAGCAGCAGCGGGATGTGGTGGTGGGCGTCGGGATCGGAGACCCGGAACACGATCGACACTTCCGGGTAGAAGGTGTTGCCGTAGGCGGCGGTGTTGAACACCAGGCGGTAGATCCCCGTCCGCAACCGCTCGCCGCCGAGGAGATCGGCCACCCGCCCGTCGTTGTCGGTGGAGGTGGATGACAGGACGCGCTCGGTGGAATCATCGACGGTGTGGAGGGAGACGGCCACTCCGGCGGCCGGTTCTCCCGCGACGGTGTCGAGAACGTGGGTACTGATGGTGGCCATGGTCTGCTCCTCGCTCGGTACGGGCATGGTGCCACGTAACCGCCGGATCTTCCCGCTCAGGTCAGGGATTCGAGGAACGCCCTTCGCCACTCCTCGGTCGTGTCGCACTGGTTGAAGGTGTAGATGTGACATCCGGCGATCCCGAGCGCGGGATCGCCGAGGTCGTCGCCCAGATCGGTCAGAAGTTCGGCCGGGTCGTAGCCTCCCGGCCTGACGAACTGACCGACCAGACCCGTGTTCTTGCGCAGGAACGCCAGCGAACCGCCCACTCCGATCCGGGCCGAGATGCGTAAGAGCTTGAGGCGGTCGGCCGCACCGGGCAGTCCCAACACCAACGGGAGGTCGACTCCATCCGCGCGCGTCGACAGGGTCCAGCGGCGGACGGCGTCGGCATCGAAGCACATCTGACTCGTCATCCACCGGGCGTGCTCCGCCTTGGCAGACAGTGCCGCCGCCAGGGCGTCGTCGGAGATGGTGGGGTGCCCTTCGGGGTAACAGGGAATCCCGACCTCGAGGCCGTGGCCGATCTCTGCCATGCCTTCCAGGAGGGCGAGACCGTCGAAGTAGGGCCCGCTCACCTCCCCGTCCCCGCCCACCACGAACACCTTCGACATGCCGATCCGATCGATCCGTTCCAGCAAATGTTGCAGATGCCGGCGACTGGTGGTCATGCGCGCCGAAAGGTGCGGGGTCACCCGGAAGCCCTGGTCGGTGAGTTCGGCGGCCAGGTCGAGGCTGTCGTCGAGGGTCTTGTTGGGCGAGGCCGTGACCGAGATTCGGGACCGCGAGGGCAGATAGCGGGCCTGTTCCAGAGCGTTGGAAAGCGGGATCATCTCGAAGAGAGGATCGGAGAGGAGATCGACCAGGGCCGGGCGGGCGGCGGGGGAGGGTGATGGCATCGCAGCGGCCCTCTACGAGTCGGGCAGGGCCGCCTTGCGGGCGGCCACGAACTCGTCGAGTCGGGCGCTGACGGCATCGTCGAGGGGAGGCGGCTCGTACTCGGCCAGCAGTCGTTTCCACTGACGGTGGGCTCGCTGGATGGAGTCCTCCGCCCCCGACTCCTCCCACTGCTCGTAGCTGGAGTTGTCGGCCAGGGACGAGGTCCAAAAGGCGGTCTCGAAGTTGGCCAGGGTGTGCTCCGTGCCGAGAAAGTGGTTCCCGGGTCGATGAGAGAGGAGGGTGTCGGAGGCGAGGCCGTTGGCCGACATGTCGACCCCGTTCACCAGCGCCGCCGCCATCGAGGTCTGGTCGGCGTCGAGCACGAACTTCTCGTAGCCCATCACCAGGCCACCCTCCAGCCACCCGGCGGCATGCAGCACGAAGTTGACCCCGGCCAACAGGGTGGGCATGAAGGTGGCGGCACTCTCGTAGGCGGCCTGGGCATCGGGGGTCTTGGAGGCGGTCAGGTTTCCGCCGGAGCGGAAAGGTACACCCAGGCGACGGGCGAGGGCGGCCATGACGAACAGCATCAGGGCGGGTTCCGGGGTCCCGAACGTGGGCGCTCCGGTCTGCATCGACATCGAGGAGGCGAAAGACCCGAGGACGACCGGCGCACCGGGGCGGACCATCTGGGTGAAGGCGATCCCGGCCAGCGCCTCGGCCAGGGTCTGGGCAGCGACGGCGGCGACGGTGACGGGTGCCATCGCTCCCGCCAGGATGAAAGGCGTCAGGATCGTGGCCTGGTTGTTCTCGGCGTAGACCTTGGCCGAACCGAGCATTGCCCGGTCCCAAGCCAGCGGCGAGTTGGCATTGCAGAGCGACATCAAGACGGCGTTCTCGTCGACGAATTCGTCCCCGAAGACGATTCGGGCCATGTCAACGCTGTCCTGGGCGCGCTCGGGGGCGGTCACCGAGCCCATGAAGGGCTTGTCGCTGAGCGTGATGTGAGCCCGGAGCATGTCGAGGTGGCGCCGGCTGACCGGCAGATCCACCGGTTCGCACAGGGTCCCGCCGCCGTGATGGAGCCCGGGCGACTGGTAGGCGAGCCGAACGAAGTTGCGGAAGTCTTCGATGGTGGCGTAGCGCCGGCCGCCCTCCAGATCACGGACGAACGGTGAGCCGTAGGCCGGGGCGAGGACGAGGTGGGGATCGCCGATCTCGACGCTGCGCTCTGGATTGCGGGCGTGCTGAGTGAACCGGGACGGGGCCGATTCCTGGATGATGCGTCGGCACATCCCGGCCGGGAAGCGGACCCGATTCCCCTCGATCTCGGCTCCGTGATCGGCGAAGATCGTCAGCGCCTCCGGATAATCGACTATGTCCACGCCCACCTCGGCCAGGATTCGGTCCGCCAATTCCTCGATCGTGGCCAGCCCCTCCTCGTCGAGAACCTCATGTGGTTTCAGACGTCGGGTCAGGTAAGGGAGAGTCTCGGCGAAGGCGGCGGCTCGCGCCGCCTGGCGGGCGGCCCGGCCACCGGAACGACGGCGCTGGCTCATCTCGACTCCTCTCGGGATCGTCGGCGGACCCGCCGGACCGGGGGAGCCCGGTCGGGCAGCTTCACGGCGGCGGACAGTTGGGGATAGGGATCGCGGGCGTGGGGGATCGCCATGGCGTTGACGAAGTGCTCCTGGAATCGCGGTTCGGTGGCGGTCTCGACCTTCTCGATGTTGCGTGCCACCTCCTCCACCTCGTGGCGGCCTGCCGCCGAGAGGAGGGCGATGATGGCCCCGCTGCCGGCGGCGTTGCCGGCGGCCGAGACCCGGCTAAGGTCGCAGTCGGGGATGAGCCCCAGCGTCATGGCGTACTTCGGGTCGATGTGGCTCCCGAAGGCGCCGGCCAGGCGGATCTCATCGACGGAGTCGATGCCGGCGTGGTCCATCAGCAGCCGCGCGCCGGCGTAGAGGGCGGCCTTGGCGAGCTGGATGGCGCGGACGTCTCCCTGCGTCACCAGGATGCGGGGGTCCTCCCACAGAAGGAATGAATGGGTGCGTCCCTCGGTCACGATGCGATCGGGCCCGGACCGGATGGTGCCGTCAGAAGCGATCACTCCGGCCAGGAACAGCTCTGCCACCGCCTCGATTATGCCGGAGCCGCAGATTCCAGTGATTCCGTGGTCGGCCACCGAGGCGTCGAACCCGTCCTGGTCCGACCAGATCTCGCTCCCGATCACCCGGATGCGCGGCTCGAGGGTTACCGGATCGATCCTGGCCCGCTCGATCGCCCCCGGAGTCGCCCGCTGGCCGGAGCTGATCTGGGCTCCCTCGAAGGCGGGGCCGGTGGGGCTGGAGGCGGCCCACAGCCGGTGGCGGTTGCCCAGCACGATCTCGGCGTTGGTGCCCACATCCACCAGCAGTTGCATGGCGTCCCGTCGATGGGGCCCCTCGGAGAGAACCGCTCCCATCGTGTCGGCTCCCACGTGCCCGGCCACGAGCGGTAGCACGTAGAGCCGGGCGGCGGGGTTGAGGTCGAGATCGACGGCGGACGCAGACAGGTCGAGGCTGCTGCTGACCACGGGGGCAAAGGGAGCCCCGCCGAGCGGAGTCGGGTCGAGACCGAGGAGGAGGTGATGCATGATCGGGTTGCCGACCACGGCGACGTCGAGGATGTCACCGCGAGCAACTCCGGCTTCCACCACCAGCTCTCCGGTCAGGTCATTGAGGGCGTTCCGGACGACTTCGGTCATCGCCGCCGCCCCCTCGGGTTCCATCATCACATGAGAGACCCGGCTCATCAGGTCTTCACCGAAGCGGATCTGGGGGTTCATCTTCCCGGCCGAGGCGAGCACGTCTCCCGTAGCGAGATCGAGAAGGTGCCCGGCGATCGTGGTCGATCCCACGTCGAAGGCGAGACCCAGGAGAGTGTCGTGGAACCCGGGCCAGACGGCCAGCACCCTCTGGCCGTCGTGAACTGCGGCCGTCACCGCCCACTCGCCCGCCACCAGGCAGTCGTGGACGGTGGCGAGGGCGGTGATATCGAACTCGATGTCGACCAGGTCCCAGTCGGCCTCCAGGGCCGAGATCACCCGTTCGACGTCGGAACGAGCGTCGGCCAACGAGGGAGGCTGCACGGCGACATAGTGCAGCCGGATGAGGGGATCGATCGGAAAGCTGGCGAGCTCGGGGCGCTTGCGCACCACCTGGCGATGGATCTGGCTCTCGGCGGGAACGTCGATGACGACGTCGCCTTCGACGGTGATGGCACAGCCGAGGCGGTGCCCGGGAGCCAGTGGTCGACGTCCGCGGTAGTCGATCTCGGTGGGCCCGGGGGCTGACAGCGCATCCGCCTCGTTCCCGAACCCCGGCGCCGACCCCCGGGTCACCTGACAGCGTCCGCAGATGCCGCGTCCGCCGCACACAGAGTCGAGGTCGACACCCAGTCGGCGGGCTGCCTCGAGGACGGTGGTACCGGCGGGCACGACTCCTCGCCGCCCGGAGGGGGTGAATACCACCCGGTGATCGGGCAGGCTCATCCGGTGGGTTGCCGCCGCCGGCCCGTCCTGCGCCGGCCGTTGGTCTCCCCGTCGGCGGCTGGAACCCGGTACCGCCGGATCCAGGAGGAGCAATCCCGGTCGTGGCCGGTGAGGACGTCGGAAGCCTTGACGGCCTGCATGATCTCGGGTTCGAGCGGGTTGGTGATGGCCGAGGTCAGGCCGGCTCCGATCGCCATGGCCAGGAAGGCGGAGTTGATCCCGGCCCGGTTGGGCAGGCCGAAGCTGATGTTGGAGGCTCCACAGGTGGTGTTGACCCCGAGGTCATCCCGAAGTCGACGGATCAGGTGGAGCACCTGATGGCCCGCCCCGGGGAGCGCCCCGATCGGCATCACCAGGGGGTCGACGACGACGTCGGCCTTGGGGATTCCGTAGTCGTCCGCCCGGCGGACGATTCGCTCCGCAACCCCGAAGCGGACGTCGGGGTCGTCGGAGATCCCGGTCTCGTCGTTGGTGATGGCCACGACGGCGGCGCCGTACCGGGCCACGAGCGGGAGGATTCGCTCCAGCGATTCCTCCTCACCGGTTACCGAGTTGACGAGTGGCTTGCCTTGATAGGCGGCCAGTCCCGCCTCGAGCGCGTCGGGGATCGAAGAGTCGATCGAGAGCGGCGCTTCGACCAGACCCTGCACCAGCTTCACCGTGGCGGCGAGGATGGCGGGCTCGTCGGCGAGGGGGATCCCGGCGTTCACGTCCAGCATCTGAGCACCGGCCATCACCTGGGCGAGGGCGTCGCTCTCGACGCGCGTGTAGTCGCCCTCCTTCATCTCGTGGGCGAGCATCTTGCGCCCGGTGGGATTGATCCGCTCCCCGATGACCACAAAGGGCCGCTCGAAGCCGATCACCACTTCCCGGGTAGCCGAGGAGAGAACGGTATCAGTCATGGGAGGACGCCTCCCGCGCCGTTGTGGATGGTGGGTTCTGAGTGGTGAGTCGTCCACCCGGCGTTTTGTCCCCCGGAGCTTTGTCGCCTCGAGCTTTGTCCCCCGGAGCGAAGCGAGGGGGGAAGGGGCCCCCGCCCGGTGGCGGTGGGGTAATAGTCAGAGCGGGGTAGGGGGCGGCCCGGAGGGCCGGGCAAACCCGTGGTGCGTGGGGGACAAAGGTGTCGATCCGGAACTCACCACAACTCATCTGCGGCCGCCTTTGCTCACGAGTTCGTCCAGCACTTCGGTCGGGTGGTCGGCCTCCAGCCTTGCGGCCACTGCGTCGGGGTCACCTTCCACCTCGACCTTGTGCCATTCCGCCATGTACTCGTCGGATCCGATCAACCCGGCCCGGCTGGCGGCTCGATCCACCGCCTCCTGAAAGCGATTGGAGAGCGCTACCCGGGTGGCGGTGCGCCCCTGGCCGGCCATGACCTGGACCGGGATATCTCGCCAGTACACGACCGTGGTCTCCACTTCAGGCCTCCAGCTCCGCCAGGGCGGGCTCGAGATCCCCATAGCCCACCCTATGCCGCTCGAATGCCAGACCCAGGCGGGCGGCCGCCTCCTCCGCCCGGGCGTCGAGAGCGGCGTCCTCGGTCTGAGCGAGATAGACCAGGCGCTGGTAGTTGCCGAAGTAGTCGGGAAGGAGTTGGGGCCAGCGATCCAGGCCCAGCCCCTGCCACACCAGGCGATCGAAGTGGCGGACGAGAAAGTCGGTGAGATAGAAGGTGGCGGGATCGTCCTCGTGGAGGGCGGCGAAGCGAGCCGCTCCGGCCAGGAACTCGTAGCAGTGGGCGCCGGCAATGCGTTCGATCCCGTACGTTTCGAGCATCCGGTCGAGATCTCCGCCCGTGCCGCAGTCCCCGTAGGCGACGAAGATCCGGCCGTAGCCGTCTCCGGCAGCGAGGATCCGCTTTTCGACCTCGTCGGTGATGAGTTGGGGAGTGTTGTGGTAACGGGCCGGCAGACAGGTGACGTCGATGGCGTCGAACCGGTTGCGGGCGACGAGGTCGAGCAACTCGCGGGCCATCGCCCCACAGCCGATGACCAGGACGCGCCCGGGCTCAGGCGGCACCGCGTCTCGCTCCCACCAGCGCCTTGGCGGTCTCCGCCGCCACCGCCGCGTCGCGGCAATAGGCATCCGCGCCGACGGCCTTTCCGAAGTCTTCGTTCAGGGGGGCGCCACCCACCAGGACGATGTAGTCGTCGCGGATTCCCTTTTCGACCATGGTGTCGATCACAGTCTTCATGTAGGGCATGGTGGTGGTGAGCAGGGCGGACATTCCGAGTATGTCCGGCTGGTGCTCGTCGAGGGCCTGGATGTACTCGTCGACGTCGGTGTTGATGCCGAGGTCGATCACCTCGAAGCCGGCGCCTTCGAGCATCATCCCGACCAGGTTCTTGCCGATGTCGTGGATGTCGCCTTTGACCGTGCCGATGACGACCTTGCCGATCGTCTCGGCTCCGGTCTCGGCAAGCAGCGGACGAAGGATGGCCATGCCGGCTTTCATGGCGTTGGCGGCCAGAAGGACCTCGGGCACGAACAGAATTCCGTCCCGGAAGTCGATCCCCACGATCCGCATCCCCTCGACCAGAGCCTTCTCGAGGACCCGACTGGCCGACCATCCCCGTTCGAGCAGGATGTTCGTGCCGGCGGTGATCTCGTCGGCGAGTCCGTCGTAGAGATCGTCGTGCATTTGCTCTACCAGCTCGGCGTCGTCGAGACTGGAAAGATCGAGCTCCTCTTCTTCACTCATCAGGTTCTCCCAATTGAGTACGCCTCCGATAACGGGTTCCACGATACGGAACGAAGCCGGATCATGGAACAATATCCGGTGGCAGCGGGCTTGTCCAGCGTTCCCAGGCACGTTTCTCGGTAACGATGGACACGGTGAGACGGTGGGGGTAGTCTCCGTGCCGCTTCGTAGCATTGTTCCGTATCGTGGTCCGGAAGGAGCAGAATGAGTGACTTGCCAGCCGAGGCCCGGGTGGTCGTGGTGGGCGCCGGCATCGTTGGCAACGCCGTCGTCGGGCATCTGGCCGAGAAGGGCTGGAGGGACATCGTTCAGGTCGACAAAGGCCCGCTCCCCAATCCCGGTGGATCCACCGGACACGCCTCTAATTTCATCTTCCCGGTCGACCACGGCAAAGAGCTGGCAGCTCTCACGCTGGAGTCCCAGCGTCAGTACGAGGAGATGGGCGTCAGTACCACCTGTGGTGGGATCGAGATCGCTCGTACGGAAGAGCGGATGGAGGAGTTGCGCCGCCGTATGAGCTCGGCGACGGCCTGGGGGATCGAATCCGAGTTGCTGACCCCGGCTGAGGTCAAGGAGAAGGTCCCCTTCGTCGAGGAGTCGTTGATCCTCGGCGGCTTCTACACCCCCTCGGTGTCCGTGGTCGACTCGCTGCGGGCCGGGACGATATTCCGCGAGCGCGCCCAGGCTGTCGGCGCCCTCGAGGTGTTTCCCAACACCGAGGTACTCGACCTCGAGGTAGAGGAGGGGCGGGTGACTGCCGTGGTCACCGACCGGGGCCGGGTGGCCTGTGAGTACGTCGTCGTGGCCTGCGGGCTGTGGGCGCCGAGGATCGCCCGGATGGCGGGTGCCACCATCCCGCTCACCCCCGCCGTTCATCAGATGATTGACGTGGGTCCGATCCCGATCCTGGCCGAGACCGGCAACGAGATCGGGTATCCGATCGTCCGGGACATGGACACCTTCATGTACGAGCGGCAGACGGCGGGGTCGATGGAGGTGGGCTCCTACGCCCACCGTCCCATCTTCCACCGACCCGACGACATCCCCTCGATCGACGAGGCCCGTCTCTCGCCCACCGAGCTCCCCTTCACGGCCGACGATTTCGATCCCCAGTTGGAGGATGCTCTCGAGCTGATGCCCTCGATCCTCGAGGGCGCCGAGATCAAATACGCCATCAATGGACTGCTCTCGCTCACACCCGACGGGATGCCGCTCCTCGGCGAGACACCCGAGGTGAAGGGTCTGTGGTCGGCGGCGGCGGTCTGGATCAAAGAGGGTCCGGGGGTGGGCAAGCTGCTCGCCGAGTGGATGACCGACGGATATCCCGAACTTGATCCCCATCAATCCGACATCGCTCGCTTCTACGACTACGCCCGTACCACCCATCACATCGAGGCACGCTGCTCCGAGCACTTCAACAAGACCTACGGGATCGTCCATCCCAGAGAGCAGTGGGAATCTGAGCGTGGTCTGCGGTTGGCGCCCTTCCACACCCGCACCCAGGAACTGGAGGCGGTGTACTTCCAGGCCGGGGGCTGGGAGCGCCCTCAGTGGTACGGGATCAACGCCCCGCTGGTCGACAGCTACGGGGTCGAGGACCGCCCCCACGAGTGGGACCGGCGATGGTGGTCGCCGATCATCAATGCCGAGCACCTGGCGATGCGCGACCGGGTGGGAATGGTCGACCTTTCGGCATTCGTGATCTTCGACGTGACCGGTCCCGGCGTGGTCGACTACATCCAGAAGATGGCGGTCAACCAGTGCGACCGACCCGTGGGAAGCGCGGTGTATACCCCGATCCTCACCCCTCAGGGCGGATTCCGCTCCGACCTCACCATCATCCGTCTCGGTGAGCATCACTACCGGATCGTGACCGGTGCTTTCGACGGTCCCCGGGACGCGTTTTGGTTCCGTTCCCACCTGCCCGACGACGGATCCGTCCATTTCCAGGATCTCACCTCGGCCTACACCACGATCGGAGTCTGGGGGCCCAACGCCCGGGCCCTGGTCGAGTCGCTGACCGAAGATGACGTCTCGGACGGAAATTTCCCTTACGGCACCACCCGGGAGGTGATCTTCGGTTCGATCAAGGCACGGCTGTTCCGAATCTCTTACGTCGGCGAGTCGGGCTGGGAGATCTACATTCCGATCGAGCGGGGTCCCCAGATGTGGTCCAAGCTGTGGGAGTCGGGACGGGACCACGGCGTGATTCCGGTGGGAGCGGGGGTCTACGGCACCACCGGCCGGATGGAAAAGGGCTACCGGCTGATGGGCGCCGAACTGGAATCGGAGTACTCGCCGGTGGAGGCGGGCCTGGACCGGCCGCGGGTCAAGTCGGCCGACTTCATCGGCAAGGAGGCCTACCTAGAAGTGCGCGAACGGGGCCCCGCCGCCGTGTTGTGTACGTTCACCGTCGACGATCACACCTCGCCCCGCGACGGAATCCGACGCTTCATGACGGGCGGTGAGCCGATCCTGACTGCGGATGGGAGCCGGATCGTCGACGAGCGCGGCCGTCCCTCCTATGTCACCAGTGCCGGAGCCGGCCCCTCCCTGGGTGCCTACCTCCTGATGGGATATGTACCGCCCGGGCTCGCCGTCGAGGGGTCGTCGTTCATGGTGCGCTACATGAACGAGGACTACCCGATCACGCTGGCCCGGGCCGGGTCTCAGCCCCTCTTCGATCCCGACGACACCCGGATGAAAGGCTGACGGTGCGCATCCTGGTCTGCGTCAAGCGAGTACCTGCCCCGGGAGCCCGCATCACGCTCACCCCGGATGCCCGCGCCATCGAGACCGCTCACCTCTCGTTCACTACCAGCCCCCACGAGGAGTGCGCGGTCGAGGCCGCCATCCAACTCAAGGAGACCCATGGGGGCTCGGTGACCGTCCTCACCCTGGGGCCAGAGGAGGCCGAGGAACAACTTCGCTACGCCGCCTCGGTAGGCGTCGACTCGGCCGCGCTGGTTCCCACCGACGGGGCGGACCTCGACCCCCAGGCGACGGCGGCGGGCCTCCTCTCCGCCATTCAGGAAATGGAGGAGGACGGATCCTTCGACCTGATCCTGTTCGGCAACGAGTCGGCCGACTCGGGAGGCTTCCAGGTCGGGATCCGGGTGGCGCATTCCCTCAACCGGCCGGTGGTATCGGGGGTCAAGGGGATCGAGGTAGAGGATGGCGCCGTGGTGGTGAGACGTGAGACCTCGGCCGGATTCGAGGTATACCGGCTGCCGTTGCCGGCGGTGCTGGCCGTGAAGGAAGGTATCGCCCTGCCCCGGTACCCGACGCTGTCCGGACGTCTCAAGTCGAAGAAGCTGGAGATAGGCCGCCACCAGCCACAGCTGGTGGCGGGGGGCCTGACCATGGTGCGCATGAAAGAACCCCCCCAACAGGAGGTGAGGACCGAGATCCTGGAAGGACCGGCGGCTGTGGTCGATGTCCTGGAAAGACTGGGGGTGCTGTGAGCGTCCTGGTGCTGATCGATCACGACCGGGGTGAGGTGTCCGAGTTGGCTCGCCAGGCGCTGACGCTGGGTAGAAGCCTGGCCGACGACCTCGACACGTCGCTGGACGGAGTGGTGATCGGGGCTGGCTCGGAGTCGGTGATGTTGGGGGTGGCGGTGGATGCCACGTGGCGAGTGGAGCACCCACTGTTGACCGATTACGCCCCCGAAGGGTGGGGCGAGGCGCTCGTCCAACTGGTAGGGGCAGCAACCCCGGTGGCGGTCGTGGCTCCCGGGACCGAACGGGGGAACGAAGTGCTTGCCCACGTCGCCGCCCTGGCCGATCTCCCGATGGCGGCCAACGTCACCGCGGTGAGCACGGGCGAGGACCCGTGGGTGCTGGAGCGGGTCCGCTGGGGCGGCAGCCTCCTCGAGGAGGCACATCTGTCGGCCGCCGTGCGTCTGCTCTCGGCGGCTCCTCACGCCTTTCCACCTGCCCCGCTCGAGGGCGATTCGCCGGTGTCCGATTTCACTCCCGACCTGGAGGATCGTCACGTCGTCTCCCGGGTGGTCGACCGGGTCACCGTCCCGGCCGGGATCACCCTGACCACCGCCCCCGTGGTGGTGAGCGGGGGGCGCGGGGTGGGCGGTCCCGAGGGTTTTGCGCCTCTGGAGGAGCTGGCCGGCCTGTTGGGTGGGGCGATCGGCTGCTCGCGGGTGGCCACCAACAACGGCTGGCGTCCTCACTCCGACCAGGTCGGTCAGACCGGAACCCGGGTGGCTCCCGACGTGTACATCGCCTGCGGAATCTCCGGGGCGATCCAGCACTGGGTGGGGATGATGGCCTCCAAGCAAGTGATCGCTATCAACACCGACCCCGAGGCGCCGATGGTCACCAAGGCCGACTACGCCCTCATCGGCGACGTGGCCGAGGTGGTGCCGGCCATAGTGGAAGAGATCCGCCAACGCTCCTGACCGACCATTCACTGCCGGCGCCCCGGAAGCGGCGATGATCCAACGGGTCGCCACCGTCGTGGTAGGGGCCGGGATCGTCGGGGCGGCCACCGCCTATCACCTGGCTCTTCTCGGCCACGACGACATCCTGGTGGTCGACAAGGGAGAGATCCCTCACAATCCGGGCTCGACGTCGCATGCCCCCGGCGGGGTGGTGGCGATGTCTCACAACCGGCTTCTCGCCCGGATGTCGTTCTACTCCACGGACCTGTACCGGCGACTGGCCCCCTTCGACGATCGGCGTCATACCTACAACCCGGTCGGCAGCATCGAACTGGCCCGCACCCGCGAACGGATGGCTGACCTGGTGCGGGAACAGGGCGAAGCGCTCGCCTTGGGGGCCGAGACCGCTCTCCTCGATCCCTCCGGAGTGGTGGGCCTGGTCCCGTATCTCGATGCCGGGCCGATCGAGGGCGGCCTCTATATCCCCGACAGCGCCATCATCTCGGGTGTCAACGTGACTGCTGCCCTGCTGCGGGACGCCCAGGCCACCGGGAGGGTGTGGGTGCAGGGCCGTACCGAGATAGTGGACGTGGACGGGGCGACCCACGTGGAAGCCGTCGTCACCGCCACCGGAGAGCGGATCGAGACCGAGCGGGTCGTACTGTGCACGAACATCTGGGCTCTGCCCATGCGGCGGCGCATCCAGCCTCTGCCGCTGCTGGCCTATCAGCACCAGTACGTCGAAACCGGGCCGGTTCTCGACGGCTTCGATCCCGCCGATCCTGATCATGAGGTCACGGTGCCGACGGTGCGTGACCTCGACGCAGCCCTCTATTACCGCCACCATTGGGACCGTCTCGGAGTGGGGAGCTACCACCACGCCCCGCTCCCGGTTCGGCCGGAGGCGATCGGCGAGACCGCCGAGCGTCCCTTCACCCCCGAGCACTTCGCCCCGGCCTGGGAGTTGGCCCGCGAGATCCTTCCGGCGCTTCCTCCCGCCCCCGACCTGACCCGGGCCTTCAACGGGATGTTCGCCTTCAGCATCGACGGCATGCCGATCATCGGCCAGGCCCAACTGGGCGGGTTGTGGCTGGCGGTTGCCTCCTGGATCACCCACGCCGGCGGGGTGGGGAAGTCGGTCGCCGAACTGATCGACTCGGGTCAGAGCGAATGGGACCTGTATCAGGCCTCGATCGACCGCTTCCACGCCCACCAGACGACGCGGTGGTTCGTGGAGACGGCGGGGAACAAGAACTACGCCGAGGTCTACGAGATCCACCATCCCAACGAACCCCCGTCGGCGCCTCGCCAGGTCAGGCTCTCGCCGTTCCAGCCCCGATTGGACCAGTTCGAACCCGAATACCGGCCCTTTGCCGGAATCGAACTCCCTGCCTGGTACGGCGTCAACCGCTCACTTCTGGATAGGTACGGGGAGCGTATCCCCGCCCGGAACGAGTGGGCTTCACGCCACTGGTCTCCGATCTGTGGCGCCGAGCACCTCGCCGTTCGCGAGGGAGCCGGCCTCTTCGACCTGACCGGCCTGTCGATCCTCGAGGTGAGTGGAGACGGGGCGGAGGAGTTCGTCGCCTACCTGTGTGCGAGCCGGATGGACATGGATCCGGGGCGGGTGGTCTACACGACGTGGTTGACGCCCGGGGGCGGGATCAAGCGGGATCTCGCCGTGGCGCGTCTGGCCGGTGACCGGTACTGGATGTTCGTGGGAGAGGGCACCCGTCCCCAGGATCTGGCCTGGGTCAGGAGCCATGTCGCTGGTCGCCGGCCGATCGTGCACGACATCTCCGATGCCTACACCGCCCTGGGGTTGTGGGGACCGGACGCTCCCGCGGTCATGGAGGAGGTCCTGGGAGCTCCCCTGGCCCTGAGTTACTTCCGGGGGCGATGGATCGAGATCGGTCCGGTGCCCGCCTATGCCATGCGGATCTCGTATGTGGGCGAGGCAGGATACGAAATCCACTTCCCGGTCGACCAGGCCCTGGTCGTGTTCGATCAGTTGTGGCGGGTGGCAAATCGGATGGGAGCGATCATGGCGGGATCGGGGGCGATGGACTCGCTCCGGCTGGAGAAGGGATACCGCCTGTGGGGGGTCGATATCCACACCGAGCACGACCCCTACTCCGCCGGTCTCGGCTGGACCCTGCGCCCGGATGACGGTTTCGTGGGTGCCGGAGCCGCCGCCCGGCGCCGGTCCGAGCCCGGCGCCACCCTGGTCTGTCTGCGGCTCGACGGCGACGATGCCCTCGGCAACGAACCCGTGCTGGCGGACGGCGCCGTAGTGGGGTACGTCACTTCGGCCGCCTTCGGTTACTCAGTAGGAGCCGCCCTGGCATTCGCCTGGGTCGACCCGGCGCCGGCCGGCTCCAAGCAGGAGCTGACAGTGCTGGTCGAGGGCGTCGAGCACCCGGCCCGGATTGTGCAAGACCCGGTCTGGGATCCGTCCGGCAGCCGGATGCGGGGCTGATAGTCGGCCCTCGTCCGGGACGGCCCGTTAGCATGGCTAATTGGTATCCGCACATTTCCACGATGCGGTGCCGCCCCGTATGGTGGAATCAAATACCCCACTATCCGGGGCATCGGCTGGTATCCGGCTTCTAGGGTCCCCCTAGTGCTTTCTGCCGCAGTACCGGCCGGATTCACAAAGTAAGCAAACGAGAGGAAGAAACGATGACCCTCAAACGATGGGCGCGTTCGATCACCCTCATCACTGTGCTCGCCATGGTCGTCGCCGCCTGCGGTGACGACAACGGCGGCAGCGAAGGCGGCGAAGGCCGTCTCTCGGGAATCGACATAACTGTGGGCTCAAAGGACTTCGACGAGCAGTTGGTCCTCGGCCAGATCATGGTTCAGGCCTTCGAGGCCGAGGGTGCCAACGTGACCGACCGGGTTGACCTCGGCGGGACCCAGGTGGCTCGCTCTGCCCTACTGTCGGGCGAGATCGATGTGTACATGGAGTACAACGGAACCGGATGGGCCGAACACCTCGCTAACGAGGAGTCCCCCAGCAACGATCCTCAGGAACTCACCGAAGCGGTGCGTGCCCAGGATCTGGAGGAGAATGACATCCACTGGCTGGGTCGGGCACCGTTCAACAACACCTACGGTTTTGTGTCGAGTCCGGCAGTGACCGAAGAGAACGGCGGTGAAGCGTACGACTTCCAGAGTATGGCCGACTATCTGGAAGCCAATCCCGACGCCACCTTGTGTCTCGAATCGGAGTTCCCGGATCGGGCGGACGGTCTGATCCTCTTCGAGGAGGCCACTGGCTACGAGGTTCCGGACAGTCAGATCCAGATTCTCGATACCGGTCCGATCTACACACAGACCAACGAGAACCAATGTGACTTCGGAGAGGTGTTCACGACCGATGGACGTATTGGCGGCCTCGACATCACCCTGGTCGAGGATCCGGACGTGATGATCCTTTACAACATCTCGATGAATATCCGAGATGAGAAGTATCAGGAGGCGCCTGAGGCTTTCGATGCCATCGCCGACGAGATCCTCAACGGACTCACCCAGGAGAAGATGACAGAGTTGAACACCCGGGTGTCTTTCGAAGGCGAAACACCGGAGGCTGTAGCCGCCTCCTATCTCGAGGAGATCGGGTTGACCGGCTGAGATGAGCTCTTGGGGGAGATCACAAGGGTGATCTCCCCCACGCTCACTCAGTGATCCTCTCATGGCGAATTTCTTAGACTTCCTGAACAGCCGATGGGACAACGTGATTCAGGGCACCATCGAGCACGCCATCTACATCGTGTCGGTGATCGTGGTCGCCACCATCATCGGTGTCGGAACCGGCATCCTGGTGCGCAATCGCCCCGTCGCACGTGAGGTGGTGCTGGGAATCTACGCGGTCTTCCTGACCATCCCGTCCTTCGGTCTCTTTGCCCTATTCATCCCGATCGTCGGGCTCGGCTTCTGGGGACCCTTCATCGCCCTCACGATGTACGCACTCCTCCCTATCGCCCGCAACACTGTGACTGGCTTGGCGGGGGTGAGTCCGGCCGTGATCGAATCCGCACGGGGTATGGGACTCTCGAATAACGAGCGCCTACTCAAGATCCAACTGCCTTTGGCATGGCCTGTGATCCTCACCGGGATACGGGTCTCTTCCCTCATCGTGGCCGGCATTGCTGCGATCGCCACGCTGGTAGCCGGTGGGGGCCTGGGTGATTTCATCAAGTCCGGGCTATCCCGTCTGGGCGCGCCGAACTCGACCGAGTCGATCCTGGTGGGGACGATCTTCATCATCATCTTGGCTCTCGTCATTGACGCGGTGTTCATCGCAGTGAAACGCGCTACTACCTCTCCCGGAATCCGATAGGAGCACAATGGCCGACGACACGCTCATCCATCTCGACAACGTCTCTAAGACCTACCCGGGAACCGACATTCCCGCGGTCAAAGAGCTGAATCTCGACATCAAGCGCGGCGAAATCCTCGTCCTGGTGGGACCCTCGGGGTGTGGCAAATCCACCACGCTCAGGCTGATCAACCGAATGATCGAGCCCTCAGGGGGCACGATCATGTTCGATGGCGAGGACGTGACCCATGTCAACCCAGACAAGCTCCGACGGCGGATCGGTTATGTCATCCAGCAGATCGGCTTGTTCCCCCATCGGACCATCGCTGAGAACATCGCCACCGTTCCCGAGCTGGTCGGCTGGAAAAAAGAAGAGATCTCTCAGCGAATCGACGAGTTGCTCGACGTCGTGGGGATGGAGCCGGAAATCTATCGCGATCGCTACCCGAAAGAACTCTCGGGGGGTCAGGCCCAGCGAGTGGGCGTGGCGAGGGCCTTGGCAGCCGACCCACCCGTGTTGCTCATGGACGAGCCTTTCGGTGCCGTGGACCCCATCGCCCGTGACCGCCTTCAGAACGAATTCTTGCGTCTCCAGGCCGAGCTCAAGAAGACGATCGTGTTCGTCACCCACGACATCGATGAAGCGATCAAGATGGGTGATCGGATTGCGATTCTCAAGGAACAGTCTGTCATCGCCCAGCATGACACGCCGGAGGCCATCCTGGCCGGACCTGCCGACAAGTTCGTGGAGGACTTCCTGGGCTCCGGCGCCACGCTGAAGGGCCTCAACCTGATGCGCACTCGCGACATCGAGCTCGATGACGTCGTGACAGTCAAGGATCCGACAACGAGGGACGAAGTGCTTCGAGCTCTCGAGTCATCGGATGGAGGCTGGGTGCTCTACCTGGACGACGAGAGCCGGCCCCAGAGATGGTTGAATCACCGGTCTCTCCAGGACGTGGGCGACCTCAAGGCAGCCGGGAAGGCCGTTCGGGTGACCGTTGAGCCGGAGGACACGTTACGTGACGCTCTCGAGAAGATGCTCCAGTCGGCGGTAGGCACGGCCTGCTGTGTGAACCCCGACGGTTCATACCGGGGCGTGGTCAGAGTGGAGACCCTGGTTGAGATCATCGAGCGACTCCAGAGGTCAGAACGCGAGCGACAGGCAGCAGGATGACAACCGATACTGCCGTCGCAGTTCCCACCAGTGAGTCCGCCCTCGGCGCCGCCATCCGGCGCAATGTGGATCTATATATCACACCGGCGTTTTTCTTGCTGTTGGCGTTTGCCGCCGGAGTGGTCTGGAACTACTCCGACTTCGACTTCCAGACCGCGAGCATCCTCGAGCCCTCCAAGCTGGTCACCGAGGTGGGCCAGCATCTGATGCTCACCTTTTGGTCCACGGTGATCGTCTTGATCGTTGCGGTTCCGTTGGGCATCCTTCTCACGAGACCCGCCTACCGCAAATTTGCGGGGCCGGTACTCGGCGTTGCCAACGCCGGGCAGGCGATTCCCGCCTATGGGCTTCTGATTCTCTTCCTCATTCCGATGAACCCGGGACCGGGCACCGCCATCGTGGCTCTGACGGTCTACGCCATCTTGCCGGTGCTGCGCAACACGATGGTGGGCCTGGATCAGGTAGATCACTCGGTCATCGAGGCGGGGCGAGGGATGGGCTTGTCAAAACGCCAGGCCCTGTTCGGGATCGAACTCCCGCTGGCCGTGCCGGTGATCCTGGCCGGTGTCCGAACTGCCCTCGTCATCAACGTGGGCACGGCTGCTCTCGCCGTCTTCATCGGCGGAGGAGGCCTGGGCGTGTCGATCAACTCGGGCCTCAAGCTGAACCGTCCGGTGGCGACGTTCATCGCCGGTGCTTTGGTGGCCATGCTTGCACTCGCCATCGACTTCGCCGCCGCCATGATCGAGCGCTACCTGCGACCCAAGGGCATCTAGCAGCTGACGCCGGGGATTGGTCAGCGCCGGGCCAGCCAACGCAGGCCTCCGGACCGGGCCGGATAGGGAAGGTAGGGCCGCTTTCCGGGCGCCGGGATGTTCCAGCGTCGGATGATGCGCCAGCCGGCGTAGACACCGAGAACGCCGTGAACGGCGGCGACGAACATCCACAACCCGGAGGGCCCGGCCGCCGTCATCACCACGGACGCCCCGAAGGGCCCCGCCACCGCCCCGATCCCGTTGGCCAGCATGATCGCCGAACTGGCGCCGACGGCGTGTTCGGCGCCCATCAGATCGTTGACGTGGGATCCGCTCAGGGAATACATCGGGAAGCTGAAACCTCCGAGGAGGAGCATCACCACCAGCGCCCACCCTTGCCCGGCATCGAGCATGGCCAGACCGGCCGCCGCCAGCGCCGCCGCCACCGTGACGGCGAAGATGACCCGGCGGCGGCTGACCAGGTCAGAGAGCGCGCCGAGCGGCCATTGCAGGACAACGCCTCCCACCAGCGCCAGGGTCAGCAGCACCGCGATACGGTCGACCGAAAGTCCCTCGGCCGCCCCCCATACCGCTCCCATCCCGAGCACCGCGCCGTTGGCGGCGCCGGTGATGAGGGCTCCGATCAGGCCGATCGGTGCGGTGTGCAGGATGAGGCGATAGGGGATGGGATCGGGAGCTGGAATGGCGGGTGCCGGGAAGCGGACCAGCGCCACCGGAACCACCGCCATCGACACGAGTATCGATGCCAGCAGGAAGAGCAGGAAGCCGCCCGGGTCAGCAACGGTGAGGAGCATCTGGCCGACGGCGAGGCCGCCCGTGACCACGACCATGTAGATCGCCAGGATGCGGCCGCGGGTCGCATCTCGGCTGGCTCCGTTCAGCCAACTCTCGGCGACGATGTAGAGACCGGCCAGACAGGTCCCCGTGATGGCCCGAAACAAGAACCAGGCCACCGGCTCGGTCACGATGAGGTGGGCCAGGGTGGCGGCAGAGGCCAGGGAGGCCAGTCCGGCATAGACCCGAACGTGCCCGACCCCTCCCACCAGCTTGGGCACCCCCACCGATCCCACCAGGAACCCGGCGTAGTATCCGGACATGACGGCGCCGGTGGCGGCGGTGGAGAAGCCCTCCAGAGTGGCGCGCAGACCGAGCAGCGATCCCTGGAGGCCGTTGCCCAGCATCAGCAGGGCGACGGCGAGGAAGAGCGGCCAGACGATCAGGGCCTGGCGGGTGGGGGAGGGGGAGGGCATCACGCGCCCGGCCAGATTAGGGGTTCACGACGAGGGGCCGGCCTGGTAGAGTCGTCGATGCGCCGATTTGATCGTCAGCTTGCGGGCGCGAAGAGAAATACAGCTAAAGCGGCGGTCGCGAAGCTCTCGCATGGCCGCCCACCCGGGGCGGTTTCTTCGTTCGGAGGCCGCCTCACCGCACCGGCGATCGCCGTCGACCAATGGAGGTGGGCGCATGACAGAGCGATGTACGAACTTCGACGAGATGCTCGCCGCCGGCGGGGTGCTGGTGGCCGATGGGGCCATGGGCACCACCCTTTTCTCGTTGGGCCTGGAGGGAGGCGGCTGCCCGGAACTGCTCAACGTCGAGCGTCCCGAGCTCGTTGAGGAGGTCCATGCCCGCTTCGTGGAGGCCGGGGCCGACATCATCCTCACCAACACCTTTGGCGGCAATGAACGCCGCCTCCGTCTCCACGCCCTCCAGGACAGGGTGGAAGAACTGAACGCGGCGGCGGTAGCACGCGCCCGGCGGGCGATAGCGGCCTCGGGACGACAGGTCGCCATCGCCGGAAGCATAGGGCCGACCGGGGACCTCTTCGAGCCTCTCGGGCCTCTCACCCACGACGAGGGCGTGGCCGTGTTTCGGAGACAGGGCCTCGCCCTGGCCGAGGCCGGCGTCGACGTCCTGTGGATCGAGACCCTTTCCTCCTGGGACGAACTGGAGGCGGCCATGGCCGGTACCGCCGGTCTCGGACTGCCGGTGGCTGCCACTCTCAGCTTCGACACCAATGGACGCACCATGATGGGAATCCGTGGTCGCGAACTGGGCGAGTGGTGGGCTGCTCATGACGATCCTCCTGCCGCGGTGGGGGCGAACTGTGGGATCGGTCCCGGCGACGCCGTTTCGGTGGCACTCGACATCGATGCGGTGGCCCCCGGTGCCGTCACCATCGCCAAGGCCAACTGCGGAATGCCCCTTTACCAGACCGATGCCCTGGTCTACCCGGTCGGCCCCGAGCAGATGGGCGACTACGTCGAGCTGGCGGTGCGCTCGGGAGCGAGGATCATCGGCGCCTGCTGCGGTTCCACCCCCGCTCACATCGCCGCCATCCGGGCAGCTGTCGACGCCGGAGTGGTGGGAGAACGTCCCGATCACGCCGAGATCGAGCACCGTCTCGACGCCAGCCCGGTGGCAGTGGGAGCCCCGGCCCGCCGCCCCCGTCGCCGCGCCGGCTAGGCCGGAACTTTTTCCCCGACGAAGTGGGGGAGATAGGGGGCAAGCGGTGGGAGTCGGGTTTGCCCGGCCCTTCGGGCCGCCCGCTACCCGCCTGGCGGCGGGGCCCTTCCCCCCTCGCGTCGCTCCGGGGGACAAAGCTCCGGGGGACAAGGCGCCCGCACCCCCTACTCACTACCCACTACCCGCTACCCCCTCATACAACGGCGCCGGCCGGGGGCAGCAGTACGCATTCCTCCCAGCCGCGGACCGAGTTGAGTCGGGCGATCGCTTCGGCCCGGTGGAGGTCGGCGAGGGTCAGCACTCGCTCGGCCAGTTCGCCTGCCGCCAACCGGGCAGCACGCTCGGTGCCGGCGAGTAAGCCCGACGAGACCGGAGGTGTGAGCCATTCTCCGTCGATCTCGACAGCGAGGTTGCCGATCGTCGTCTCGGTGAGCTGGCCGGCGTCGTTCCACATCACGACGTCGTCGGCGTGGGGATGGCGGGCGGCCGCTTCTGCATAGACATCCCGTATCGTGGTCTTGTGATAGAGGAACGGGCTGTCAACGTCGATGGGGCGGTCGTCGAGCGTCAGCCGGACGGGGGAGGGACAGGGGGTGATTTCGGTCGCCTCGACCGACACCCAGCCCTCCCGATCGACGAGGATCCGGAGACGGGCGGGGTCGGTTAGTCCCTTCACGGCTCGCTCGATGGCAGCTCGCACCTCGGCGGGATCGAACGGAATGTCGAAGTAGCCGGCCGAGTCGGCGGCCCGCTGGAGATGACGATCGAGGTGGCGGGCGCCGAGGTTCGGATCCCAGCGGGTCGATTCCAGGAGTTTCAACTCTCCCCGGGTTCGCCGCAGGACCTCGGCCTTGAGCTTCGCCTCGGCGTACTCGTCGGCGGGCTCGGAGTCATAGGTGATTCCCCCTCCGGTCCCGTAGTAGGCCCGCCCGGTGCGCCGGTCGAGCAGCACCGTGCGGATACCGACGTTGAAGGCCCATTCGGGCCCCTCGGGCCCGGGCCCTCCAAAGCCGATCGCCCCGCAGTAGACCCCGCGCGGGTGCGCTTCCAGCTCCGAGATGATGCGCATCGTCGACACCTTGGGGGCGCCGGTGATCGAGGCGGAGGGGAAGAGGGCGTCGAACACGTCGACCAGGCCGGTTCCCGGCCGGGGTCGGGCGGTCACAGTCGAGGTGAGCTGCCACACGGTGTCGTACTTCTCCGACGTGAAGAGGGCGGGAACCTCCACGGAGCCGACCTGGGCGATGCGACCCAGGTCGTTGCGGACCATGTCGACGATCATCACGTTCTCGGCCCGGTTCTTCTCCGAGGCCTCCAGCCAGGCGCGCAGGTGGGCGTCCTCATCGGCGTCGCGTCCCCGGCGGACGGTCCCCTTCATCGGTCGGCAGACGAGGGAGCCGTGCTTCCACTCGAAGAAGAGCTCGGGGGAGGCGGAGGCAACTACCCAGTCCCCCGTGTCGATCAGGGCGCCGTAGCCGCACGACTGCGAGCGGACTAGACGCTGATAGAAGGCGGCGGGATCGCCCGCGAACTCTGCCTGGAGGAGAAAGGTGTGGTTGACCTGGTAGGTGTCTCCGGCCTCGATCCGCCGGCGTATCGTTGCCAGGGCGTCACGATGCTCCTCCTCCGACGTGAGCGACTCCCATTCCCCGAGCCGGTGGTCACCGGAGGCAGTGGCCGGGTTGGGGTGGTGACGCCGCCTTGACACCGCCAGCCAGACCAGGGGGAGACCCTCGAAGGCGGTGGCGGTAGGGTCGATGACCTGCAAGACCGGATCGAACGCCGGAGCGGCTTCGTAGGAGATCCAGCCTCCCACCCATTTTCCGACCGCCACCTGCGACTCGGCTTCGGCGAGGACGGTCCTCACCTCATCTAGCCGGGTGGCGACCAGGATCCGTTCGATGTCGGTCAGGGCGAACCCGCGCCGGTGGAGCGGTCGCAGGTCGTCGAATCGGATCTGCAGAGAGCTCATGCAGCGTCGACTCCACCCTCGCTGCGGCGTCGTTCCACGAAATCGGTGAGCTCGGCTCCGATGGCGTCATCGAGCGGCGGAGGCTCGAAATCGCTCAGTACCTGGCGGACTACCTCGGCGGCTCGCTGTTCGGCGGTGATGCCGCCGGCCAACTTCCAGGTCTCGTAGTTCTGCCAGTTCGAAATGATCGGCGAATAGAAGGCGTTCTCGTAGCGCTCCAGGGTGTGTGGCGAGCCGAAGAAGTGGCCGCCGGGCCCTACCTCGGCGATCGCTGCCAGCCCCAGCTCGGCCTCGTCGACCCGGATCGGGGTGAGGAACTCGGCCATCATCTGAAGGATCTCGACGTCGACGACCAGCTTCTCGAACGAAGCGACGAGGCCCCCTTCCATCCAGCCCGCCCCGTGCATCACCAGGTTGGAGCCGCCCATCACGGCACCCCAGACCGACATCTCCGCCTCGTAGGCGGCCTGGGCGTCGACGGCATTGGCGGTGGTGGCGTTGGAGGATCGATAGGGGATGCCGTAGCGCCGGGCGAGCTGGCCTCCGGCCATGGCAGCCTTGGCGTACTCGGGGGTACCGAAGGCCGGGCTTCCCGACCGCATGTCGACGTTGGAGGTGAATCCCCCGTACATGACGGGCGCACCCGGGCTCACCAGCTGGGTGAGGGTGATCCCGGCCAGCGCCTCGGCGTTCTGGAGGGCAAGGGCTCCGGCCAGGCTGGCGGGAGCCATCGCCCCGGCCAGGGTGAAGGGGGTGATCACCACCACCTGGTTCATGCGCGCCATCTCGATCAGTCCCTCGATCATCGGGCCGTCCAGGCGCAAGGGCGACGAGGTGTTGACGATCGTGAACAGCGATGGTTCCCGGCGGAGCTGATCGGCGCTGATACTCCGGGCGATGCGCACGATCTCGAGGGCGTCGAGGATGCGGCCGGCACCGAGGGCGTAGGCGTGAAACACCTTGTCGGTCAGCCGGACCATGTCGGCGAGAGCATCGAGGTGGCGGGTGCTGGGAGGCAGGTCGACCGGCTCGGTGGGATACCCACCGAAGGCGTGGATGACGTTGAAGCTCTGACCGAGACGGAGCAGGTCCTGGTAGTCACGGCGATTGCCGGGGCGGCGCCCGCCCTGGAGGTCAGAGACGTTGGGGGCCGAGGCCACCTCACAGAAGACGACGGCGTCACCACCGATGCGGAGGTCGTGGGCCGGGTTGCGGGCATGGAGGGTGAACTGGCTCGGGGCCGAGGCAACCGCCTTCTCCACGATGTCGGGGGCTATCCGCGCCCGCTCGCCGTCGATGGCCGCTCCGGCCCGGCCGAGGACGGCCAGCGCTTCGGGATGGAGGAAGTCGATTCCCGTTTCCGACAGGATCTGCAACGAGGCCCGGTGGATGACTTCGACCTGATCGGGCGTCAGCACCTCGACGGGGCGGTAGGGGTTGGTCGGCTGCCGCCAGGGAGCCTGTCCTAGACCCCCACTGCGGGCGGCTCGCCTCTCCCGGCGGGCGGAACGGTCACGGGCCATGCCAGCCCGTGATTCTCATGGGTTGGCCCGGGCGCGCGCAAGTACTTCGTCGATGGGAGTGAAAGCATCGGAGTCCGGCTCCTGGACGTAGTCGTGGCCGAAGCGGCCCTTGATGCACAAGTTGCCGCGGGTGACCGAGTGGTCGTCGGGAGAGGTGACCTTGACGATGCGGTTGTCCTGGACGTGGAGGTCGAGGTTGCAGCCCACTCCGCAGTACGAACAGATGGTGCGGGTCACTTCCTGACGCTCCGGCTCCCACATCCCCGCTTGGCGTAGCTCGTATTCGGAACGGAACATCAGGGCCTCGGTGGGGCACACGGCGATGCAGTTGCCGCAGAAGACACAGGCCGACTGGGGGAGGGGGGTGCCGAGCTCGGTGGAGATCCGGGCATCGAATCCCCGGCCGGCCACGGAGATGGCGTAGGTGTTCTGCGCCTCGACGCCGCAGGCCTGTACGCACTTGTAGCAAAGGATGCACTTCGAGTAGTCGCGCACGTACAGGGGGTTGTCGACCTTGACCGGCTGGTGCACGGTTTCGGCCTGGTCCGGATCGGGAACCTGGTGGTGGCCGGGGTGGCGGCGGTCCCGATCGTGGGTGGGGGGACCGGGGGGCCCGAAGCGCTCGGGCCGGCACTGATACTCGGCCATCCACCGCCCGATCTCGGGGTCGGTTAGCGACATGTCGACCGAGGAGGCGAGCATCTCGAACACCAGCTTGCGGGAGTGTCGCACCCGTTCGGAATCCGTCGCGACGACCAGGCCATCCTCCACCGGGCGGGAGCAGGAAGGAACCAGGGTCCGGCTTCCCTCCACCTCGACGACGCACACCCGGCACACGTTGACCGGGGTGAGGGTCGATGCCCAGCACAGCGTGGGCTGGTCCTTACCGACCGACCGGCACGCCTCCAGGATGGTGGCGTCGGCAGGAACCTCCACCGGCGCCCCATCCACAGTGATCGTCACGAGCGAGGTCATCCCCCCACCCCCTTTTCGCGACAGAATTGCGCGCTATGGCGCGCAATT
>DATHVR010000001.1:0-13878 GCA_035461175.1 Acidimicrobiia bacterium | reverse complement strand
CGCCAAATTCTGTCGCGAAAAGCCTCCAGTATTCCGTCGGTGGCTGCCCGGGTCAGGCCTTCTGGATCTCCCCGATCGGGAGCGGTCCATGTTCCGTCACCGCTTCGCTCACGGCGTCGGTGCCGGCGGGGTCAACTACCAGGCAGAAGCCGATGCCGAGGTTGAAGGTGCGCCGCATCTCGTCGACACCGATCCCGCCCCGGCGCTGGACCTCGGTGAAGACGTGGGGCCAATCCCAGGACCAGTGGTCGACCACAGCCCGTAGGCCGTCGGGCACCGAGCGGGCCAGATTCGCCGCCAGCCCGCCGCCGGTGACATGGGCCGCCGCCCGTACCGCCCCGGTGGCGACGGCAGCGAGGACGGCGGGGGCGTAGATCACCGAGGCCTCGAGGAGAACCTCGGCGATCGGCCGGCCGTCCTCTGGGAAGGGATCCTCCAGATCGACGCCCTCGAACACCCGGCGGACCAGGGAGAAGCCGTTGGAGCGGAGGTTGGGGCTGGCCAGTCCGATCACCACGTCGCCGGGTTGCACCCGGTGGGGGCCGAGTTCCTCGCCATCCTCCACCACCCCCACGGCGGCGCCGGCGAGGTCGACGGCCTCGGGATCCATCACCCCTGGATGCTCGGCGGTCTCCCCTCCCACCAGCGCACATCCGGCCTTGGCGCAGGCGGTCGCCACCGAGGCAACGATGGTCTCGTCCCGCTCGGCCCGGAGCGACCCGACCGCCATGTAATCGACGAAGGCGAGCGGACGGGCGCCGGCCACGACCAGGTCGTCGACCGACATCGCCACCAGATCTTGTCCAACCCCGCCCCAGCGGCCGGAGCGGCGGGCGAGTTCGAGCTTGGTTCCCACTCCGTCGGTGCACATCATCAGCACCGGGGAGGTGTATCCGGGAGGGATGCGCACTCCGGCGGCGAAGCCGCCGAATCCCCCCACCACGCCTTCGCCCCAGGTGGAGGTGACGAGAGGGGCGATCCGGTCGACGTGGGCGTCGGCGGCGTCGAGGTCGACGCCGGCCGCCCGGTAGTCCATGCTCACCGGCTGCCTTCGAGCACGAACTTCGAGTCCTGACCCGGTACCGCAGTCGGGTAATCGCCGGTCAAACAGGCGGTGCAGAAGCCGTCGACTCCGGTGGCCTCGAGCAACCCCGACAACGACAGGTAGCCGATCGAGTCGGCGTCGAGATGCCGGCGAATCTCGTCAACCTCCATCCGGGCGGCGATCAGGGTGGTGCGGTCGGAGGTGTCCATCCCGTAGAAGCACGGCCAGCGATAGGGCGGTGAGGAGATGCGCAGATGCACCTCACGTGCGCCCGCCGCCCGCACCATCGCCACCAGCTGACGGGTGGTCGAGCCGCGGACGATCGAGTCGTCGACGAGGATCACACTCCGCCCCTCCAGCGTCTCGGGGATCGGGTTGAGCTTTAGGCGGATCCCCCGGTCCCGCATCAGCTGGCTGGGCTCGATGAAGGTGCGCCCCACGTAGCGGTTCTTGACCAGGCCGTCGGCATAGGGGATCCCGCTGCGGGCGCTGTACCCCTGGGCAGCCGGTATCCCCGACTCCGGAACCGGCACCACGACGTCGGCTGTGACGGGGTGCTCATCGGCGAGGATCTCGCCCATCCGGCGCCGGGCCGAGTGGACGGTCTGGCCGTGGAGGCGACTGTCGGGGCGGGAGAAGTAGACGTATTCGAAGATGCACAGTCGGGGCTCGCTGGGCCCGAAGGGCCGCAGTGATCGCACCCCGTTGGCGTCGAGGACCACCATCTCGCCCGGCTCGACCTCCCGTTTGAAGGTGGCTCCGATCAGGTCGAGGGCGGCTGTCTCCGACGCCAGCACCCATCCTCCGTCAGGGAGCTCGCCCAGGCAAAGGGGGCGGAACCCGTGCGGATCGCGTACCCCGATTACGCGGCCCTGGTCCATCACCACCAACGAGAAGGCGCCCTCGAAGGTGGGCAGTACCTCCAGCATGGCCTTCTCCAGCCCGCGAGAGTCGGAGCGCTCATCGTCGATCCTCCGGGCGATCGCTTCCACCATCAGCGCCGAATCGCTGGTCTCGCCGGCGGTGCCCAACTCCGTCGCCAGCTTGTCGGTGTTGGTGAGGTTGCCGTTGTGTCCCAGAGCGACCGAGGTGTGGCCGACCTGGCGATGGATGGGTTGGGAGTTCCCCCAATGGGAAGACCCGGTGGTGGAATAGCGGGTGTGGCCGATCCCGAGATGCCCGTCGAGAGCGGCCAGGTTGGCCTCGTCGAAAACCTGGGACACCAAACCCATCTCCCGGAAAACGGTCACGGTGTGGCCGTCGGAGGTGGCGATCCCGGCCGATTCCTGGCCCCGATGCTGGAGCGCGAAAAGGCCGAAGTAGATGAGTGGAGCCACCCGCTGGGACGGGGCGTAGACGCCGAAGACGCCGCAGGCCTCACCGGGAGCCGTGTCGGTCACGACCCCATGGTAGGCCCGATCACACCTCGGGAAGACGGCGCCCGGTCAGACGGGCGACGAGCGCCAGTCCCGGCACGGCCAATCTGGCCAGCAGGGCCGGACGCATGACGGGACGGAACTCCCTCCGGAACTGCTGTGCCAGCAAGGCCCGGTCCAGGAGGGTGGGGTTGGCCAGGCTGTACACGGTGGCGAAGAACTCGCCCGAACGCAGCGCCGGCCGGGTCTGCCACAGCACCACGGCGTCGGTGTCGGAACTCGGATTCCGGGCGCGATGGACGGTGCCCGCCGAGAGCACCAGAGTTTCTCCCTCTGCGACCCTGCGGATGCCGTCGTCGAGTTCGAACTCCAACCGACCCGACTCGACCTGGAATGTCTCCTCCTGCTCCGGGTGGAGGTGGGCGGGCGGAAAGGGAGACCCCGGCCGGTAGGTGGCCCGCATCTCGTGCAGTTTGCCCCCACTCTCACCGGATGTGACCAGGAACTCGATTTCCATGGTCGGACTCCGGAATCGCCGTCCCGCTTCGATCATCCGAGCAGGATACGGTGCCTTTCCGGATCCTCACCCCCCGAAGGGTCGATACTCTCCGGGCCGGCCGGCGACGGTTCGACCACGAGGTTGGGAAGCAGGCGGTCCATCCAGCGAGGTATCCACCAGTTCTTGTCCCCGAGCAATTCCATCGTGGCGGGGACGAGCAGCATCCGGATCACGGTGGCGTCGATTGCCACTGCCGCCGCCAGCCCCAACCCGAGGATCTTCACGGTCCGCATGTCCTCGAGGATGAAGCTGGAGAACACGAAGACCATGATCAATGCCGCCGCCGTGATGACCCTTGCCGTCGCCGCCAACCCGTCGGCCACCGCCTGGCTGTTGTCCCCATCCCGGTCGTACTCCTCGCGGATTCGCGTGAGCAGAAACACCTCGTAGTCCATCGACAGACCGAACACGATGGCGAACAGCATCATCGGGATGAACGGTTCGATGGGTCCGGGCTCGATTCCGAGGAGAGAGCCACCCCATCCCCACTGGAACACTGCGACGAGGATGCCGTAGGCGGCGCCGATGGCGAGCAGGTTCATCCCCACCGCCTTGAGGGGTACCAGGACCGAACGGAACACAGCCATCAGGAAGAGGAACGAGATGAGGAGGACGGCACCGTAGAAGTACCAGATCCGATCGGCCAGGTAGTCGGAGAAGTCGACATTCGCCGCCACCGGGCCGGTGACGAGGATGCCCGTTCCCAGGTCGGCGTCGATCTCGGGAACGACCTCCTCGCGCAGAACGTGGAGGAGGTCGGCAGTCTCCTGGTCCTGGGGTGAGGTCTCGGGGGTGATCTGCCAGCGCACTGCCGTGGGCTGGGCCCGGTCGTTGGGTACGGGGGGCGAGACCAGGCTGACCCCCTCGACCTCCTCCAGTGTCCGGCTCACCGCCTGGAGCTGCATGAGATCGGCTCCGTCCGGGATCTCGGTGACGAGGATCAGGGGCCCGTTGGCTCCCGGACCGAACCCCTCCCCGAGCAGGTCGTAGGCGCGTCGGGTGGTGGTGCCCTCAGGGTCGTTGCCGGCGTCGGCGAACCCGAGCTGGATCGAGAAGAGAGGCAGGGCGACGATCGCCAGGATGAGGCCGCCGGCAATCGTGATGATGGCCGCCCGCCTCTGGACGATCCGGCTCCACCGGTAGGGAGCGGTCTCCTCGATCGGCTTGTCGGACCTGAGGCGGACGGTCCGGTTGAGCGGACCCCGGAAACGGCCCGCGACGACGACCACCACCGCGGCCACCGCCCCAAGACGGAGGATCGTCAGGTCGAGGGCGATACCCACCAGCGCCACCCCGACCAGGAGCGATCCCACCAGTCCGCTCCAGCGGGTGATCTGGATTCGCTGACCCGCCAGTCCGATCAGGGCGGGCAGCAGCGTTACGGAGGCGATCATCGTGAACAGCACGGTGGTGGCGGCGGCGAACGCCAGGCCGGTCACGAACGAGACACCCATGAGCAGCATGCCGAGCAACGAGACGACCACCGTCACCCCGGCGAACAGGACCGCCCGGCCGGCGCTGTCGAGGGCGGCGGCCACCGACCGGGGGATCGGCTCGCCGGCCCGGAGGTGCTGCTGGTACCGGGTGACGATGAACAGGGCGTAGTCGATGCCGACGCCGAGGCCGATCATGATCCCGATCGTGGCTGCGAAGTCGGGCATCTCGATCAGGTTGCTCAGAAGGGCCGTGGCGGCCACCCCGGTGCCGACCCCGGCCAGGGCGGTGGCGATGGGCAGGCCCATGGCGAGCACCGAGCCGAACGAGAGGATCAGGACGAAGACGGCGAAGGCGAGCCCGAGCATCTCTGAGCTGGGCGGCTCGCGATGGCGGAACATGTCACCGCCGAGGGCGACCTCGAGCCCTTCGATGTCGGGGGAGAGAGTCGCGATCTCATCGGCGATGCGGGCGCCCTCGTCGGTGGTGGTGCCGGCGTCGAGCACGAGCTGGGCATAGGCCACCTTCCCGGCCGCGTCTCCGGTCGAGGAGACCTGACCGGCGCCGATCGGCCCGTAGGGAGACATGACGGTTACGACACCATCGATCTCCGCAACCTGGTCGAACAGGTCGGTCATGGCCGCCTGCACCTCCGGATCGTTCGCGCCCTGCTCTGCCTTGAAGACGATCGAGGCCGAGTCGCCGCCGGCCCCCGGGAACTCGTCCGCGAGTAGATCCAGGCCGGCGCTGCTCTCCGAAGTCGGAGCGGTGATGCTCGAGGTGAATGCCGGCCCGATAGTGAGCACGGCGGCGACGAGGAGGGCCGCCGCCCCCAGCCAGGTGGCGATGTATCGCCAGGGGTGCGAAGCAGCGAAGTGACCGAGTCGGGCGAGCATGAAGGTGGATCCTCTCTGAGTGATGGATGCAGCCTATGAAGAAATGCAGACAATGCAAAAATGCACCACACGCACATCGACTGGATAGAATCGGGGAATGAGCGAACCGTCCGGCCTGCGGGAACGGAAGAAACAGCGGACGCACCGTGCCATCGAGGCGGCCGCACTCGACCTGTTCGAGCAGCGAGGCTTCGAGGGGACCACGATCGACGACATCGCCGCCGCCGCCGAGATCGCTCCCCGAACGTTCTTCCACTACTTCCCCGCCAAGGAAGACGTCGTGCTCGCCGACTACTCCAGCCGCCTGGACCGGATCGTGGCCGCCCTGAACAGGGCACCGGGAGGGGAGCCGCCCTGGCTGGGCCTCCAGGCCGCCTTCCTCAGTGTGGCCGCCGACTACGAGACCGAGCGCGATCGGCTCCTCCGCCGTTTCCGCATCATCTCGGAGAACCCATCGGTGGCGGCTCGCAGTCTCCAGTTGCAGGCGGCCTGGGAGGATGCCGTCGCGTCGGCCGTCGCCGGGTGGCTGGATGTGGAGGTGAGGCAGACCCTGGAGCCCCGCCTTCTCGCCGGGGCGGCGCTGGCCGCAATGCGCGCCTCGCTCGCCCGCTGGCTCATCGACGACGGCCGCTCGCGACTCCCGGACCACGTCGACTCCTGTTTCGCCCTGCTCGGGTCCGGCCTGGGCGAGGTAGGGACATGAGTTCGGCTCCGGCCGTGGACAGTCACCGGCCCCGCCGCCGGTGGTTGTGGCTGTTCGCCCCGCAGCGAATCGGACGTAAGCAGGGAGACGACGGGGGTTACGCTGCGACCCCCGCTGATGTCGGCCTGGCGGCGCAAGACGTGTGGCTCGAGAGCAAGAGCGGGACCCGTCTCCACGGGTGGTTCGTGCCGGTGCATGAACGTGCCCCGGCGGTACTGGTGGTGCACGGCTGGGGTGGCAGCGCCGCCCGGATGCTTCCGTTCGCTCCCGAGTTCCACCGGGCCGGGTTCCACGCCTTCTTCCTCGACGTGCGCAACCACGGGCACTCGGAGCCCGACCGGTTCGTGTCGATGCCCCGCTTCGCCGACGATCTCGAGGTGGCGCTCGACTGGCTGGAGCAACACCCGGAGGTCACCACCATCGGCGTGATCGGCCATTCGGTGGGGGCGGGTGCGTCGATCCTCAGCGCTTCGCGGGGCCGGTCGCCGGACGCCCTGGTGTCGGTGGCGGCGCCGGCCGACCCCGGCGATCTCATGCGGGAGCTGATGGCGAATCTCCCCCGCCCGGTGCTGGGCGCGGTCCTGGCCGTCGTCCAGCGCATCATCGGGGCGCGGTTCGAGGACTTCGCCCCGCGCCATCGCATCCCGCTGGTCGATTCGCCGCTACTCCTGGTGCACGGTGACGCCGACGCGGTGGTCCCCGTCGCCAGCATGCACGAACTGGCGGCGGCCCAGCCCCGGGCCGAGGTCCTGTTGGTGGCGGGCGGGACCCACAGCGACCTGGAGCGATTCGCCCCCCACCTGCCCGACGTGACCGGTTTCCTCACCCGTCACCTCTCCCGATAGCCCGGCCGTCGCCGGGCCGCTGCAACTGGTCGTTCCGCTCAGAAGCGAGGCGGACGCTTCTCTCTCGCCGCCCGCAGGCCCTCGGTGGCATCGGGGCCGAGAAATCCGAGAAACTCGTAGGCCAGCGAGGCATCGAAGGCCGGGTAGGCATCTCGGAGCCAGTGGTTGAGGGTGTGCTTCGTCCACGACAGGGCCTCCTGCGAGCCCCGGGCCAGGCGGCGGGCGAGGGCGCGGGCGGTATCCAGAACCTCCTCGTCGTCCACTGCCCGGGCCACCAATCCGAGTCGCTCGGCCTCCTCGCCCGAGAGCGGCTCGTTGGTGAGCAGGTGGTACTTGGCCTTTGCCATCCCGATCAGCAGGGGCCAGATGACGACGGCATGGTCGCCCGCCGCCACCCCGAGAGTGGTGTGGCCGTCGAGGATCCGGGCGGAGCGGCCGGCGACGGGGATGTCGGCCAGGAGCGCCGCCGCCAGACCCGCTCCCACCGCCGGGCCGTGGATCGCCGACACGACCGGCTTGGAGAACTCGATGATGTTGCGGACCAGGTCCCGCGCCTCGCGCAGGGTGGTGCGATGGACCTCCGGGTCTTCGATCAGTCCCTCGATCAGCTCGAAGTCGCCCCCTGCTGAGAATGCCCGCCCCTCACCCCGCAGCAGCACGACCCGGGTAGCGGCGTCGTGATCGAGGTCGCGCCAGACGTAGGCGAGCTCGCGATGGCCGGCGGCGTCGAGAGCGTTGAACCGGTCGGGGTTGTCGAAGACGACTTCGGTCACGCCGGACTCGCCCGGCACCACCCGCAGACGCTGGTATCGGTCCGGGAGTGAGGTCACTCTTCGTGGCGCTCCCAGAAGCCGAGTAGGGCGTTCATGGTCTCGGTCGGCTTGTCCCAGTGGGGGAGACCGTTGGTACCGGCGATCCGTTCGGCTTCCCAGTCATCGGCACCGGCCACGAACTCGGGCAGGCGGGTGAAGCCGGTGAACGGGTCGCGGTCGTAGAGGACCAGGGTCGGCGATGTCACCATCGGATACAGCTCGGTGGCCGCGTCCGGGGAGAACAGGCGTCCGGTGAGGAAGGCGATGGGGGCATAACGGGCTCCGGAGCGGTGCGAGGTCCGGTAGGCATAGTCGACCATCATCTCGTCGACCGGTCCGGCAAAGCTCTTACCCAGGAAGTAGCGGATCGAGGGCCGGCTGGCGATGCCGTCGTAGATCGCCTGGGACCAGAGCGGAAACTCCAGGAACCCCGCCATGGGCGAGTCGTCCCCGCGGGGAGATCCGAAACCGGTGGGCGAGATGAGGGAAAGGCTCTGGACCAGCTCGGGGTGCTCCCCGGCCGAGCGGGCGGCGAACTCACAACCCAGCGAGAGGGCGACGACGTGGGTCGGGCGGCCGATGTGTTGGAGGGCACTGGTCACCGCCCCCGCCATCATGTGGGGTGTGTAGGCCCGGTCACCCCGTTCGGAGTCGCCGTAGCCGGGCAGGTCCAATGCCCACACCGGGCGCTGGTCCTGGAGCCGGCTGTACACGGGCCGCATTTCGTAGGCCGAGGCGGCGGCATTCACCGAGTGCACGAGTAGAACCGGGGACCCGCTGCCGTCGGCGTCGCCGTAGAGGGTCATGTGCCCGCCGGAGCCGTCGTCGAGGGCGAGTCTCGATCCGGGAAGCGCCGGTCCCAGTGGCATGTTGTGGTTGACCGCCAGCTTCGACCAGGCGAGTCCGGCTCCGGTGCCGATCATCAGCGCCCGGGGAAGATTCTTGGTCAGCTTCCAGACGATTTTTCCGAGCATTGCCCCTCTTCTTCGTAGACATTTCCAGCCTACGCAGATCCCGGTTGCTGACGGGCCTCGTCGGAGTGTTGGTGACGGGACGAGCGGGGGATCTCGTCCGTGCGCCAGCTCACTACTGCAGCCAGGAGGGTCAGGCCCAGGGCGACGAGATGGGCGATGGCGAAGCCGTCCGCCAGGGCCGCCGCCGCCCCACCGGAGAGGTCGGTGGCCTCCCCGGCGAGGGCGTCGCGTACCTGGGAGACGTCGGGAAGCCGCGCCGCCACCACGGCCAGGATCACACCCCCCACCAGTCCTGCCCCGAGCGACATCCCCATCGTGCGCAGGAAGGCGTGGGCCGAGGTCGCTCTTCCGGCGAGATTGGCTGGAGCGGCGTGCCGAACCAGTTGGAGGGCGGCGTTGGTGACCGTCCCCACCGCAGTCCCCATGAAGAAGAAGGCGGCAAAGACCAGTGGAAGGGGAGCGGCGGTGGAGACGGCCACCCAGGCGACCAGGATGGCGATGGGGGCGGTAGTGGCCCCGACGCGCAGTACGGAGCGTTCGCTGACGCGGTCCGTGACCCGTCCGGCGACATTGGCGGCCACCGTCCATCCGATCGTCAGCCACAGGACCGACCAGGCGGCCACCGCTGCGCTGCCACCCCGGCCCCCGCGCACGTAGATCGGCAGGTAGGCCGACAACCCGCCCATGGCGGCGAGGATCAGGGAGGCAGACACGGCGAGGTGGCCGTAAGGAAACGCGCGCATGAACCGCGGGTCCACCAACGGGGCGGGCTGGCTCCCGGCCCGACGCCACAGGAGAGCCCCGGCTCCGACGCCCGCCCCGGCCAACAGGAGCGAGGTGGGGGCGATGTCGGAGACCGCTCCCAGAGCCAGGCCCACCGTCAGGATGAGCAGGGCAACCGAGACCCAGTCGACATGGAGGGTGCCGGGTTGCACGGCATGCGGCAGCGTCTTCCACCCCGCCGCCAACGCCACCAGGCAGATCGGGACCATGAGCAGGAAGATCCATCGCCAGGACCCGAATTCGAGCATGGCGGCGGCGATGGCGGGACTGGCGAATCCAAGCAGGCCCCACACGTTCGAGTTGGCGGCCAGGGCGCGCCCGGTCAGGTGGGGCGGGTAGACCAGGGCGACGGCGGCGATCCCCACCGAGATGATCGCTCCACCCGAGGCGCCCTGGAGGATACGGGATGCGACCAGAACCCACATGGAAGGGGCGACCGCCGCCACCAGTGAGGCGAGGGCAAACCCGACCGTGGCCCAGCGGAACACGGTGGATGTGCCTAGAGAGTCGATGAAGGCGCCGGTGACGGCGGTGGCCACCGCCGAAGAGAGAAGGAAGGCAGTTATCACCCAGGGCAGGAGTGCCACATCGCCCAGTTCGGCGGCCAGATCCGGGAGGGCGGCGGTGATGGCCAGGCCCTCGAAGGCGACGATCGCCACCGTCGTGAAGATGGCGATCGAGGCCGGGAGGAGTTGAGGGGAGAGAATCGAGCGGGGAACGGCCATGCAGACGTCAGGATGCCACGGACCGAGGAAGACAGGAGAAGTTAGGGTGCGCCCGATGACACCTTTCGTGCTCCTCCACGATCATCTGGACGGTGGGCTGCGCCCCTCCACGCTGATCGAACTGGCCGACGACTCCGGCTATACCGGTCTTCCCACCCACGATCCCGACGTCCTGGCCGCCTACCTCGACCAGTTCGAGGCCGGCTCGCTGGAGAGGTACCTCGAGGCCTTCGATCACACGGTGGCGGTGATGTCGACGCCGGAAGCATTGCACCGCGTCGCCTACGAGTCCCTCGCCGACCTGGCCGCAGACGGCGTCGCCCACGCCGAAATCCGTTTCGCTCCCAGTCTCACCGCCTTTCATGGGCTCACCATCGAGGAGACCCTGGAATCGGTGTGCGACGGCCTGCGTACTGCGGCCGGAGAGCATCAGATCACATGGGGGTTCATCGTCGACGCCCTCCGGCACCTGACCGACTCCGACGAGGTAGTCGAGCGCTCGCTGGCGGTGGGCGACGCCGGCATCGTCGGGTTCGACCTGGCCGGGCCGGAGGCCGGGTTTCCCCCCGAGCTCCACGTTGCTGCGGTTCGCCGGGCCCGTGACGGCGGTCTGCGTCTAACGATCCATGCCGGCGAGGCGGCCGGGGCCGAGGGACCGGATTACATGCGCCAGGCGGTGGAACTGGGAGCGGAGCGGATCGGGCACGGGGTGGAGATCATGCGCGACTGCGTGGTAGAGGACGGTGACATCGTGGAACTGGGTCCGGTGGCGTCCATGATCCACGATCGTCGCATCGTCCTCGAGGTGTGTCCGACCTCCAACGCCTCCACCGGCAGCATCCCGCTGGAGGAGCATCCATTACCGGTGCTCTATCGGGCCGGATTCGCCGTGACTTTCAACACCGACAACCGGCTGATGAGCCGCACCACCATGTCGCGGGAGGCGGACATCGTCCGCACGGTGCTGGGAATGGACGACGAGGCGATCGAGGAGATGACCGCCACAGCCCGCAACGCCGCCTTCGTGAGCCTTTAGGGGGGAAACGGGTTCGCCCGCCTCGCGTCGGAGGGTCTCGAGTGGTGAGTGGTGGGAGCAGACTTTGTCCCCCACGCAGTGGGGGAAGGTTCCTGCCGCCGGAGCTTGCGGAGGCGGGAGGTAGGGGCGAGTGGGAGACGGGTTTGCCCGTTTCGCGGTTGGAGGGTCTCGAGTGGTGGATGGTGGGTTCTGGGTCGAACAGGGTCCTCAGTCTCCCAGCGAGATACCCAACTGGCGGGTGGAGTGGATCATGGGGTGGTCGAGGGGGACCATGCGGCGCTTGCCGGCCACTTCTTTGAGGTCGACGGCTTCGGTTCCCTCTCCGCGAGCGGCCACCAGGACTCCCCGCACCCCCTCGGCGATCAGATCGGCGCAGGCCACGCCGAGGCGGGTGGCGAGCAGGCGGTCGGCGGGAGAGGGAGTGCCGCCCCGTTGAACATGGCCGAGGATCGTGACCCTGGATTCGAGGCCGGTGCGCGTCTCCAGTTCCCCGGCCAGGTGTTCGGTGGAACGTGATTGGGCCTGTTCGAACTCGGAGATCGCCGCCTTGGCGGCGGCCTTCGCCTCGCCCTCCGAGTTCCGCTTTGCCTCCTTGAGGCGGGCGTACTCGGTGGCCTCATCGGACGACAGAGCCCCCTCGGCGACGGCCACGATCGAGAAAGGCGATCCCACCGCCTTGCGGTGGAGGATCTTCTCGGCGACGGCGTCGACGTCGTAGGGGATCTCGGGAATGAGGATGACGTCCGCCCCGGAAGCCAGCCCGGATCCAAGTGCCAGCCATCCGGTGTTGTGGCCCATCAACTCCACCACCACGATCCGATGGTGGCTGTGGGCGGTGGAATGCAGCCGGTCGATCGCCTCGGTGGCGATGTTGACGGCGGTGTCGTAGCCGAAGGTGACGTCGGTCCCGAAGACGTCGTTGTCGATCGTCTTGGGGAGAGTGAGGACGGGGATCCCCACCTCGGCGAGACGGAGGGCGTTCTTGATGGTTCCGCCGCCGCCCAGACACACGACGGCCTCGAGCTGATGCTGTTCGACGGTCTTGAGCATCATCGGGCGCATGTCCATCGGCTTGCCGTTGCCCACGTCCATCTTGTGGACCCGGGCCCGGCTGGTGCCGAGGATGGTGCCGCCGCGATCGAGGATCCCGGCCAGGTCCTCGGGACCGAGCCGAACGAAACGGTTCTGCATCAGCCCCCGGAAGCCGTCCCGGAAGCCGAGGAGTTGCATGCCGTAGGCCTTGTCGGCGGCCTTGCCCACCGCCCGGATGGCCGCGTTGAGACCAGGAGAGTCGCCGCCGGCAGTGAGGATTCCGATGGTGCGGGCCACGAGGAATCAGCGTAACCGCCCGGGCGGCGACACCTAGGTCAGGACGTGAAGCGGCGAACGTTCGAGCGGGGGACGCTCAAGCGGCGGCCGAGGAGTGGAGATCGGGACAGGACGCATCCGGTCCCGAGCACACCACCTCGAACTCGATCCCGGCCTCCGTGAGGGCGGCCAGCGCCTGGGCCAGGGCATCGGAGTCCCGGCGGGTGGTTTCAATGTATGCCACGTTCATACCTTTGAATCTACCCAGGGGGTGTGACACGAAAACCCCGCCGATCTCCAGGACGAGGCCTGCCACGGCCGGTTCCGGGCAGGCGGGGCGCCCATTCCCGGGGGTGACGTCCTTGCGAAGAACAATCAGGCGGGAGCGGCCATCCGGCGGGGGATGGCGTTGTGATAGGTGGTGGTGGCGGTGGCCAGGTCGACCATGGCGGTGGCTCCGCCCCGGCGAAAGGCGATCTCGGTCCCACCGAAGGCACCGATGCGGTGCACGGGGATCCCCGCCTCCTCGGCCATCTCCCGGATCCTCGCCTCCACATCCGGTGGGGCGGCGAAGGCGAAGCGATGCGGGTCCTCGGAGAAGAGGTGGCGCCAGTCCCGGTATTCGAGAGAGACGCCTACTCCGGAGGCGATCGCCATCTCGGCCACGGTAACGGCGAGACCGCCGTCGGAGATGTCGTGGAGGGCGGGGCTGACACCTTCTGCCACCAGTTGTGCGGCGAGGCGAATGGCGGCCCGGGCCATGGTGGCGTCGGGGGCGGTGGGACGGCCGCCGACGTGTCCGAAGGTGACCTTCTCGAAGGCAGAGCCACTCAGGCTGATGGGGTCGTCGGGTCCGGCCACCCACAGGTCCATGCCGGAATCGACCCGGTCGAGGCGCGGGGCGAGGGGCGGGATCGGCTCCACCATCCCCACCAGGCCGACGATCGGAGTGGGATAGATGTCGATTCCGTCGGTCTCGTTGTAGAACGAGACGTTGCCGCCCACGACCGGGATCCCCAGCGCCTCGCAGGCTTCGGAGATCCCTTCCACCGTCTCGCGGAACTGCCACATGATCTCGGGCTTTTCGGGGTTGCCGAAGTTGAGGTTGTCCACCACCGCCCTGGGCTCGGCTCCGGTCATGGCGACATTGAGGGCAGCTTCGAAGACGAGGCGGGCCGATCCCCGGCGGGGATCCAGGTGGCACAGGCTGCCGTTGCCGTCGGTGGAAACCGCCAGGCCCTTGTCGGTTTCCTTGATCCGCAGCAGGGTGCCGTCGTTGCCGGGCCCGACCACGGAGTTGAGGAAGAGCATGTGGTCGTACTGCTGGTAGGCCCATGCCGGCGATCCCAGCGAGGGGTCGTCGAGAAGCTCCAGCAGAGCGG